>NZ_JAJKFV010000029.1:1410316-1749145 GCF_020966775.1 Rhodopirellula halodulae | reverse complement strand
TAAATGGTGTGTTCGTCGTCAAACCGGTTGAGGCTAGCCAGCAGTTCAGAGAGATTCATGGAAAGCTAGGGTCTGACAACGGAAGGTTTTTACGACACCGCCCTGAACGAAGCGAACGATGCCTGAACTGCGAGAAATTGTACCAATGCCAGCCCGCGTTGACAAAGTTGGAAGGTGTGCCGAAGGCCTAGCATAAAACCATGTTGTCCGCCAGTTTAGGCCGAGCGATCCCGGTTCATGAATGGGTACATGCCGACTGGTGATGGATGCCCAGCAGAATCTGAAATGGATCGCCGCTGGCACGATAGGTGGCGATCAAGACATAGGGAAACGTGAACATCCCGCCAAGGAAAACGCTGAGAAACGCAAAGAGATGTCCCTTTGCAGTGAAACCTTCCCGCCATGAAATCCAAGTTGCGCCAAGAAATAGGTAAACCAAGAAGTCGGTGTCGAACTGCGACCGCCAGTTTAGCGCCACCAAATCGTGGATCGCGACGGCTGGCCAGTTGATACCCTGTTTCAGCAAGGCCAAGACGGTCATGCCATAGATCAAGACTGTCGAGAAGATTAAGAAAGCTCGCAATGTTTTCATCAGCGCGGCAGTTTTCTGGCGGACAACGGAAGGTTTTTACGACACCGCCCTGAACGAAGCGAACGATGCCCGAACTACTGGAAATTCTACCAAGGCCAGCGAGCGTTGCCAAACATCGAAGGTGTGCCGAAGGCCTAGCGTAAAAACCATGTTAGACGCCGCGGACCATCAGTGGAAATGTGCGTAGTAGTATGCACGGTTTGTTGTCGAGTCAAATACAGCATAGACGCCGCGATCCTCGAACGACCAAGAGTAATGGAGGCCTTTGTTCACCGTGATCGAATCCGGCCCGCTAAGCTCGGAAGAATAGGCGTTGTATCGAGTGATCGAAACCGGAGTGATGATTGGTTCGAGTTTCGTATTTGACGCATCCGATTCAATGGAACCGATGCCGTCAGCCACCCATTTACGAAATGAGGTTTCGTCAACGGTGAATTCATAGGCGATCGTACACGAAATCCTTGGCAGAATGAAACATTGGTGGCGCTGGCAGGAAGGCCAAAAGGAGCGTCGGCGACAGAGACGTTCTCCGCGTACCGCGGTGGAGTAGACCGGATAAACGATGCGGTCAAGCCGGTCAGCACAGAGATGGCGGCAACCGCAGTGAGAGCCTCCTGCAGAGAAAATCGCCATGCAGCGTCCGTCGTAGTTGGTGGCAAATTGTTGCGCCAGCGCAAATTAAGCCATCCGCCGAAAAGGCCAACAGTGGCAACCCCCAACATTGGCAGTAGCAGGCCGAACCAAGGTAGCTCGCCGCTGCCCATCGCGATTTCGCCAAAGGTTGTTGCAAAAGCGAACGCTGCGAAACCTCCGACGATGAATAAGAGTATGGCGGCCGTGAGTGCAGCAGCGGCCACGCCACGGAAGGTCGCACGATACTGCTGGACCGCAAGTGCCGCCGGGAGCGGAAGAATAATCGCACCACCGATCAGCGAGCATGGGTCCCACGTGACGGTAAATGCCGCGAGAGCAGCGGAGACGAGGAAAAGCGAGAAAGCGATAACCAGTACCGACGTAGCGATAAGCAAGGCTGTCGGTTTTGGTGATTCGGTCATGAACTACAGATGACTAGCGGCGTCTAACAGAAGGTTTTTACGACACCGCCCTAAACGAAGCGAGCGATGCTTGAACTATGGATGACTCTACCAGCAGAGGGAGGCTTGAACAAACGACAGCGGTGTGCCGAAGGCCTAGCGTAAAAACCATGTTAGGTGCCCCGATGCACTACGTTTCGGCTGCAAGCACAGAGTTGATGATCCCTGCATTCTCGTCAGAGCGAACCACAATCGTGACGGTCTCAATCGGGAATCGGCACAATACGGAATCCGCGAATGCACGGGCGAAAGCGTCAATCGTCATTGGGCCGTAGCCAGTCGCGAGCGTCGGCATGGCAACGGATGTTGCGCCGATAGAAACCGCGAGACCGAAAGCAGCCACAAGGGTGTCAGCGACGATCTGGTGCGATGAATCGTAGAACGGGTCGATTGCAACCGCGTGGATGATGTGGGAAAACGGCAAAGCACCGGCGGAAGTGCGAACAACCGATGTGGCGGGAATCGCGGATTCACTGATGGATTCGAGGTGTGCGCGAAGTTCGGATTGAATGTCAGGTTCACGTGCGCGTATAGCACCGTTAACGCCGCCGGACATATTGAGCCACGGGTTAGCGGTGGAGATCAGGACGTCAGCCGAAGCATCGAGGACGTCGCCAACGGTCACCACCACATTCATCTAGGGTCACCTAACGGAAGGTTTTTACGACACCGCCCTGAACGAAGCGAACAATGCCTGAACTACGGAACATTGTACCAAGGCCAGCCCGCGTGGCCAAACGCGGAAGGTGTGCCGAAGGCCTAGCGTAAAAACCATGTTGTGCGGCTGCGCTACGATTGACGTTCAATCGCAGCAGACGCGTCGCCCAAATACGCCTCAAGGTCACCAGACGATTCAACCAATTCAGTCGCCATCTGCATGGGGGCGATCCGTGCCGAACCATGACGGGGAAATTGCCCAACGACAAAATGGGCGAACCAGCTGGAGTCAGGGTTGTCGTCAACGAACCAGCAGCCTGAGTAACGGCAAACGAAGTATTCGCCAATCAGGTATCCAACACGGGTGGCGAGCCAAACATGGTCGTCACGAGAAAGTTCGGCGGCGTTCTGTGCGGCAACCCATTGGTTGATTGGCGGAACAAAAGGCGTTGGATCGTTGAGCACGAGGTGAGGGTCAGGAAGTTCCAGCGACGTGCAAAAGTCAACAAGCACGGGGAGTCGTTCCGCATGGAATGCGTCGAACTGGGCACGACGGCGCGACAGCTGTTCAGATTGAGTCGGGGTCAGGTCGGCCATCAAGTGAGAGATTAGTCCGCACAACGGAAGGTTTCTACGACACCGCCCTAAACGAAGCGAACGATGCCTGAACTACGAGAATTGTACCAAGGCCATGGCCCGTTGCCAAAGAGCCAAGGTGTGCCCGAAGGGCCTCAGCGTAAAAACCATGTTGTCCGCCTCTGAAGTGGTGTTAGGCCAGCTAGTGCCAGAGTGTTGTCGCAACGATAACTACGATCGGGCTGAAGAACGCAATGGAGAAACAAATCGAGTAGACAGTCCCGAACCGTGATGATTGTCCTGTGGGTTCGTCCTCTGGAATTATCCACTGGCTTGCGCGGGTAAAGCAGAATGCGGCCAGTAGCGGGAGACCAACAAAGTACGCGACTACGGAAGCAAGTGATGCTGGGAAAACCCAGAGAAAGCACCACCGGCTGTGCCCGTGAGCAACAAGGGACTTGCACCAAGGTATCGCCAATCCGACGGCGCATCCAATGAACGCGATCAATAGCAGGAATTCGACCTCGCCACCGAATCCGCGGCGTTGGATGTGGCGTTTCATCGAAAACCTGAGGCGGACAACGGAAGGTTTTTACGACACCGCCCTGAACGAAGAGAACGATGTTTCAACTACGGAAATTGTACCAATGCCAGCCCGCTTTGCGAAAGAGCGAAGGTGTGCCGAAGGCCTAGCGTAAAAACCATGTTGTCAGACCCGCGAACTACCAGAAAGCTAACCATTCGGTGAAGCTTGCAAGCCGTCCGCGCATCAGGCGTCATTCGTGAGGTATTCAAGGAACCGTTGGACGCATGAAGCGTGATCGGTCACGGAACCAGCAGATGCGAGTAATGATCGGCAACCATCGAAGGTCTCGCGAGCATGCCAGACGTCCATGAGTTCACGCATCCCATCAAAGGGAACGCTGTCATCGTCGGGCGGCTCCGCGACATCGACCGCCGAGTCGGCGCACGGTTCGCGATCCGCGGAAATGTAAATGGTGTGTTCGTCGTCAAACCGGTTGAGGCTAGCCAGCAGTTCAGAGAGATTCATGGAAAGCTAGGGTCTGACAACGGAAGGTTTTTACGACACCGCCCTAAACGAAGCGAGCGATGCTGAACAACGAGAAATTGTACCAAAGCCAGCGAGCGTTGCCAAAGGACGAAGGTGTGCCGAAGGCCTAGCGTAAAAACCATGTTATGTGACCGGTGAACTACGGAGCCGCTATGCGCTGGGCGAAAGCGTCAACCGAATCCGCGAAGGGCAGCGAAGTGTCGTCGGACATGCCAATTGTGGGAACCATGAGTACGGCGTCGTCGTCACGGCGAGAATCGAATGCGAAAAGCTCGCCACCGCCGTTTGATCCGAACGCGAAGAATGAAGGGGCGAATCGGGGCAGCATGTAATCCGCGTTGAATTGCACAACGTCAGCCGCCTCCCATAGGTCGAGGTAACTGCCATCGTCGCCGTTCAAATCAGGGATGTCGGCCTCGCCGCCGTTGGCGGCGCGAAGCAGGTCGAGGTATGCGGACGGAAGGGGGAACGATGTGGCGTCGGTGAGCGCACGGATGTCGTCGTCGGATGCCCCAGTGTTGGCGAAAACCCACCGGGAGAGGTTGGCAGCGATGATGTCACCGATAGACATAGGTCACATAACGGAAGGTTTTTACGACACCGCCCTAAACGAAGCGAACGATGCCTGAACTACGATAAATTGTACCAAGGCCAGCCCGCGTTGACAAAGTTGGAAGGTGTGCCGAAGGCCTAGCGTAAAAACCATGTTATGTGCCCCGTCGCGCTACGGGAAAGTTCCAATTCTCTGGAAGATCGGCCCCGCAAAGATCACAGACGAACCAGCCATCCTTGACGATGTTCCGTTCGTTGCAGGCCGGACAAAGGCGAAACACAACACGTGTCGTGAAATCATCAGGTCGATCCACCGGAATAGCGTCCAGCGCTGCAGCAACAGTCGGCCACGATTCAGGTTCGGGGCAAAATCCAGTAGATTGGTTGGTGATCTCGGAAACGTCGCCATCGGAAAACGTGATTTCACCAGCGGAAAGCACAGGGCCACCAGCAGCACAGGCGACATGTTCGGAGCGGCGCGGCGCAAGCAAAAGCGTGCCGCCAACATTCACGGTAAACGTCGCAATCAGTGAACCGTCCGGTTCGGCGTCCGATGAACGAGACGCGATCCATGCCGAAAGATCAACAACGCAACGGATCGGTGTGCCAACGGGCGAAGAGGCAATCGCGGAATCGCGAATATCGGCTGGCCCAACGTATTGATATTGCCGAGGAGCCATTCGATCAGGGGCACATAACGGAAGGTTTTTACGACACCGCCCTAAACGAAGCGAGCGATGCCTGAACTACGGAAGATTGTACCAAGGCCAGCGACCGTTGCCAAAGGACGAAGGTGTGCCGAAGGCCCCAGCGTAAAAACCATGTTATGTGACCGGTGAGCTATGCTGCCGCTATGCGTCGGGCAAACGCGTCCATTGAATCGGCGAACAGCATACCGTCATCATTAGACATGCCAATTGCTGGAAGCAAGAACACGGAGTCGCCAGAAATGCGTGTGTCGAACGCAAAAAGCTCGCCACCACCATTCGAGCCAAACGCGAGGAACGCCGGCGCGTATTCGCGAAGTTCGTAGTCAGCGTTGAACGGAATCACCTCAAATGAGGCCCAAAGCACGAGATATGATTCGTCGCTGTTGCCGTCCGCGGCGATCTCGGCCTCGCCACCGTTGGCGGTTCGCAGCAGCGAAAGGTAGGTGTTCGCAAGTTGATGCGGCGATGCAGTCGTTAACGCGTTAATGTCGTCATCCGTGGCACCGGCGTTCGCGGTAATCCAACTAGGAAGGTTTGCGTCAGTGATTCCACGGATAGACATAGGTCACATAACGGAAGGTTTTTACGACACCGCCCTGAACGAAGCGAGCGATGCCTGATCTACAGAAATTGTACCAAGGCCAACGCCCGTTACCAAAGGACGAAGGTGTGCCGAAGGCCTAGCGTAAAAACCATGTTGTGTGCCACGGACCATAGGGGACGCGGTTAGTACTCCTCGCCCTCGTCGCCCACAACACGCGCCCCGAAATGCTCAGCGATCTGTTTCATTTTGGCGATGATCTCGTCGTCGGGATTCTTGACGACGACATTGCCGCCGCGAAAGTCGAACCACGCACCACAGTCGTCATCCGGCAATTGGGAGTAGGCGGTCCAGACTGCCAACCCGTCGTTTTCATAACGGAGAACCGCCTCACCGTCGACCTTGGCTTCGGCGTGGCCATCGAGACGCATCTCGGCGTCCGATTCAATGAACGCGAGCCATTCCTCAAGCGTGATCGGCGTGTCATCGCCGTCGAACCATTCTTCGGCGCGAGTGATGTGAAGGTCGTAACCCATGATTCGCTAGTGGCACACAACGGAAGGTTTTTACGACACCGCCCTGAACGAAGCGAACGATGTCTGAACTACGGAAATTGTACCAAAGCCAACGAGCGTTGCCAAAGATCGAAGGTGTGCCGAAGGCCTCAGCGTAAAAACCATGTTGTGTGCCACGGGTCACCACGAAACGGCATCCACTATCGTATCGGCCAAACCGTCACGATCTGGGGAATCGCCCATGAATTTTGAGCGATAGAGCGATCCGCGACCAAAGGAGTTGTCACCGAATTTGCAGTCCGTGAACGTGCAGTTGGTAAGGTGTGCGGATTTGAGATTGCAACCGGTGAAGTCGCAGTTTGTGAATACGGATTGATCCGCCGCAGCGTTGTTGAGATTGCAAAACGAGAAATCAACATCGATGAACGGGCCACCAAGTTTGGCGTCACGTAGGTTGGAGCTAGCGAACGAACAATTTGTGAATTGCGAGTGAAGGTTGGTATTGAATTTGGTCTGGCGGAAAAGGCAGTCGTCGAAGGTGGAGTAACCGCCGAATTGGCCGAAACCCTCAAACGTTGCGGCGTCAAAGCAAACACGGGAGACAGCGTAGTAGTTCAGTTGTGCGACGAGAGATATACCACGAAGGTCAGCGTAAGAATTGCCGTCGATGTCGATTGAGTTGGCAAGCGATATTGCGTCCAGATCAACCCGTTGATTAGGGCGTTTGAACGCCCATTTGCACAACGTTGCTCGGATGGTGTCAAGCGTCGCGCCGTCCCAGCGGTCGCGAAGATCATGCAATTCGGTTCGCGACAGTTTCATACGCTAGTGGCACACAACGGAAGGTTTTTACGACACCGCCCTAAACGAAGCGAACGATGTATGAACCATGAGAGATTCTACCATCAGAGGGCGGCCTGAACAAACGACAGCGGTGTGCCGAAGGCCTAGCGTAAAAACCATGTTAGCCGCCAGTGTGCAAGTGGAAGTGCTCAATCAGAGTTACGGCATCCTTTTGTTCAACACCGGTGAAAGCGCCGGATTTTGCAATAGTGTATAGCACTGATTTAGCCACGCCACATTCGGCGGCGAGTTTGTTGTACGTGAGCGGTGAATCGGAGATGTGCTGTTGGACGCGTGCTGCGAACCGTGAAATCGCAGCATATTCAACGATCTTGAACGTGAGATGGTCGAGAATAGACTCGGGTCGATAGTGGTCTACGTCGCATCGTACGTGAGCCGGAAAAAACGTAACGTCATATTTCGCGTTGGCGCGAGCAGCGCCCGCAGTGGTCGCGATGCGAACAACGTCGGCGGTCGGAGGGGTACGGAGTTGTGATTCGACGTGATCGACTGGAAAGTCGTCCACAGGGGCAGAAGCCAGTGTCAGTTTCAGCGAGACGTAAGTCGGACCAGTGATATGAAGCGTTGAGTAGACATCGTTTTCGCGATGAACCTTCATTGGTCTCTGGCGGCTAACGGGAGGTTTTTACGACACCGCCCTAAACGAAGCGTACGATGCCTGAACTACAAGAATTGTACCAAGGCCAGGGCCCGTTGCCAAAGAGCCAAGGTGTGCCGAAGGCCTAGCGTAAAAACCATGTTGTGTGACGCTGAAGCACCGTAAAGGTCACGATTCGTGAAAGGCCGCAAATGCAGCAGATTCAAGGTCACCATCGCCGGTGATCGCTGCCCCAGATTCATCGCGAAGATCGTACGATTGTTGGACGTCGCCAATCGAAGCACCGCCGTCAAGCCCAACGAGCAAGTTGTACATGGCGTCAGTGAGCGCACCGTCGAGAATCTGGCGCAAGGTTGCGAGCTGGGCGTCATCAAGGTCGAGCGAGGCAATCAGCTCGCCGACGGCAGTTTCAGCGGCGGGATCGAAGAATGCGGCGACCATGGCGTCCTTGTCGGCGCGACAGAGGCGTGCGAAATCGTCAGCATTCATGAGAGCCTGCGTCACACAACGGAAGGTTTTTACGACACCGCCCTAAACGAAGCGAACGATGTCTGAACTACGAAGATTGTACCAAGGCCAGCCCGCGTTGACAAAGTTGGAAGGTGTGCCGAAGGCCTAGCGTAAAAACCATGTTGTACGGCCCTACGCGTTGGGGAGCACGATCCGTGAACCAGCAGGGATGGCGGATTTGGTTGTGCCATCGAATGTGCAGACGAATCCCGGTGCACGAGGCGGCCGAGCATGGATCAGCGGATGTGAAATGCACGCGGTCATGGGGACGCGATCGCCAGACGGCGACACCACCACGACGTCGAGATCGAATGGGGCGGAGCGGCCAGCGAAATCGTGGAAGAACTCGTCGGCAACCACGACACGCCCTTCGGCGAGTTCAAACACGCGAGTCGCGGTTACCAGTTCGGTGTCCATCTGAGTGATCTGGGCCGTACAACGGAAGGTTTTTACGACACCGCCCTAAACGAAGCGAACGATGCCTGAACTACGTGAAATTGTACCAAGGGTATGGCCCGTTGCCAAAGAGCCAAGGTGTGCCGAAGGCCGCAGCGTAAAAACCATGTTGTGCGGCGTTAGTGTGGGAAAACGTTGCTATCGGCGCGTTGCGCAATAAGTTCGCCAAACTCGTAGCCAGCATCAGTCTTGGTGTATGGCAGAAGACAAGTGACCGGTTGGTCCTCGTGATGCTCGACCGTGACGCTAATGGCGTCGGTTTTCGTGGTGCCATCGAGCGAAACGCGAACATCTGAGATCAGTGCAGTGGATTTGTAGTCGCCAGCGGTCGCGCCAGATTGAAAGCCGCGAAGAAGCAGGTCGATCACCTCTTGTGATGGTGGATGCTCGTCGCCAGTGTAGCCCTGTGTATGCGCGATACTGCCGTCCGGAGCCATGGTGACGCCGAACGGGAAGAATTCGCCGTTCTTTTCGAGGAAGTGAATTGCGACCTGAAGACCTTCGTCGAGCAGGGCGTCCATATCTGGGTGTGCCATTTGTGAAAATCTCGTCCGCACAACGGAAGGTTTTTACGACACCGCCCTGAACGAAGCGAGCGATGTTTGAACTAAGAAGATTGTACCAAAGCCAGCGAGCGTTGCCAAAGAGCGAAGGTGTGCCGAAGGCCTAGCGTAAAAACCATGTTAGCGGACACGTGAACTACGGTTGATGCTGGCGAAGGTAGACGGCATCAAGTTCGACGATATTTTTGGATACGAGTCCACGATATTCACCCAATGCGACGAGTATCTGAGAGTCAATGGCACCAGTACGGGCCAACCGACGTTTGAGTTCAGAGCAACATCGAGCGAGTTCGTAAAGCGGCCGATTTCCGGGTGAATACGAACCGACCTCAGCGAGAGTCGACATCACTGTAGTCTCGAACGCCTCGGCATGTGCGGACAGAGCCGCAAAATCAAAATCTGGCGGCGGTTCGTCAAAGAGTGGTGAATCGTTGAACGCAGATAGCAAATCGCGGAAGCGATCGACCTCGGAAGGTGAACGTTTCCATTGCGGGATGGGATGCGGCGCAATGTAAGTCAGAAGGTAACGTTGATCGGCCAATACGCTCGTGTCCGCTAACGGGTTTCTGGACGACAGGGTGTCGTCCATGCTTGGGAATGGGAGGGATTGGGTGGACGATCTTAGCTGACTGGGGATCAGTTTGCATTTTTTTGCTTGGGTCTGGTCGCGTTTACCTGACTTTACTTTCGTTGCTTCGTCCGAAACGCGAGTTTAACGGTGTTTCATGACGCTGGAGATTGGACCTTCAAACAGCGTCTCCGCTGACAGACAAGTGCGATGCCTTGCGGAGGAGAATAAAGTTCTTCTACGTGAACTCACTGCGGCTTCTTTGAGTGCGACGGTGCCGAGCCTCTGATTCGCACCAGTCGCTTGGCAACCTCTTGCTGCACCAAACTGAAAAACTGCGGCGACTCCAATCGCTCTCGCTGCATGGCGGGTAGTCTTCGCAAGGTCGGTTCCCAGGTGTCTTGCAGCGGGATTTGCAAAGACACCCAGTCAGGTCGGGGCATCGTTGCCAGCACTCCCGGCAACGGGAGCAATTCACCGTCTCGCCAAATGCCCAAATTCACCGCATGCGAGCCATTCGAATTGGGATTTGGATCCACTTCGAGACGCATCCGGCCGACGGAAGGCGGGGACGGTGGCTTCCGAGCAGACGACTGCACCGACGCCGCCGATTCACTTCCCAAGTGATCCAATGGACTGGCGACCGCAGTCGATTTCATCTGCGCGACCTTCGTGTACAGCGATGTGGTCTCGAGGTTGGTGTGCCCGAGCAGCTTTTGGATGAAACGAATGTCCGTACCGGATTCGATGAGGTGCGTTGCAAAACTGTGTCGGAAACTGTGTGGCGTGATCGCCTTGTTGATTCCCGCCAGAACCCGAGCCCGTTTGACCGCACGCTGGATCGTTCGCGGAGAAAGATGCCGTCCGCTTCGCCCGTCTTCGGATGGAAAGAGGTACCCGATTCCTTTGGTGTGTTGCCACAACTGCCTCATCAGCGGCAACAAATCATCGGCCAACATGACGTAGCGATCTTTTTTGCCTTTGCCAAGCTGAACTCGAATTTGCTGGCGATCGAAATCAAAATCCGTCCACTGCAAGCGGGCGACTTCCGAGACTCGCAAACCGGTCGCATACAACACACTGAGCAACAGCTTGTCTCTCAACGTGCGAGCCGCTTCCATCATTCGCTGGATCTCTTTCTTGGACATCACGACTGGCAATCGATTTGACTTTCGCGGGGATACAAGTCCGACCGTGCAACGCAACAAACAAAGCTTGTCCAGACCGGTCCTCAGGGCCGACAGCGTGACGCTCACCTCAGACGACGACGCTCCACCGTTGACGAGCAACTCCAAATATTCCCGAATGTCTTCTTGGTCGATTTGGTCCAATGGCCCACGATACCACCGAAAGAAGCGAACCCAAGCTGAGCGATAGTTCTTGACTGTCTTGACGGCGTAAAAGCGGATCCGCAATTCACGAACCAGACGTTTGACAACCAAAGGAATGGGCGGCTGAGTCGAAAGATTCACGACCGCGTGTTCGGCTTTGAACTCGGTCTCCACGGCTTGCCGCGGCGCGTCGCGGCCACGAGCGTTTCGCCAAGGTTGGCCATTGGAATAGAGACGCGGTGCATCGGTTGCGACGAGACGAGACATGGGCTGCTCCAACGGACAAAGCGAAGACACGTTTGGCAAAACGTTCAGCGAGTCGAGCGTGACAAACAATGCGAATTCATCCCGATCCGGCGTCTTTTCGGAAGAACGAATGGTGGAGCGGCTTTCCGAGCCAAGTTTTGTTGCTGAATCGATCACAAATGGTGGCAATTCAACCGGGCACCTCAGTTCGAACCCGCGATCGCTGAATTTTCAAATCGCCGAATTTTCGAAGCGGCAAACGGCAGCATTTCGAGCACACGCACAATACACTCCAACCAACACCACCAGAGTGGACCGGGGTAATCAAGCGGACATGCTGGCAGCATGCCGCACGGGGCTTTCAAGAGATTTTCCTGTGTGAATTTCGCCGTGCTGGTTGAGTGCGATCCCACTTTGACATTCGGAAGCCTGCGGATAGAATGTTGCAATGGACTTGGAAACGACGTCCATTGCTTCGGTCCGGAGGTATTCGAACGAGCCTATGAGTACCGGGGAGTTTTTCCCGGTTTGCATGACGCTCGCGAATGACCTACCCGCTTTCGCCGACGCCGAATGATCGTTTCATCCGTTGAAATTGCTCCACCCGCGAACGAGTTCCGGGTGGTTGAGCGTATGCGACCTAGGAAACTCCCTTGTCCGGACCTTGAATGTCTGGCAGTTTCCTTGCTGCGACGCGGCAATGACGCGATGAACTGATCGGCCTCGATGCATGTCGCGTTGGCATGTTTCGCACACCACTTTGTTTAGCGGGATTGATGGAATGTTGATGACGATGAGTTCGATGGCCGCCGGATTGTTCTTGGCGTTTGGAATGCCAGGTTTGCCCGAGTTGATGATTGTCTTGGTGATCTGCTTGGTTCTCTTTGGCGGTGCCAAACTGCCTTCGTTGATGAGAAACCTGGGACGCAGCGCCAACGAGTTCAAACGCGGCATGGCGGAAACCGTGGACGACGAAGACGAAGCAGCGGAACGCAAGGACGAGAACGCCTGAGATGTTTGGTCTCAGTCCGTTTGAACTGGCCGTGATCGGTGTGATTGCGGTCGTCCTGTTCGGTGGCAACTTGCCGGAAGTCGCCCGAAAATTTGGCTCCACCTACAGCCAGTTTCGGCGCAGTCTGCAGGACGTTCAGCAACAGTTCCGACAAGTGCAAGACGAAGCCAGCCGAGCCGTGTCGATGGACACGCCTCCGTCCAACTCGTATGACGACGAGGACGAGGAACCCAACGAGCCCTCGGCACCTAAGTTCACACCACCGGAGTGAGCGCGCGGTCGGCCCGTAGGATCAAGGCAACGCTGGCCCCATCCATGCACGGCAGACACGAATCGATGCTACCAAAGCTCTTGTATGTGTACGCATTTGAATGTGTGTGCATTTGGGTAAGTGCATCGGTTGTGTCGCCGTGCTGAACATGCCCGTGTGACTTTCCCCGTGCGTCTTTTCTATGTTGTTCGATGCACAGCCATCGTGTGGCACGTAACAACCTGCGTTGGCGTGGCACTTTGAGTCGTCAGAAGGCGTCTCCTTCAACGAACCGCGGTTGGCATTTGCAGGTAGCCCATCAGGTCGCGAATTTCGGCAGCGGATAGCGGCGTGAGAAGATTCTCTGGCATCAGCGACACCGCGGATGCTTGCAGCGACTCGATCTCGTCTCGTGAGATGCGGATCGCGTTGCCTTCCGCGGTCCGAATCGTGACCCACTGCGGGGTTTGGTCTTCCAGCAACCCACTGATCACGCGTCCGTCGTTGGTGAGCAATCGATAATTCGTGAACTCCTCACGGATCCCCGCCGAAGGATCGATGACCGCGAGCAACAGAAAATCCAGGTTCGATCGTTCATATCCGGTCAACTCGGGACCAACCATTCCTCCCTCGCCAAACAATCGATGGCAATTGCCGCAATGCTTGGCAAACAGATCTTTCCCTCGATGTTCGTCAAACGTGGAGGCCGCTTGAACCAGATCCTTTACCTCTCGGATGCGAGCTTGTTTCTGCTGCGGCGTCGCACGCACCAATCCCCAGTGCCGTTGGAGTCGGTCTTGCAACGCCGAATTTTCCAGCGACCGCATCTGCACGACGACATCCATTGGTACCCGTTCGACCGGGATCTTCGCGGCGTCAATCTGGTCCATCAAAACCATCGCCCAGGCATCGCGGCTGGCCAACACGCGAATCGCCACCTCTCGCAAATTGCCGCGGCCGTCCATCGCGGTTTGGTAAGCCGACGCGATCCACGTACCGATTTCGGCAGACGAGAATTGGGCCAACGACAACAGTGCAGCTTGCTTGACCGCGTCGGACGGATCCGACACCAGACGCCGACGCAGCATGGGGACCGCCGCCGGCGTGCGGAGATCACCGAAGGCTTCAATCAACCTCACCTTTGTTTGGATCGGCGTCTCGCCATCTTCCACTGATCGCAATGCTGTTTGCGTGGCCTGCGGATCGCCTTGTCGCAACCGGATCAGCAAATCAGAACCGGGCCGTTCTTTCCGATAGATCGCGAATTGGTCGGTCAGCGATTCAGGGTACGTCGCGTTTTTACGACCCACGGTGGCTTCCTCGAACCCACGCATCAACTCCGCCTTCGCATCCACTGTCGGAGCCAGTTCAAGCAGTCTCGCACAGAGTTGATAACCGCGTGAAGAATCCTCCGCCGCGAAGCGACGCATCAGTCGCGACAAAATCGTTTGCTGAACCAACTCGCTTCCCCAAAGACGCGGCTCTTCCAACAGCTTCAACAATGGCTCACCGGATGATGCGCAGTGGGATTCGACCGCCCACCAAATCAGCAGTGGTAGATGCAAATCCGACTGGTCTTTCTGTCGCAGCATCAGTTCGCGAAGCATTGACAACGCCGTCGTCGACGACAACCGTGCGGCGGTGGACGCCAATTGCGACCTGACTCGCGGATTGTTTTCTTCCGCAGCCATTCGGCGCAGTTTTGCTGCTTGCGATTCTGTGGCAATGCCGCGATCGCCGATCAACCGAATCGACCACCGACGGACGTGTTCGTTGGAACTGTCCATCGCCAGCGACCAGTCTTCTTCGGTCATCTCACCCCGACGACTCAGAATCCAAAGTGCGGGCAGGCTACGAGAATCGCTCTCCGCCCCAAGCAAGTCCCGGAGCGTGGCGATGGCGGCCAACGACGGACGCTTGTGATTTGCCAATACTTCCACCGCCAAACGCTGCAGCGTGCGGCTCGGGTGAGCGAGCAATTCGGTCAACTCCCTGTCTGACATGGCCGTCAAATCCAACTTGGTTCGTGATGGCAGAAGCCGTTCGTATCTAGTGTTGGTCTCGACGGGAGGGGCTTTCGCGGAGACGAGTCGGTATACACGGCCGCTGGTCTTGTGCCAATTGTCCCGCGGATCCACGTGAGTCAAACGCGTGTCATACCAATCCGCGAAATAGACCGCACCGTCAGGCCCCACCGTGATTGCAACAGGGCGAAACCAACGATCATCGGTTTCGATCGTGTTCTCGATGTCCTCTGTTCGAAACGACGACGCGTCATCCAACACGCGACTGGTGATCACGCATCGCTGCAGCGGATTGATAGCGATGAATTGATTTTGGTATCGCGTGGGCAACAGGTTGTCTTGATAGCGAACCAACGCTTGCGTGAACCTTCGGCTGTCTCCCTCAAAACGCATGTGTTCAAAGAAACCATACGCATGTGGATTGGTCAGCGGACCGTGTTTGCCCCAGTTCTTTCGGCCGTAGCTGCCCTGAGGATAGAACATGCCGCGTGTCTTGCCGTTGTTGGTGCCTGAGAACACGAACCCGTCCCGATCAATCTCCAAACCGAACGTGTTGCCACCGCCTTCGGCAAAGATCTCAAAACGATGTTCCTCAGGTTGATATCGCCAGACGCATTGGCCTTCGAAGTCGGTTGTTTGTTCAGGGCTTTCGGATAAAGGGGCTCGAACGCGGGCGGTCGTCGTGCTTCCGTTGGCACCGTAGATCCAACCGTCCGGCCCCAACCGCAAACTGTTCGCGACCGCGTGAGTGTCTTCCAAACCGAAGCCGCTGAGATGCACGATTGGCTCATCATCGATGACAGCGTCATGGTCAGCATCGGGATAGAACAATAAATACGGTGCGTTCAACACCCAGATTCCTGATGTCGTGACCGCCACGCTGGTCGCGATGTTCAATCCGTCGATCACCACACGGCGGGAGTCGTAGGTCCCGTCACCGTTGGTGTCTTCCCAAACGCTCACGCGATCCGCGCCCGGAACATGGTGCGGTGGAGGTTTGGGAAAGGAATCAAAAACCGCTCGCAAGTGTTGGTCGTAACGGACGACTTTCAAACCAGCCGGAAACGGGTACTGTCGATACTCGACCACCCACATGCGGCCTTTGAAATCAAAGCTGATATCGATTGGCTGTGCGAGATCCGGTTCACCGGCAACCAACTCGATTCGCAGATCGTCAGGAACACGCAGACGGGAAACGGTTTCGACCGGTGAGGCTGGTGGTGAGCCGTCGCCCAGATCGCCACGGCCTTCGAACTCTCGCATCACGCGAGCGACATCTTCGTTTCCCGCTGGCCCAGCGTTTCCCGCCGGCCCAGCGTTGGCAGGTCCGTTGCCTTCTTTGATCCCCCGTTCGATCCTGCGTTCCATCTCCACCGAGCCAACCGGTGATTGAGCGACGAGCGAGGACACCAGGAACGTGGGAACTGCCGCCATCGCGAGAATCGCGAACACGACGGGATCTCGCATTCCTAAACGTCGACCGTTTTGATTTGATCCTCGACGCCTCATCAAATTGATTCCCATCGAACCAAGGTCTCTTCGAACGAGAAATGCCGCATCGAACTGACATTCACGCAACCATGAAGCGAAGCCGCTGCTTCAGTTGAGCGGCGTCAGCACCAGAGTGTGGCTCACCGGGACGATGCAGTCCTGAATCTTTTGAACCAACACGTCGCGTTCGGCTTCCGTTCGCTTCACCGCCGCATCAAGGTCTTGCTTGCCTTCTTTTCCGTGGAAGATCTTTTTGATTTGGACGGTTTCGTAGGCCTGCTTCTCCGCCACCGCCTGATCAATCTGTTTGAACGCATCGCTGAATGGGTTCACCTGAAAATGCTCCGCAAGGTTCACGCCTTTCTCAAGGTCGTCTTTCGTGAACACGTGAGCTTGGTCGCCCCAGCGAATCTCCATCTTCGCCGAAGGAACGCTGTCAACTGTCAGCAAAAACTGATTCAGAGTTTCGTTGAATGGCACCAAAGTCATGCCAGACCGGATACTGTTTTCACTGTCCGTGGGCCCAGCCGCACAGAAGGGATAGCGTGAACTCATGTAGGTCACTTCACGACCATCCACGCTGCCTTCGTTCTTGGTGACTTGGTGGTGCTGATCACCGCTTGCGGTTCCATCGGTCCAATTGATTTTCAGATCTGCGATGGGTTCTTTGATCCCCATCGCTGTGAGAAATCCGTGTGCCATGATCACTTGGCCCGCCCAAGGCGGATGGATGCCGTCGTTTCCGGTGACTTGATACGGTTTCTCCTCGGTGCCGTACTTCTTTGCGGCTTGGACTTGCGCCACATACATTGGCCAAAACAGATCGGCGAATGCCACGTTCTCTTCTTCAGCGATCTCAATGGCAAGATCACGCAGACTGCACAGGTTCAGATTGTGTTCGTCCAACGTGCACTTGGGAGCCTTCACCCAAGTCGCGATTTTGCCAGCACATCCAGGCGAACCCAAGACGACCTTCGCGTTGGCTTCCTTCAGTCGTTTGACGATGTGTTGGTAGTGGCTTTGGTACCAACGCCCGTTGGTCAAGTCGAACGGGCGATACCTCGCGTCATTCATCCCGTAACACAGCGTGGCAATGGTGGGTTCGAACCGGAGGCAGTCCGAATCCATGCGGCGCAGGAACCCAGCCGCCGTTTCACCGCTCCACCCCAGTTGCCGCGTTTTGATTTCCAAATGCGGCATGCATGCGGTGAGGTAGGTCTCGATCATCCGCGAATACATTTTTTGCTCGGTGATGGAGTCACCGATGATGACCAAGCGGTCTCCCTTTTCCAGCAACATGTTGCCAATCGCGGGTGCTTTGGCCGGAAAGAACTTTTCAAACTCGGGGTCGTCGGGCTTCGCTTCATACGCCGCACGATCGAAAGCGGGCATCGGCGGCAGCTTTGCGTCGTCCGCTAAGATTTCGGTCGCCGTAAAGAGGCAAGCGAGTGAAACAAGAACCGGGCAAAGGGTTTTCATGATGCTTCTTAGGTTGAAATTCATGGATGCAAAACAGCTCTGTGGTGCGTTGGGGGATGACCAAACAGTTGGAGTCTGAACGCGTCTCAGCGTCCTCACTTCGAATCGGTGATGGAAAGCAGATCCTCAGGTTGATTCGGCGCGATGCTCATTGGCGGCCGAGACGGATCGATTTTTTGATGCTCCCAGTACCATCCACCGGCCTTCTTTTCCAACACTCGATGCTGACTATTGGGCGCCAGCGGAGCTGGATCCGAGTTCACGTAACGACGCAATCGATCCGCCGCCACGGCGTGTTGAGGGTCTTCGATCAAGTTGTCGTATTCGTTCGGGTCGCTCAGAACATCGTAGAGCTCTTCGCTGCCATCGGCGTAACGAATCAAACGATAGCGTTCCCCGCGAATGCCCTGGTTGCCGGGATTGTGATCCGTGATGGCTGGTCGCTCGCGAATCGCGTCGAGGTCGCGAATTTGCGGCACCAAACTGATGCCTTCCAAATCATTTCGCGAATTGAGACCAGCCAATTCCGACAACGTTGGGTAGATGTCGAGCAGTTCTGCCGGTGAACCGGTTTTTCCGGGTGCGATGTTCGGCCCGGCGAAAATCAACGGCACATGAGTGGAACGTTCCCACAATGTGTTTTTCCCCGTCAGATTCTTTTCACCCAAATGCCAACCATGGTCGCTCCACAAACAGATGATCGTGTTGTCGCGATGCGGTGAATCTTCCAACGCAGCCAAAACTCGACCGACTTGGTGATCCACAAAGCTGATGCAAGCCAGATACGAATGCACGAGATTTTTGTGTTGGTCGTGATGATCCAACCAACTCAGGCGTGGTTCCGGTAGTTTCCAGTGCAGGTACCAACTGAACGGCGAGCAGTCCAGCCGGTCATCGCGTCGGAAGGCTGGCAGTTGCAGTGTCGCATCGTCGTATAAGTCCCACCACTTCTGCGTGACGTGGCAAGGAACATGAGGCAGAAAGAATCCGCAACTCATGAAGAATGGTTCGTTCTCTGGCATCGCGGAGAGCTTGCTGGTTACCCAATCGGCCACCTTGTGGTCGCCTTTGTCCTCGTCCTTGTGGTCAAAGACTCCCCAGTCCATCAGCGGATGGTTGCCTTGCGGTGTGGACGGGATCAATTTTTGGGGCGGCTTCACGCCCGCGACTCCGGGCGGCCCAATCTCGTCAAACTCTTTGTCGTTACGACCGTAACCGCCATGGTACACCTTCCCGGCTGAGTACGTGCGATAGCCGTGAGCCTGAAAGTGCTGCGGCAACGAGACTCGATCTTGCCACTTCGGCAGATTGCGGAACCACGGCGACAAACCATACACCCCCGTCGTCGAAGGACGCAACGAAAGCATCAGACTGGTTCGCGAAGGGTTGCACAGTGGCGATTGACAATGTGCGTTGGTGAATGTCACGCCTCGTGCGGCCAAAGACTTCATCGCCGGGGTTTGAACTTGCGGGTGCCCGCCCAGCGGTTCCACCCAGTCGTTCAAATCATCGATGCAAATCATCAACACGTTGGGACGCGAATCGTTTGATTCACTCGACCTCGACGCGGCGTCATCCGTTGTTTGGGCGGACAGATGGGGAGTGGCCAGCGCCGTGAACAACACGGCGCCGCAAACGATTCGCAAGATCATGGCGGGTTGGGGCAGGGGAGGGAGAGGCGGGGATCAAGCGAACCAATGTCCGACATGGGCGGCGGTGGAAGGACAGACGTCCTTCACGCTTTAGCCGTCCTAAAGCATTGATTCGCTCCGCCCTCCTTTATAGCTGCACCGTCTTGCCCGTGCGTGCGCTTTCGTAAATCGCGTTGATCAGGGCGACGCTGCGACGTCCCTCGTCACCATTGATCTGTGGCGCACGTCCCTCAGTGATCGCATCCAAGAAATCGTTGAAAACGGCGGTATGACCATGGTGCCCAATCGCGGCGGGATCGGCCGCACCGCCACCGGTTTCGGTCATTCCGGCCATGCGTTTGCGGATGGCTTCGTCTTCGTCGGTCTCGTTGGCGAACTGCCACTGCGTCAGGTCTTCCTCCTCCAAGATGGCACTGCCCTCGCTGCCGCCGATTTCGATTCGCTTCAGTGCACCGGGATAGGTGGTGGTCGTGGCTTCGATCACGCCCAACGCACCGTTTTTGAATTTCAGTGTTGCCACCACGATGTCTTCCACTTCGATTCGTTCGTGGGTCATCGTCGACGCCATGGCGGAGACTTCCACAACGTCTCCCATCAACCACAACAGCAAGTCAACGGAGTGGATGGCTTGGTTCATCAAAGCCCCGCCACCATCCAGTTTCCAAGTCCCGCGCCATGCACCGCTGTCGTAATACTCTTGGCTTCGATACCACTTCACGTAGGCATCCCCCATCGTGATTTTTCCGAAGCGACCTTCCTCGACCGCTTTCTTCATCAATCGTGACGATTCGTGAAAACGACTTTGAAAGGTAACGCCGAGCTGCACGCCGGCTTTTTTGCAGGCTTCGATGATTTGGTCGCAGCGTTCCTGGGTCACTTCGAGCGGTTTTTCGATCATCACGTGTTTGCCGGCCTCGGCGGCCTGGATCGCGGGTTCCGCGTGAGCACCGCTGGGCGTGCAAACGGAAACAGCACCGATTTCGGGATCCGCCAGCATGTCTTCCAACGTCTTGAAAACCTTGCCGCCGTGCTTCGCCACGAATTCTTCGGCTCGCTCGGTGTTTCGGTTGTAGCAACCCACCAGATGCCCATTGGTGGAATCCGCGATGGCTTTGGCATGAAAATTGGAGATCATTCCAGCGCCGACGATGCCAATACCGATGCTCATGTTGTTTGTCTTTTCTTCTGCAAGGAAACGAGTGGGGATCGCTGAGGTAGGCGAATTTCTACGATCAAGATACGTTTTCTAAGCCGCCTTCGTCACCGGAGGCTGTCTTGCACCCCGATTTGCCGCAGGTTGCCTCCGCCGTGCCCACCGCTTCCCGTTCCGTTTCGCCCCTGAAGCTTCGCTCCCTTCGCGACGTCCCAGCGATTTTGGACGCGAAATTGGAGTTGGATAAACGGTTGGGCAAACCCGCTCGAACCAAAGCGAAAGGCAACACCCCCATCGCGTTTTCCGGTGTTTGGGGAGGCATCCGCGGTTTGCTCGCGGCGACGCTGACACGACACCATCCACACGTGTTGGTGTTGCTCCCGCAAGCCGTTGATGCGGACATTGTCGCCGGAGATGTTTCGTCCTACGGCGTCGACGAAGTCGTCGCGTTGCCGTTGTCAGCCGGCGACGGGACGGGCAGCTCGATCCGAGACGCGGACTATGCCGCTCGGTTGCAGGTGCTGCAGAAACTTCGGGCTCGGGATCGCAATTCAGAAAAGCCGTTGGTGGTGACGTCCTACATCGGTGCGGCCATTCAAAAGGTGCCGTCCGTCGAAGGGCTGGAGAAAGCGACTCGCAAACTTTCCGTTGGCGACATCGTGGACCCAGAGGAGATTCGGCGGTGGTTGGCGGAAGCCGGATTCGCATCCGTGACCGCCGTCCAGATCCCGGGCGAATTCGCCAGCCGTGGTGGTTTGCTCGACGTTTACTCGCCCGACCAACCCGCGCCCATTCGGATCGAGTGGTTCGACGACGAGATCGAGTCCATCCGGCGATTTGATGCGGCCACCCAGCGGAGCAGTGAGACGCTGACCGCGGTCGAACTCGCGGCGATTGGAACCCAACCGGTCAAAAGCCCGTTTGCGAAAGAAGAGAACAACGACGAGCCACTCGATTTGGTCGTGGATGACACGGTCGGAGCCGAATCCACCATTGTGGATTACTTGCCCGAAGACACGATCGTGCTGGTCATCGATCCGTCGGATTGCCACCAATCATCCAACGCTCTGCTAGCGCGTGTTGCCAAGTCCGAACGATTCGTTTCGATGAACGAGTTGCTCGCGGAGTTGGACGGGCATCGCGTAGTGACCGGAACGTCGCTCGCCGAAGGGGATCCGGCGGACGTCATCGACGTGCACACCAGCAGTGCCGATAGCTTTGCGACTTCGCTGGATGAAACGAAGTCCAAAGTCGACTCCGTCGCGGCGGGTCACGAAGTCATTGTGGTTGGCGACACGCCCGCCGACGGCCAGCGATTGACAGAATTGCTGGAAGACACTGAAGCGGCCAAACAAGGCCGGCTGCACATGACCGTCGCGGATCTCAGCGGCGGTTTCCGATTGACCGATGCGGAAATTTTGGTGCTCACCGGTGCCGAACTGTTTCACCGCAGCCCCGTTCGTCGTGCCAAGACGCGAACGCGTGGCAAGCCCATCGATTCGTTCACTCAGCTCACACCAGGCGATTTGGTCGTGCACCTGTCGCACGGCATCGGTCTGTACCGTGGTCTGAATTCGATCGAAAAGAACGGTCAGCATCTTGAGCACCTGACGATCGAGTTCGACGGTGGCACCAAGATCCATGTACCCGCTTCCCGGATTCAATTGGTTCAGCGATATGTCGGCGGTACCAAGAACCGGCCGCGGCTCGCCAAAATCGGTGGGATCAGTTGGACCAATCAACGCAAAGCAGCCGAAGCCGCCGTTACGGACATGGCGGATGAACTGCTTGAATTGCAGGCCAAACGAGCCACGCGTCGCGGGATCCCCATGGCGCCCGACAACGAATGGCAACAGCAATTCGACGCCAGCTTTCCATATTTAGAAACGCCCGATCAACTTTCCGCGATCGAAGCGCTGAAACAGGACATGGAATCACCGCGTCCGATGGACCGGCTGATTTGTGGCGACGTCGGATTTGGCAAGACCGAAGTGGCAATGCGGGCCGCGTTCAAGGCGGTGTCATCGGGCTACCAGGTCGCTGTGTTGGTGCCGACGACGGTGCTCGCCGAACAACACTACCATTCCTTTCGACAACGAATGGCCGAGTTTCCCGTTGAGATCCGAAAGCTCAGCCGGTTCTGCACCGCCGCCGAGCAACGCGAAACGACGAAGGAAATCCGACGTGGCAAAGTCGACATCGTCGTCGGCACTCACCGCGTCGCCAGCAAAGACGTCGAGTTCAACAACCTCGGGTTGGTGATCATCGATGAAGAACAACGTTTCGGCGTGGCGGTCAAAGAGCGTTTGAAGACCCGGCACAGCAACGTTGATGTGCTGACGCTTTCCGCGACCCCTATTCCACGAACGCTGCACATGGCGCTCGTCGGCGTTCGCGACATCAGCAACTTGGAAACACCACCCGCTGAACGCATGGCGGTGGAAACCAAAGTCACCCGATGGGACGACAAATTGCTGCGTTCGGCGATTGTTCGCGAATTGAATCGCGGCGGACAGATGTACTTCGTCCACAACCGCATCGGTGACATGGATGACTTGGCCGCGAAGATCAAAAATGTGGTGCCGGAACTGCGAATCGGAATCGGTCACGGGCAAATGGAAGAAGGTGCCCTCGAACAAGTCATGGTGGACTTCATCGACCACAAGTTCGACATGTTGTTGGCCACCACGATCATCGAAAGTGGACTGGACATTCCTAACGCGAATACCATGTTCATCGATGATGGCAACCGATACGGATTGAGCGATCTGCACCAATTGCGCGGACGTGTGGGTCGTTACAAACACCAAGCCTACTGCTATTTGCTCGTCTCCCCGAACAAACGGCTGACCCCAGAAGCCAGCAAGCGTCTGCGTGCGATCGAAGAGTACTCACAAATGGGGGCCGGTTTCGCGATCTCGATGCGTGACCTAGAAATTCGCGGTGCAGGCAATCTTCTCGGCAGTCAACAATCCGGCCACATCGCGGCGGTGGGCTACGAGATGTATTGCCAATTGCTGGAGGACGCTGTTCGCCAAGCTCAGAAGCTGCCGCCCAAGTTGTCAGCCGACGTGGATGTTGATCTGCCGATCGAAGCCTATTTGCCAGATGACTACGTTCCTGATCTGCGTCACAAGATCGACTTGTATCGCCGCATGACCAGGATCGAAAAATCGTCCGACGTGGCGGCTCTGCGGGCAGAGCTCGAGGACCGGTTTGGCAAACCGCCGACGCCAGCCCTCCGCATGCTCGAAATCTGCGAGCTTCGCTTGGACGCGGCGTCATGGGGATTGGTGTCACTGACCAGCAATGACCGATTCATCGTGATGGAATACTCCAATCGCTCACGCATGAATCAACTCGCGAAAAACTCGTCGATCCCCATTCGGGTTGTGGATCACGAGAAGGCGTACATCCCCATCAAGGATTACGATATGTCCGATCCTTCGGGCAAAGCCTGGCTGCAACTTGCCCGCGCGGCATTATGGATTGGCTAATTCCCACTCCCTCTTTCGGAAACTGAAATGACTTCTGTGTCCCCGCGTTTGCCGCTCGCCGTTTGTCTGTCACTACTGCTGATCTCGATCTGCTCCGTCGCGGCGGCGGTGGAACCGAGTTCGTGGAACCAATGGCGAGGCCCGAACCGCGATGGAACGATCAACGGAGAAGCCGCCTGGCCCGCAAGGCTGAACGGTTCGCTCCAAGTAGCGTGGAAAGTCTCGCTGCAACCCAGTTACAGCGGTCCAGTCACGGTGGATGGCATGGTCTTCACCACCGAAACGATCGACAAGCAATTCGAGCGAGTGTCCGCCTACGATTTACGAACCGGCGAGCAAACTTGGGAACGACAATGGGAAGGATCCATGTCGGTGCCTTTCTTCGCGGCGGCCAACGGCGATTGGATTCGGTCCACCCCAGCGTGCGTTTCTGGCTATCTGGTTGTGCTGGGCATGCGAGACGTTTTGGTGTGTTTGAACACCGACACGGGTGAGGAACGTTGGCGGGTCGATTTTCCGGCGGAACATGGCTCTGAATTGCAACCGTTTGGAGCCGCGAGTTCGCCGTTGATTCATAATGGATCGGTCTACGTCCAGGTTGGGGCGGGATTGGCGAAGCTGTCGTTGGAAACCGGGCAGGTTCAGTGGAAAGTCTTGGGCGGCGGTGCCGACATGAGTTCCAAAGGAGCCTTCAGCAGTCCCACTATCGCCACGATCGCTGGCCTTGAGCAGTTGCTCGTTCAAACGCGAGAAGAGCTGTGTGGCGTTTCGCTGCAGGACGGCGGCGTGCTTTGGAAAGAACCCATCGAAGCGTTCCGAGGCATGAACATTTTGACGCCATTGCCGGTGAAAGATGCGATCTTTACCGCGGCGCACAGCGGCAAAAGCCAGTTGTTCGACCTTGGCCGCGATGGCGATTCCTGGACGGTCGACGAACGATGGAACCAGAAAACGCAGGGCTACATGTCGTCACCCGTATTGGTCGGCGATCATATCTACTTGCATTTGAAGAACGAACGTTTTACATGCCTATCGGTTGAAGACGGGAGCATCCAATGGACGTCGTCTCCCGTCGGCAAGTACTGGTCGATGGTTCAAAACAAAGACCGACTCCTGTCGCTCAGTGCCGACGGCAAGCTTCGTTTGATTGCGGCTTCACCCGAAGAGTACAACGTGATCGACGAAAAAGACGTCGCTGAAGACAGTTGGGCTCACTTGGCCGTTGTTACCGTCGATGATTCGCCCATGATCTTGGTTCGTGCGTTGAACTCACTCACCGCGTATCGCTGGAATATCCCGTGAACGAAGGTGGCGTCGCAATCGATCGCCAACCTCGTACTGCCCCATCGCAAGTTCTCGGGGTCGACGTTGGCGGAGCGAATCTCAAGTCCGTGTTGATTGGTGAAGAATCGACTCCAATACTCTCATGTGATTCGTTTTTTCCCATGTGGCGACAACCGGATCAACTCGCCGATCAATTGAAAGCCGACTGGGAAACGTTGCTTGGTCGACGAACCTGCGGCAGTGTGGATGCCGTCGCTGTGACGATGACCGGTGAGCTTGCAGATTGCTTTAAAAACCGCCGGCACGGCGTGACTCACATCGTCGATCATGTTCGGCGTGCGGTTTCTAATGTTTTGCCTGGAACCTCGCTTGGCTTTTACTCCACCGCGGGCAGCTTCGTTTCGGCGCAGGAGGCCGAGCACCACGTCGACGGTCTGGCTGCCTCCAACTGGCATGCATTGGCCACCTGGATTGGCTCGTGCATCTCGCCCAACGGGCTGTTGATCGATATCGGCTCGACCACCACCGACATCATTCCGCTTCAAAACGGCGAGGTAATCACCCCGTCAAAGACGGACAACGAACGGCTACGAGATGGTTCGTTGGTCTATGTCGGTTGTCGACGAACGCCCGTTTGCAGCTTGGTTGATTCGTTGGTGTTCGAAGGAAAGCGAATTCCGGTGATGAACGAATTGTTTGCTACCGTGGACGATGCTCGACTGATTTTAGGAACACAGCCGGCGGCCCCCGATGATTGTGACTCAGCCGATGGCCGGCCTCGTGATCGAGAATCGGCACACCGCAGATTGGCAAAGATGATCGGTCTCGACCCCAACGAGATGTCAGACGCGTCCGCATCCAACGCCGCGAAACAAGTCCTGCACGCAGCACGCGAGCGGATCACGAGCAGCGTCACGGGTTGGCTTGAGCGACAGCAGCCTTTGCACGAAGACTTCACGCTGGTGCTCAGTGGGCACGGCCAAGAGTTGGTGGCGGACAGGTTTGCATCGCTCCAAAATTCATCGCTCCCAAAATTGGATTTGCGTGAAATGATCGGTGCGGAAGCTTCGCGAGCTGCTCCGGCCGTTGCGGTTGCCAAGCAGTGGATCGCATTGCGTTGTTCAAGCCAATGATTCGCCGCCCTTTGACTTTTCACCCAACGACTCGTCGAGTCATCAAGCTCGGTGGCAGCCTGCTCACGCGTCCAGGTTTACTCGACGACGTGCATGCTTGGCTGACTGCGCAGACTGCAGCAGACACCTGTGTGATTGTCGGTGGTGGCCGAATGATCGACGCCGTGCGACAGTGGGACCAACTGCGTCGGGTTGATCAGCGTGAGGTTCACTGGATGTGCGTCGAGATGCTCAAACACTCGGTGCGACACCTTGCGAACGCTTTTCTGGAAGATGACCGGTTTGCCGACGTGTCGTTGTTGGAAACGGACTCGCAATGGCATCATTACCAAACCAACCCCGTCGTTCCAGCATCGTCGAAGGGTTCATCACTTGCGTTCTTAGTTCCCGGCCTGGTTTATCACCGCGGTTGCGATGCACCGTTGCCAGAGAACTGGTCAACCACCACCGACTCGATTGCCATGTGGGTCGCCATGTGCTGCCAAGCGGATGAGGTCGTGCTTTTGAAGTCGTGCGAAGTTCCGGTCGACGGTCAGCTAGACGATTGGATCGATGAGGGAATTGTCGATTCGGCATGTGGGGCACTCTCACACATGAAGGATCAACTGCGTGTGGAGCGTCTTCCCGCGTGTAAGTGATGCATGCCTACTTCGAAGGTTCAGAATCCTGGCTGACCGAATCACCTTGCTGCACCAACTGAAGTCTTTGCGCCAATTGCATGTAATTCGACGCGGTGGCAGGATCGATGGATTGATACAACCTGGCGAGCGATGCATACGGCAAAGAGTAGGTTGGTTGGATGCGAAGGGCTTCCAACAAGGCTTGTTCCGCTTCACCAAACCGCCGCAGCTTCCCACAGGCCAGACCAAGGTTGTAGTGATCCGCCGGATTCCGACGAAGCTTCACCAACCGCTTGTACAGGTTGTAGGCCTCGCGGTGACGTTCTTCTTCAGCCGCCCAGCCCGCCAGACTTTCTAATGCAACCTGCACCTCCGGGGTTGGGTCCGATTCCAGGTCCAGTACCGTCTGCATCAGTTCCTGACTTTCGTTCGCCAATTCAGCTCGCTCTTCATCGGAAACACGAGTGCCGGGAAGACGCAGCAGGCGATCGACCAGGCTCCCCAAACGTGTTCTTGCTTCGATCAGAGACACATGAACATGCTCGGACGCATTCTCATTTTCTTCTGCAACCTGAATCGCTGACCGTAGTCTCTGAATGGCTTTCTGAAAGACTTCCTGCGTGTCGTAACTGCCGTCGGCCCCCATCCACAACCACTGTGCGATCGCCGTCGACTCGTTGAGTTCGCGTTGCCAACTGCCTTCGGGTGATCGATCCAGCAAAGCGATTGCATTGGGCAGCTCCGTGCGAGCGACCTTTGACGATCGGGCCTCAGAGCTTTCCTGCTGCCTGTCCGCGGTTGGAATCGCAATGAGGTGATTGGTGATCGATACGTGAGGGACCTCTGTGCCAGCCCGCGGCATGTGACAGACATGACACGAGTTCTGATTGGCGTCTTGACGAACCGTCATCTCCTCCCCGCAATCCAAATTGTCATGGCAGTTCAGGCAATGATCACGATGGACCTGCACACGATTCGCTTCGTCGATTGCATGATGAGGATCGTGACAGGTCACACAGGTCAACTCGTCCGATTCCAAATAACACTTGCTTGCATGCATCTGTCCAAAATGCCCGACGAACGTCGTTGAATCAGCAACCTGATTCGCAGGGCCAACGTTGTAAACGAGTCTTGTCTTCGCCAAATCGTTTCCTGGTTCAAACGACCAACTGTCTTTTTGATTCGTGAACATCTGGACATCGCCTTGCAGATGACACTGGGCACAGATCGATTCCAGTTGATCGCGTGGCAATTGAGCAGGATGAACGATGGACCAATCCACATCGGAGTGAGCGTCGTTGGTCAGCGAGTCTTTCTGCTCAGCTTGTTCCTTTGCGACGGCAACATGTTGAGCTCCACCGCCGTGACACCGTTCACAACCAATGGCGAGTTCATTCAACACCGAATGATTGCGGTTGCCTTTCAATCGCGACAGCGAACCCGCGTGACAGAACAAGCAGTCATCAGTGACTTGTCGTGAGAAACCAAGATGGTTCGCCGAGTCATAGCCGGGCGACATGTCGTATTGGTCTCGCTTGGTGTAGTGGGTAAGCGGAGCCTGCATGAGTGAGTCCACGTCGCGAAACAGATACGACTTCGCGAAGGTTCCACTTCCCATGACCAATTCCATCGGCTCACTGGCGATCGGAAGCTCAAAACGGGTTTGAGGCAATTCCTGCCACGCTTCGTGGACGACTTGTTCTGCCTGTTTCGTCACTCGCATGCGTTGAGAGCTGGCGGGATGCAAGAACGAATTCAACTCGGATTCACTTTCGGCACTCACTTCCCGCAGCGAATTGGCATGAGCGGTTTCGAAGAACGAAGAGGCACGATTGGGATGGCAAGCGACGCAAGCTTGAGTTCCCACGGCATTCGAAATCATCTCGACGCCCGGTTTGGTCGCCATGACCACATTGACATCGGAGCCATTCCCATTGGAATCATCTGCCTCGGCGGGATTTGATGATGCGGGCGGACTGGATGGCTGGGTTTCCGCGATTCCCGCGGCGGGTGTTTCGGTCGATTGCGAAGAACTTTCTTTTCGGCATCCGATGGTCGTGCAGATCGCCAGCATGCCGATTCCCAGCATGCCAAGCAACACGGCGCGGGCCACCAACATTGAGCCTCGGGTCGTTCTTTCTGGACGGCCGTTCTTCATTGAATGGATGCGGCTGATGGAGTGATCTTTTCTTGGTCTCGTCAGACGAGCTGACGTCCGTTTTTGACGAGGTGACGCTGAACGACTCAATTTAGCAGCCCCAGCGATTCGATTTGGGCTCGCCCCGGAGCCGATGCCTTCGGTGGCGTTTCGATAGCGGCTGCAGGTCAATTCGCCGCGTGCGAGTGATTTTTTTCAGTCATTGACGGTTTTTTAATGGGAATCGACAATGCTCTTCCGATCACATTACCCCCACCCGCTTCGAATTGACCTGCTATGAGCTTCATTCAATCACAAGACCCCGCCATCTGGGATGCGATCCAAGCCGAAACGACGCGTCAGCAGGACGGGTTGGAGATGATCGCGAGCGAGAATTACACCAGCCCAGCGATCATGGAAGCCGTGGGTAGCGTTTTGACAAACAAGTACGCGGAGGGGTATCCAGGTCGCCGCTACTACGGCGGTTGTGAGCACGTCGATGTTGTCGAAACCATTGCGATTGACCGTGCCAAGGAACTGTTCGGCGCAGAAGCTGCCAACGTCCAGCCTCACAGTGGCTCGCAAGCCAACGCCGCCGTCTACCTGAGCTGCCTCGAAGTGGGCGACACCGTTCTGGGATTGGATCTGGCTCAGGGTGGTCACCTGACGCACGGCATGAAGCTGAACATCAGTGGACGCCTTTACAACTTCGTCAACTACGGCGTCGACAAGGTCAATCATCGCCTGGACTTTGATCAAATCGCCAAGCTGGCTCGGGAACACAAACCCAAATTGATCGTCGCAGGCGCCAGCGCCTACCCTCGCGAAATCCCGCACGACAAGTTCAAAGAGATCGCGGACGAAGTCGGTGCGAAATTGATGGTCGACATGGCTCACTATGCCGGTCTGGTCGCGGCCAAGATTCACAACAGCCCCGTGCCGTTTGCCGACTATGTGACCACCACGACGCACAAGACCCTTCGTGGTCCTCGCAGTGGTTTGATCATGTGCAAAGAGGAACATCTGAAACTGGTGAACCGAAACGTGTTCCCGGGAACCCAGGGTGGTCCTTTGATGCACGTGGTTGCAGGAAAAGCGATCTGCTTCGCGGAGGCAATGACCGAAGAGTACGCCGCCTACGGCCAATCGGTCGTCGACAATGCTCGCGCGCTGGCTGAGACATTGCTGGGTTGCGGGTTGCGACTGGTCAGCGGCGGAACGGACAATCACTTGATGTTGGTCGATGTGACCGCGGTTGACTTGGGCGGCAAGAAGGCCGAGGCGGTTCTGGATGCTTGCGGCATCACCGTCAACATGAATATGATCCCGTTCGACGAGCGAAAACCAATGGACCCATCTGGCATTCGCATCGGAACGCCGGCCTTGACCACTCGTGGCATGGGGCAAGACGAGATGAAACGGATTGGCCAGTGGATCTACGATGCGTTGTCGGACGCGGACAACACTTCGCTGCACGAATCCATTCGCAGTGACATCCGTGAAATGGCTCAGAACTTCCCTGTTCCCGCTGCGGCTCAGGCCCCCGCCAGCGTCGGCTGATTTCGTCCGCCTCGTTGTTCATCGTTTGCACAATTCTTCTCCTTCATTCCATTGAAAGCTCCCACGGATGCATCGGATCCTGATCGCTGACGACAACACGGCCAACCGCGAATTGTTGGAGGCCTATCTGGTCAACATCGATTGCGAGTTGGAAACCGCGGTGGACGGAGAAGACACGCTGGCGAAAGTCGAATCTTTCAAGCCGGATTTGATCCTGCTGGATGTGATGATGCCAAAGCTGAGCGGATTTGAGGTCTGCAAGCAGATCAAAGAAGATCCGAAAACCAACAACATCATGGTGTTGATGGTCACGGCGCTCAGCGAGTTAGGTGACATCGAACGTGGCGTCCAAGCAGGCACCGATGATTTCCTCAGCAAACCGGTCAACCGAATCGAGTTGACGAAGCGTGTCGAGAACATGCTCAAGCTGAAGGGCACCACCGACGAGTTGTCCCGGTTGCGGCTTTACATCCAAGAAATGGAAGAGCGTTGATCGCTTGAAGTGAGCGACAACGGATTCAGTACGGGCTACAATTCTCGGTAACGGAACTTGGTCTGCCGCAATTTTGCGGCACGCAAGTTTTTGTTGAACCGATGGATGCTCTTTGACCGGTGCGTCGTCTCCTTCTCTTCTCCGGGTCATCATGTTCGACAGTTCGCTCGATGCGTTGTGCTTGCTTCCACCGCAATTTGGCGAGGGTCGACGCGGACTGTCACCGAACCCGCCCGAGTTCATCGTTCGCCGCCACCAATCCGATTCGCTGCGTTTGCCCTCGCGTTTGTTTCTCGACAATGCGCCGTGGCACCGCTGGTCAGCGAAACTCTCGCAAACGCTGGCGTCGCATTTGCAATCTCACGGAATCGCCACGTCGTTTCTGCTGAGTGAACTCGGGTATGCAGCAGATCAGCCGGAGGACTCGGCCGAGGAAGGCTTCGTCCGGCCGACGCTGCAGATGCTGCCCTACCGCGGCGAACGTTACGGCTTGAATCCGGCCGATTTCGACTCCGCGACACTTGTTGACCTGCGTTTGTCACCACTGCGAGACGCGTCGGGACGATTCGCTTACAGCGCCGAACAGATTCGGCGATGGGAGTCCACACCGGAGGACGAACCCTTGTCGGGCGGTGGATGGGTTTCGGCTTTTTCCTTGCCACCAGACATTCCCGGTTTGGAACAAACGGCGACCAAAATTCATCAGTTGCGGCGATTGGCTCCGCAAGCAGCGGTGCTGGTTAGCGTGACCCCGGAGTGGCTGTGGCGAAACCTGGATACCATCCTGGCAATCCCGGCCGATGCGTTGCTGATCCGGGCCGGACAACTTTGCATGGACGGGATTCAGTTCGCCGAATTGCTGGGTCGATTGTTCGAGTCTCCCACCACGCCACCGATTTGGTTGTCGCCGCCGCGATGGGGCACTGAACAACATGCCAACGTGGACGATTGCATCAAGCTAATCTCGCTGGGCGTTTCCGCCATCGCCATCGATCCGTGGATGTGTGACGTTTACGAAGCGTTGGACAATGTCCCGGAACCATCGGTTTACTCGGGTGATCCTGAGAGCCAATTGAACAATGCGATCGGTCCGATATTGGCCGATTTCCTATTGCCCAAGATCGAACGATTTGCGGCTTTGATGAGCACCATCGCCGAAGGAAGTTCGCTTGGAAGTTTCGATCGTCCCATCGCGGAACGCTTGCGCATCCAGCATTTGGGACACTGACTCTCGTTTCCATTGGACCGCACGCACAAGTCGTCGAGTTGCAACTTGCTTGCGCGTTCAAACATTTGTTCAAACCAAAAAACAGCCTCCTCACCGGATGGTGAGAAGGCTGTTGTAACATCACTCGTTTGGCAGATGCGGCTTAGTTCGAAACGTCTCCGGTTTCGCTTCCCATCATCATCATGATGGTCGGCCCCTTGGCGTTTCCTCCGCCATAGGTGTAGCCTGCGTCCAAAGCACGCTGGACACGCTCCTTGCATTCGGTCAGGTGAGCCATGCTGTAAGCGTCCATCTTCTTGCCACACTTTTCGATCGAAGACCCCATTCGGCTGGCCAACGTCCGAAGCTGCATCCGAGCCAAATTGCTGATCGGATGATACGCCGCGGTGTCTTGGCCTTCCTCCAGAATCAGGTCCACCAATCGCTGGATGTGTTCGCGTTGCAAGTTGCGACGCAACGAGCTGATCATCGGCTTGCGATCATTTCGGTCGTCTGGGCACTCCTCATCGAGCTCTTCCCAGACAGCGTCGCTGACGGTGTCTAACAACTCAGGCAACGTCAACGCATCCGCATCGGATGGCAGCCGCAGTTCGTTGTCATAGACACGTCGCAGTGTGGTTGGGTTCATCAACAAGGTCAGGGTCGTGGCCTGCATTCCAAGAATTCGATCATGGATAGGCCATGTGGCTTCGTTTGAAATACCACGGCCACTGTCCAACCATTTGTCGATGCCCAACCGCTCCAAAATCTCTGTGCTCAGCCCATAAGACTCGTCACGGAAACTGGTGTTGATCACAAACTGCAATGCCGCACGCTGATCTTCAGCGGGAACGACTTCGACAGGAACCCGGTTTCCGGGATCGCCTTTCTTGTCACGATTGACGAAGGCTCCGCCAATCCAATTGGACATCATGCTGACCGCTTTGGTTTGCAGACCGAGAGTCAGTTCGTAACCCCGTCGAGCTTTCGACCAGCTATCGCCATCTTTGACGAATTTTTCTAGCAGACGTTCACGATAGAGCTGAGCCAAACGCATTTGCTCTTCTCCATACGTCAACGGGTCCTTGCCGAAGTCGTAACGTCGAGCGTAGGGGTCGGGACCGCTAGTGTCCTCGTCCGTTGCGTATTGCAATTCTGGTTCAGAGCATCGCTTCAGAATGTCTTTCAACTTGGAATCACTGAACGTGTAGCCGTACTCGATGGCCCAGTAATCATACGGACCGATGTCGATCATGCCGTAATCGCCCTGGACCTCACCGGCCTCATAGCGATAGTTGATCGGCACATAGTCCATGACCGAAGCGGTGAATGGCTTCTTTCCCTTCACGTCTTCGCTGTTGATTTCACCGATGGTGTACAACGCCGAAGCTTTGAAGTTGTGGCGAAGACCCAGCGTGTGCCCGACTTCGTGGGCCACCAAATCGGCCAGCAAAGGACCGACAAACCACTCCGGAATTCCGTCGAGAAGCTCATCCTCTTCTTTCGGTTCGTCCTTCTTCTCTGCCGTTTTGTCTTCTTCCGAATCCTTTTCTTCGTCGGATTCTTCTTTCGACTCTTCTTTGCCGGCTTCGGCGGTTTCGTCAGAGGTTTCGTCGTCCTTCTCAGCCTTCTCTTCCGCCGCTTTCTTTTCGTCTTCTTCCTTTTTCTTCTTGGCTTCCTCGTCAGCCATCAGGGCCAATCCCCAATTCATGCGAGCGAACGCCAAATCCATGCTCCGTCCAGCGGCGGCCATGCAAAGGCCATTCTTTTGGCTGACTTGGCCGATCAGCCCGTCGTACTCATCGTCACCCAGCAACGAGGGATCCGCTTGAGACATCGCGAAACCGGCCATGGGTTCTTGAGCTTGGCGAGCGTACTTGTTTCGCAACGCATTGACTGATTCTTTGGCGCCCATTCGGATGCGAGGGTCCCAATTGGGATGATTGCCCAACCAAGCCAGCGTTTCAGCGCTCACGCCTTCCATTGCTAACTTGGGCATCAAGTCGTTGTAGTTGAAATTGAAGTGACGAATCCAACCATCGGTGAGGATAATGTCAGCGTCCAAAATCTGACCCGTTTCCGGATGAACGCGACTGGGTCCAATCGCGGTGCCGACGTCGTTGTTCAACCAACGAATGAAGTTGTACCGAACATCCTCGGGATCCTTCTCCATGTGGGCTTTGCTAACCGCGTCTTGATACTCGATGACAATCGCGTCAACGATTCCGACCTTTTCAAAAGCCTTGTTCCAATAATCCACGCCTTGCTTGATCCAACGTCGATAGCGGACGGGAGCCGTGTGTTCCACGTAGAAACGAATCGGCTCTTTCGGAGGACTCAGCTTCAACTTCGGATCGCGTTTTTCCAGATGCCAACGATTGATGTAGCGAACGCGGGTCTCGTCGTCTTGATACTTGCTCAAATCAGAAAAGGACGTCACGAAGAAGCCAACCCGTTCATCCGCTTCACGTGGCTTGTAACCACTCGAGCTACTTGGCACTTCGCTGAAAGAATAGTGAAGCGTTTGCAGACGTCCGCCGCTTCCAACAACCTCAAAAGCCAGCTCAACGTTTTCAGGAAAAACCTTCGCGGCCTCGACCTCGAACAGACGACTGTTGGCCAAACGCACCGACGAACCGAAGAAGGTCGTGGCGTTGCCAATCAACATGCTATCCAAGTCGATCACCGGACCACCGCTGGGCCCCATCGCGAGGATTGGCACGTCCAGAAGCACGCGGTCAGTGAACAGCCGCTTCACGGACGCTTTGGATTCCGCATCTCCCGTGGCGCGAATATCCAAGTTGGGAGCGATCAACGCCAAGCGATTGTTGTAGCGACGCCACTGAACCACCCAGTCGCCCGACTGGAGTCCTGCGTACTTGTCACCACTGCTGAGCGTCAATGCGACGAAGTATTTCTTGCCCGCGAAATTCTTGGGCAGCTCGGCGATAACAGATGATTCCTTCTCGTGCTTCCAAACATTGAACAAGCCCTTGGTAGCCGCTTGGTCGGAAACAGGAAGTTGCTTGTAGCCTTCAGAGACTTTCGAGAACGGTGGCAGATCCGCGGCGAAGCTGGTCGACGCACTTCCCACGCTCGCCACAACGGCGACGAGGGTTGCCAAAAAACGGCAGGTTCGATTCATACCCAATGCTTCCAATGGTCGTTCGAAATGAGGAGGGAGTTTCAAGACTACGTTAAAATAAGCAGTCTCGGAGGGTTTCGTTCACAGTGACTTCACTGTTTTATCCGATAAAATCCACCCAAACCAAACATTTCGCTTCACCAAACGATACAAACCGAACTTGAGCCTCGATCGCGGCCGCACGTGGACCTCAAGGTGGCCTGCACCTCCTTAGGAGCCACCACCCATTCATGGGACCCCGGTGACTACTTTTTCTCGAATTCAGCGACGACAAGCGGATCGGTCTCTCGATGGCGGTATGAGACCAATCGTTCCTTGGCCGCTTCATCCTCATGCTGAAGGATGGCCCAAACGGCCGCAGCACGAAGAATCGGGTCGTCCTCATCCAAGACGCCGAACAGACGTCCCAAGTGTTCCGGACGAGGCTGATTCCCCATCACGATGATTGCGTTACGCAACATTCCTCGACGCCGTGAACGCCAAAACGGCGTTTTTCGAAAACGATGGCGAAACTCGTCGTCATCCATCAAGAAAAGCGATTCCAGCTCGAACCAACCGTCAGATGATTGCTTTCCCCAACCCTCACGGCGATGCTGTCTCAATCCGGTCATTTCTTGCGAACGCTTCGCCGGGCGTCGGTTCCAAGGGCACACCTCTTGGCAAATGTCACACCCAAACAGCCAATCACCAATTCCCGAACGCAGACTTTCCTCCGGCAATTCCGATTGCTCGATGGTGAGATAGCTGATGCATCGCCGTGCATCCATCACACCGGGCTCAGGAAAAGCATCGGTTGGACAAGCATCCAAGCACGCCGTGCACGTGCCGCAGTGATGTCCCTCGTGCGGCTGATCGGTAGGCAGCACAACGTCCACCAAGATGCAGGACAAAAAGAAATAGCTTCCGAGCTGCTTGTTCAGCAACAACGTGTTCTTTCCGCGCCAGCCAAGTCCCGCCAAGACCGCGACCTCGCGCTCCATCAACGGCGCCGTGTCCACGATTCCTCTGGCGTTTGCACCAGGGATGCTCGCACGGATCTCGCGAATGATACGTTTCAGTTTGGGATGAATGACGTCGTGGTAGTCTTCACCCGACCAGGTGTAGCGAGCCACTCGGCCGTACGAAGTATGCGATGGATCGTTACGACGATCGGACCGCAATTCGGTAAGTGCTTTTGGATCGGCGGAGTCATAATTCATCGCCAAAACAATGATCGACTTAGCCCCCGGCAACACGCCCGAAGGGTGACGGTACGCTTCGCGTCGACGGTCGATGTAATCCATCGTTCCCGCGTAGCCGGATTCGATCCAGTCGACCAACTGATGAAAGCCTGCACTGGTAACCGCGGGAGCGATTCCCATCGCGGCGAAGCCTTCTGACAGAGCAGTTTGGCGAATCTGCTCGATCATTTCGTTCACGACAAACCGGCTTTGCGATCGCGAATCAACAACGACGTCAGATCACTTCGGCGAACCGTCGCCACCAAACGATGCGGTGCCTCATCGGTGACCACGGGAACGCAGTCGTCCGTGGTGTGACGGAACAACTCAACGGCGTCTCGAACCGGTTGCGCCGGATGCAGTAACACCTCGGGCGGCGTTGCCAAATCACCAGCGCGAACCAAATGATCCGAATGCGGATCAAAGAAAGCTTGGTTGAGCAAATCGAATCGAATTAACCCCACCACGCAACGGTCTTCGTCTAACACCGGGAAAGTGTTGTCGTGCGAGTGCTCGACATAGTGCACCACTTCGTTGAAGTCCGCGCTTTCAGCAATGCCTTCCGTGCTTCGTCGCATGACTTGCTCCACTCGCATCCGTTCCGACAACGCTTGCTTCTTACTCAAAAGTCCCGCCGAACCGGCCAACCGAGTGAAAACGTTTCGCAATGCTCCTAGAGGTGTGCCAAATGTATGGTGAATCGAATTGGCGATCGGCATTTCACCGCTACGCAAAACCGCCGCTCGCGTCAGCAGTGGACCAAAGATTTCAAAGATCACCACGGTCCCCAATATGATCGTTTGCACCTCACCCACCATCGTCGGATTTCGCGAATGTGCGGTGGCCGCCAGTGAAATCGCGACTCCCGCCTGAGCCAGCATTGCGGGACCGAGCCAGGTGCGAACCTCAACGGGCGCCCCCGTCCGCGACGCCATGAACCAGATCCCGGCCACCTTTCCGAGGCTTCGCAGGACCACATATCCCGCGCCGATCAGCCCCACGTTCCACAACAAATTCAAATCCAATTCGCTACCGTGGACCGAAAAGAATACGACCGTCAGCAATCCGCCGATGGAATCGAGTTGGGCCGTGATCTTCTGAGTTCCGCTCGACGAATTGACAACCACCACCCCCACCACCAAAAACACCAGCATGTAGGGCAGTTCCCATGTCTCGCTAAGCCCCAACATCAGCGCCGACGCGCCCACAAGCAACACCAACCATCGCCGCGTGTGCATAATCTCGCACGCGTAGCTGATCACCAAACCACCGATCAGCCCCAACAGAAACGCACCGCCGAGCGAGCGAACCAGCAACAGAACGGTTTCGCTCATCGATCCCGACGCGTCGCCTCCGGCAACCTCGATGCCCAACCAAACCAATTCGAACGCGACCACCGCAATCAGGTTGTTTAGCGTGACCAGAGTGCCCGTCAAACTGGTCACCGGGCCTTCGGCATTCGTTTCGCGAAGCACGAACATGGTGGTCGCGGGAGCCGTCGCGATCGCCAATGTTCCGAGCAATGCGGCTTGCGCGGCAGTCATCCCCAACACGAACGTCCCGACCGTGACCAAGATCACAGTGAAGGTCAGCTCGCCCACGGACAGCGGAATCGCTCGTCGTGAGATCCGGCGAATCTGATCAAACGGAAACAAAGTCCCGAGATAAAACAGCACCAAAGCCATTGCCAGCTTTGTCAGCGGTTCCAGCACCGCATGGTGCTCATGAGGAATCACATCCCCAAAACTCGGGCCGAGAAACAATCCCGCCAGCAGGTAGGCCGTGACTTTTGGGAGCCGCAAAAACTCACTCGCCAATCCCGCAAGCAGACTGGCCATCAACAACAACCCCAGCGTCGTTGCGATGTGCACCAAGTCAGAAGCTCCCGCCTGGGAATGCACCTCCGCCGCAACGGTGGTGGCATCTGCCAGGCCCAAAGGCAGGGGTTTCAGAAGGTCGATCATGGCAACTGGCGAGCGAAGGGCTGAGACGTTGGTCTGCCAAAATCGGCAAGCAGGCCCGCAGTTTAGCTAGATTTGCGATCCACCGACATAGAAGCTTCTGTCCATCACAGACCAGTAACAAGCGAAGCCCACGGCACTCAATCAGCACCGCGGGCTCACGCAAATGATCTTCAAAAGATGGAAGAGATCAGCTTCCCGATTCGTCCGATTCCACTGCAGCGTCCCCGGGAGAATCCACCTCCGGTTGCCCCGGCTCAGGTTGAGGCTCAGGCTTCGGCTCGTCCGAGCCATCAGAAGTCGATTCGTCTTCCTTCGCCGGCTCACCATCGGTTTGCTCTTCGGAAGTCTCGGCTTCCTCCTTCATCTCGGCGACCTCCTCCTCCGACGACGATTCGGCAGACTCAGGTTCATCAGCCTCTGATTCATCGGCCGCCTCGGTTTTGTCGGCTTCGTCAGCTTTCATTTCCGAATCGGCTTCGGAATTCTCGGCTTCCGCAGCTTCTTTCGCAGCCGCTTCCTCAAGTCGTCGTTCTTCCTCTTCCAGTTCAACTTGACGCTGAGCAGCCAACTCTTTCTGAGTTTGACGGACCTGTTCGTACATGTCCTGATCAACTTGCCCATACTCACCCATCAACTCGATGAACGTCTTCAATGGGAAGTCGTCTGGAATCTCATCCGAATCGATCGCGATGCGGTAGCGACGCAACGAGTCGTAAAGGTCTTCGGCGGTGTCATCAATCACCAGGATCGGATAGTCGTCAAAAATTTCCGCCCAAACTTCGAACGCCTCTTCGTACAACGAAATCGCTTTTTCGAGCTCCGCGTCTGCATTCGCTTTTTCGGCTTCGTAGATCAAACGACGAGCTCGAACCGTTCGTTCTTCTTGCTCCGCCATCGCCAACGTGTCCCAGTAGGGATAGTTGATCTGTTTTCGATACCCTTCGGTTTTCAAGATCCGCTCATCCAAATCTTTGACATCCTCAACCAACTGCAGGGCTTCGAGTTGCTTGGATGGGTCTGCGGCACGGGCCACGGCGTCATAGTCGACGCTGATGAACTGACGAGCCTTCTCAGCGATCGATTGCTGCGATTTGGATCGTTCCTCGCGTGGAGTCGACAAGGCATCGCGCTGAACAGGATCCAACTTTTCGATCGCCTTTGCTTCCGCTTCCACGTAGGCATCGCCAGTCACTTCTCTCAGCTTTTCAATTTTGTCCTCGCGTTGGCGAATCAGCTCATCGAGTTGCCCAAGCTTGATCGTGAACGCCGCCGTGGTTGGCACCGAACGATTCCCGAACGACTTCCAATCCGCCGAAGCCAACTGCCAAGCATTCTGGGCACGTTCATCCAGCACGCCTTCGTCTTCGATTGCCTCCGCGTGCTTGAGTCGCCACTTCGGCCCCGTTTCATAAAAGTTCAAAGGCGTTTGACGGCGAATCTGCACTCCGGATTCAACCAAGTCATAACCGCGATACAGCCACAATCGGCCGACCAACCAGTTATCAGGTTTGTTCATCGGCCCGCGAGCTTCAGGGCTGTCGACGGCGATGTCTTCGTTGAGTAGATCTTCGTGCAGCTTCTCGTCTTCGGAGAACAAGCGTCGGAACTGCTTTTTCTCATCCGACATGCCCATCTTTTGGCCGTAGAACCAACCCGTGTACCACACCAAACGAGGTGCCTTGCGGTTTTGGTTCACGCCCTTGGTCAGGAACTCCGTGCCCTCACGGACCATCTCGTAACGCTGGCGATAATCGTCGAACTCAGTCGACACGTTGTACGCCAGGTTGTGAGCCTGGAACTCCCAGACCTTGTCAAAGTGAGGCTGTAGCAGGGCAATGTTGTTGAGCGTTGCCTTCAAACGATCCCATTCGTGCATCACGCGGTAATCGTGCGACTTTTTCCAAAGCAACGATGCAGCGACGCCACGCAAACCGAGCGATGCCAACTTCATGGTTTCGCTGGCAGGACTGATTTCACCGAGATCACTCTCGGCAATGTCATACTTGCCACGCAACTGAGCCAATTGGCCGCCGCCTTCACCACCACCGCCGCTGGGCTGGCCCAACAGGTACAACGGAATCAGCATGACCACGAGGATCATCAGGTAAATCAATTTACGTCGCAGAACAGTAGTGCGATTCATGCTGCGATCTCTCGTGACTTCAGGATGAAATAACTGACGACAAAGGCAAGCAGGACATATCCAAACGTAGCCGTAGCGTGCCTCGCGAGCAAAGCACCAAAAATATCAAAGCCGGACGCGGCGTACTCGGCGGTTTCCACCATCTTCGGCAAGTTGGGCAGAGCGGTTGCAATCGCGTCCAAACCGTAAACGATTGCCGCATCCACCGTCTTGATCACCTTTGCCGCGACCGTATCGACGTCCAACTGAGTGGTCATCGCGTCTTGCCGTAGCAAACGAACCATCGACTCAATTGGTCCACCTCCACGCTCGATGCCACTGTCGATGTAGTGCCGGGTATCAAAGACTTGTTCGGCGGAAAATCCGAGCAGCACGCAAACGAACGTCGCGATCATGGCGACCGGCCCCGTCAAGAACGTACTGAACATCACACCAAAGGCAATCACCATGGTCATCTGCAACCAGATCGAACCGTAGGCCTTGGTCAGGTTCCAACCGAATGTATTGTCCGCCGGGTGCAGATACACGCCACTCTTGGTGACACCCAGGTACTGAGCACGGTCCAAGCAACGAATGATGACCATTAGCTGACCGTCTTCGTTGACCAAGTCGTCAAAAACGTTCAGCATCCGAGTCTCGTTGCCGTCGGTGCCCTCCATATCCAGGCTCAACACCTTTTCGTCCACTTCGTACTCGTCGACGATGAATGCAACCGGATTCGTCTCAATTGCTTTGTCGGGATGCTTCAAAGTGACCGAACCGCGAATACCGGTTTCGATGTCACCTTTGTAAGAACGGTAAGCTCGAAGCGAGAGGTCGACGGGGATGCCATCGGGATAGCGTTCCTTGGTCACGTTGTCGAACGTGAACTCCGCGGTTCCCAATGACCCGCCTTCGACGTAGCCGTGTTCAATTTTGCGTGAGCCTTTGGACACGCCGATCAAACGCGAAATTCCGGCGGAGCTGTAACCACCAGCCAGACGTTCGTTCCCGACGTCGATGCCCTCTTCTTGCAAGTTCCCAGAACGATCGCGGAACCGGATCGAACCGTAGGATGGAATGCGAGCTCGCAGCGCCCCCTGTGGCGGACCGATGGAGAACGTCCCATCGTCGTTGCGTCGAACCACGTGACGGTGGCCACGGACGATGTTCGTCACGCCTTCGCCGTCTTCGTTCAACTGAAACGTGTGCGAGTGAAATTGGACGTAGTCCGTTTCACCTTCGTACCCACCGCCAGGAAGTTCGCGGACTTCCACCACTTCCAAGTGCGTGTGATCCAATCCGCGAACCACAAAGAGGTAACTGAGAAGTCCCATTGGCACCAAGATCATCGTTCCAACACCGACGAAACCAAGCATGCGACCGGCGATGATCTCCGTCGCTCGGACGGGCTTGGTGACGATCGTGTAGATCGTTTTGTTCTTGATGTCCTCGGGCAACGAAAACGCGCTGATGAACAAAGCGAGTGCCAACACCAAATAGTTGGTCGCCGTCAAAACAAAGCTGACATACAAACGAGCCGGGTCATCACTTTGCGGGTTCAGATACCAACCGGCCAGCAACAGCAAGACGACAAACAAACCAACGATGTAGAGCACCTTGCGACGCAAGGCTTCTTTGAACGACAGGCGAGCCAGCGCAAGAATGCGACGAATGCTCGTACCCGGCAGATCGAACTTGAAGAAATCACGAACGGCACGGGCCACCGCGAAGAAACCTTCGCCGGATCCGTAGCGAGATGACGAGATCACGTAACCGGCGATCAGCCCAAGGACCACCGCCAGGACGAACAGCACAATGCCTTTTAAAGCGGCGCTTTCCAGGAACGCCCCGTCTCTCAAAAACCATTGTGAGTACGACCAGAAATCCTCCGGTTGCAGGTTCATGCCTGTCCTCCGTCGCTGTCGCTGCTGCCATCATTGGCGGAAGCCGCTTCGGGGGATTGAGACACGCGACGAGCACCGGGACGAGCTTCGCTTTCACGAACAATGTTGAGGAACAAATCTTCCATCGTGGCGGTGGGGTTGTCGATCGACTGAACGGTTCCGCCGTGACGAGCGATGACTTCCGCGATTTCAGACTTCGCCGCATCGGACAATCCCGACGCGTGAACTTCGGTCACGTCTTGAACCTTCAGCAAATCGCTGACGCGTCCAAGTTCTTTCAGTTCGCCTTGGTGCAGAATCGCAACTCGGTCGCAAACGTCTTGAACGTCGGCGAGTTGGTGGCTGCACAACAAAACCGTTTTCCCTTGGTCGCGAAGCCCGAGGATCAAATCCTTCATTTCGCGAGTACCGATGGGGTCCAAACCGGTGGTTGGCTCGTCCAACAAGATCAAATCGGGGTCATTGATCAACGCCTGAGCCAGACCCACACGGCGGGTCATCCCCTTACTGTATTCCTTCAATTGGCGGTGCTTGGCACCTTGCAGACCGACCATTTCGATCAGTTGAGAAACACGGTCGCGACGTTCCGAGGCGGACAAGTCAAACAATCGACCATAGAAATCCAGCGTCTCGTCGGCCGTCAAAAACTTGTACAGGTACGATTCTTCGGGCAGGTAGCCGATTCGCTCGTTCTTGCGAGTCTCGCTGGCGTCCTGATCAAAAACCAGAACGCGGCCGCTGGTTGGGAACAGCAAACCGAGGATCAACTTGATGGTGGTGGATTTGCCGCTTCCGTTAGGCCCCAACAAACCGAAGATTTCCCCCGGACGAACTTCGATGTCCAAGGACTTCAGAGCGTGAACCTTTTTCCGGCCCCAAAAGTCACGGTAAATCTTGCTCAGGTTGCGGGTCTCGATGACGACCGAGCTGGAGGCGTCGGCAGAATCCGGTGTCGCGGTTTGCGGCGCGTCAGCCACGGCCGCGTTGGGTTCATTACTCACGGATGAAGGATCCCGACTCAGAGAGAAAAGCGAATAAATTGGATGAAAACAGGCTCGATATTCAGGGAGCCTACCGAGAAGTCCCCTACGCTACGAGGCATCGACACGGACGGTTCGGGGTTGTCAGCCATGGTTTCTATTTTTATCACTGCGGCAGTGCGATTCCCGCTCGCTCGATGCCGTGCGGGTCGATCGCTTTCCGGCGTCGCTGACATTTGCACCCCCAACTCGATGATTCAACGATCGAAAGCAGATCCAACGTGATCTCGCGAGACCATGACGCCTATCAATCAGCGATCAGCTGGTTGGTCAACCGAATTGACTACGAAAAACTCGCCAGCTCCGGTTCGCGATACCGATTCACTTTGGATCGAATGCGAGACCTCATGGAGCGACTGGGGCATGGCCAGCATTTGGTCCAGTTGTCTGATTCAGCCGGTGATCCGCCTGCGACCGATCAGTCCCTCACCGCCCCCCCGACTAGCCCCGAATCAAACAGCGCCGGCTCAGCCTCCACGCCACCAATCAATCCGATCAATGATTCCGTTCGAATCATTCACTTGGCGGGCACCAAAGGAAAAGGCAGCGCGGCCACCATGGTCGCGGCTCTGCTCCGTGCTGCCGGTTATCGAGTCGGCCTGTACACGTCGCCGCACCTGGTTCACCTGGAGGAACGATTCCGAGTCGATGGCCAAATGGCGACTCCTGCGGAGATGGTCGCATTGATCGATTCCATGCGGCCAATCGTCCAGGCAATGACCGACGCTCCCATCGGTGGACCTTCGTTTTTCGAACTCACCACGGCGATGGCAATCGAACACTTCCATCGCCATCATTGCGACGTGTGGGTTTTGGAAACCGGACTGGGAGGAAGGTTGGACAGCACCAACGTTTTTCAAAGCCACGCGACGGCGATCACCACTATCGGTTTGGACCACCAACATGTGCTGGGCAACACACCCGAACTGATCGCGGCAGAAAAGGCTGGCATTTTGAAACCGCATACGCCGGCGATCAACGGTGTCCCCCATGGCACCGTCCGCGATGTCATCGTGCAGATCGCAAAAAACGTGGACGTCCCCATTCGGCACCTCGGCGACGACATTCAGATCCTTGCCAAATCAAACGAGGTCACCGATGCAGGCACATCGACCTGCATCGCCCAACCAACATGGGGCAGCCAATTCCGCATTCGCGGGCTCGGTGAATGGATGCCGGAACAAACCGACATTCAGCTCAAGCTGGAAGGCAAACACCAAGTCCACAACGCGGCGATAGCGCTAGCGTTGGTTGATTCCATTCCTAGCATCCGTGAAAAGTTGAGACCGGAAGACCGCATTCACGAATGCCTCGCGTCATTGCAGATGCAAGCTCGTTTGGAACGCTTTGATCTACCAGGCAATCGAGTTTTGCTGTTGGACACGGCTCACAATGCGGATTCCATCGACGCGATGCTAAACGTCCTGCACGACAGAATGCAGGGTCGAAAACTGCATTGTCTGTTTGGCACCAGTGCCGACAAAAACGTGCCGGCGATGCTGGAGCGGATGCAGCCTCACTTCGACCGTTGGATCCTGACTCGATACGAAGGCAATCCACGCTATGTCCCGGTGGACCAACTGCAAACATTCGCGTTGGAGTCGGGTCTATCCGCCGATGCCATTCGCGTGATCGAACGTCCATTGCAAGCCTGCGCGACCGCGATTGATGGTCTGAGTTCCGACGAGGTGCTGGTGATCTGCGGATCGTTCTTTTTAGCGGCCGAACTACGCCCGTGGCTGGTAGAACAAGCCGATCAGTGGGCGGAATCCGTCTCGTTGGACTTGCCTTCCTCGTGATTCGTTTCGGATGAACTGGAGGGCGGTCCGTCCAAGGGTTGAATGCCGATCTTGGCGGCACGTTCTTCCCAACGCTTGCGAGCGTACTGCTGAAGATCCACTTGCGTGTCGGATTCGTCAACGATCTCAAGCCCCAACAGCGTCTCGACTAAATCCTCCAGCGTGACCAGCCCCACGATGCTGCCATAGTCGTCACTGACCATCGCAAGATGGTGACGTCCCTCGAGCAAAATTTCCAACAATTTGGGCAGCGGACGATTGTGCCGAACGATTGCGATCGGCCGAGAAAACTCTTTTAGAGCACGATCTGATTGCCCGCGTGTGTGAGCGAGCAGCAAATCCACCTTCAGCACAAACCCGGTGATCCGATCGAGCTGTTGGTCGTAGATCGGAATCCGAGAAACAGGCAGATCAACGACGTCCTCGACTCTGCCTGGACTTTGTTCGGTATTGGTTTCATCCGATGGATCGGGCATCGTTTTATGCAGCAGCTCGCCAATGGTCATCGTCTCGGGATAAGCAATGATGACCACTCGAGGCGTCATGATGTCTTGGGCCGTCAGGTCTGGTAGACGCATCAAAGACTGGAACACGCGAGACTCGTGATCGTCCAGCACACCCTGCTGCGCCCCAATCTCAGCCATCGCAGACAATTCATCGCGTGTCAGTGTGTGATGGCTCTTGCCTCCCGAAAGCAACTTGGTCAGCAACTCGCTCATCCAAACCAGCGGGTACATCAAAAAAATCAGATAGCGAACCGACGAAGCGATCGCCGGTCCCAACGCACGCCAGTACAACGCGCCGATGGTTTTGGGAATGATCTCGCTGAAAACCAGAACCAGCAACGTCATCACCGCACTGGCGATCCCGACGGCTTGATTGCCATACAACCGAGCCGCCTCGGCACCCACGCCCGCCGCACCGATCGTGTGAGCGACGGTGTTCAAACTCAAAATTGCCGCTAATGGCCGGTCGATGTTTGCCTTCAACCGGGCCAACCGCTGGGCAGCAACGGGTTTGGTCTTTTCCAACGTGGCGATGAACGATGGCGTGATGGAAAGCAACACCGCTTCCGCCACACTGCAATAAAACGAAAAGCCGATGGCGGCGACGAGATAGATCAGCAGAAGCATGAAAAGACAGATCGAGCGAGAAGGAATCCAAACCGAATGCGGAACATCATACAGGACTGACCGAATGTGGAACCGCCCGAAACATCAGCCACCAACGACGCGACCAAACTGCGTTCCAAGCACCCTTCCATCCGCCACGACTTTCGCGTCCGATTCGCCTTGGTAAGCTGCGTTGGCAAGCCGCTCCACCATCCACGTCGCCGCAACCTGAGCCGTCATGTCCCGCCCACGAAACGACTCGCCGAACCAACGATCTTCTCATGGCATCGTCGTGACCGGTGCCTCCAGCGGCATCGGCCGGGCGATCGCGATCCAGCTGGCGAAATCAGAACACGCCGCTGGTCTGCGCGGACGTTTTCTCGTCCATTTCCGCAACAACCGTGCCGGTGCGGAGTCGACCGCAGAATCGATTCGCGAATTGGGGCACCACGTGGAAACCGTCTCAGCTGACTTGGCAAAACCCGCAGAAGTCGACCATTTGGCCGACGTGGCGTTTGACCGACTCGGAACGATTCAAACCTGGGTCAACAACGCGGGCGTGGATGTGTTGACGGGGGATGCAGCCAATTGGTCGTTCGAGGAGAAACTGCAGAAGCTACTCGCCGTCGATGTACAAGGCACCATTCGATTGTCTCGGTCCGTGGGCGACCGACTGCTTCAACAAGCTCAGACACAACATTCCAGTCAGATCCTGCCGCCGGTGATGGTGTTCATCGGTTGGGACCAGGCTCCCTTGGGAATGGAAGGCGACGCGGGATTGATGTTCGGACCCGTCAAAGCTGCGGTCATGGCTTTCTCGGCATCACTGGCACAAACGCTGGCACCACACGTTCGTGTGAACACCGTATCGCCGGGCTGGATCCAAACAGCCTGGGGCGAAAGCACGCATGGCTATTGGGATCAGCGCGCGACCGGGCAATCGCTGATGAATCGTTGGGGCCGCCCGGAAGACATCGCCGAAGCGGTCGCCTACCTAACCCAGCCCAGCAACAGTTTCGTGACCGGACAAAATCTGAATGTCAATGGCGGCTGGAATCGCCGCTTTGATGTTCGATCAACTGATCAATGACCGCCGTGATTTGGTCAGCCGCATGCTCCGGCGTTCGATCCGAAACCGAACTGCGAGCCTGCTCACGCATCATCATGCGTTCGTCGCCTGACATTGCCGAGAATGTCGTCAACGCAGAACCGAGGGAAGCCGTGTCGTCGATTGGGCAGACCCAACCGTTCACACCATCCTTCACCAACGTGCTGACGGCTTGAGCCCGCGGATTGCCGATGACAACCAAACCGCTATGCAAAGCCTCGTCGACCACCAATCCCCATTCGTCGCCACGGGTCGGAAAGAACATCACTTCGTGGTCTCGATAGGCATCGCGAATCTGCTCCGTCGTGCAGTTGCCAAGACATCGCACCGTCAAATTCGCGGGTGTCGCAGCGGACTGAATTTCATCCAATAAGGGACCACCACCCACGAGCGTCCATTGCAAACGCAGCGTTGGATTCGACGAAGCCACCTCGATCATCTGCCGCAATCCTTCACGAACTCCTTTGCGATCGATCAACTGACCGACAGTGACGACACGCACTTGATCACTCGCGTGTGCTTGCAACTCATCGCGATAGATCTTGGTCGGATCTGCGGCATATTGAAACGGAGCCAGGCGATCCGCAGGCACTCCAAAATCAAGCAACCATTGTTGGCACTCGGGACCGTGATAGGTCACGCGATCGGCACACCTCAACAGCCATCGTCGTTGAGTTCGCCGCAGCCAGCCTGAGCGACTTGATTCAATCCACGGCGAAGTGCTGACGGCTAACACCAATTTGCATCGCCGAGGTCGCAGTCCAAACCAACCCGAGAGCCCACAATGAACGGCGGACAACATTGACCGCATTCCCAATTCAGCGGAAACCACCACCTCGGGTTGGGCGCGACGAAGTTGGCTCATCGTGTCCAATGGAAAATGAACGTAATTCACGTCCTCATATCCACCGGGATGACGATCGATTCGTGTGCGAGTCCATGTGCGCTGCTCGCGAACATTCAACCCACCATCGTCCGGTACCCAAGACCGATTGCCTTCCATCGAAACCGAGATCAACACGATCAACTTGCCGACTTTCTGATTCCAAGCCTGAGTGATCGCGATCACATCCGGCGCCAAGAAGTTCAGCAGATAAACAACCGTCGCGTTCGACGCGGACCCTTCAACCGTCATGCCAAACCGGGGTTTTGAGCCTCGCCGACGTTGTCCGGAAAGCGGTCGCTCTGAAGTGACTTGCGAGCTTCGATCGCGTCAACCTGCCGAGCATCCACCATCACCGGGTAGAAAATGCACAACAGCCACACGATGGTGCAGGGCCCGGGAAAGGTTTCCAAAATGGTGTCCTCGGTCAAGCATGAAAGCACGGTAAATGCCGAGAAGGCACGGATCAGCAAGTGTTCACTTCCGAAGACCAAAAACACATTCCAAAACAGCAGCCCCAACATCAACACACCCGCCAACAAGCCTCCTGCCAAGGTCGCGTGCAGCACAGCATTGTGGGTCGCTTGCGAATACTCCAGCATCAGGATCGGTGCGGCGTTGAAGCCGTGGCCAATCAATGGCCTGTCCGAAATCAAACTGATCGCTTTGGCCCAAATCTCCGACCGTCCCGTGCCACTGGTGATTTCCTCGGCGTCACCCGACTTGGAAACTTTCGCCAGAACCTTCCCAACAACATGGTCTTCTTGCCCACTGACGTAAACCGAAGCAAGTCCCATCACACCGACCAAAGCCAAAGCGGCGGCCGCCGCGACCCCGGCGCGAGTCGTCAATTGATCGAGGAACAAGATCGCCATACCAAAGGTTCCTGCCAACAACGCGGTGCGACTCCACGCCAAATACGCGGCAAAACCAAAGCACACAAACAACGGCAGCGCGACGTTCAGCCGCAGCGTCCCAGCGCGGAACAAATACAATGTCGAGATCCCTCCCAACACCATCGCTCGACCAACGGCGTTGGGGTGAGCCGTCCCCGACATCCGATTGACCACCAAGCCATCCGCAAGCAATTCGGGGAACAATCCGTACTTCGGAACAAAGAAATAGAAGAACAACGCAAGACACATGGTCACGGTGACACCGGCCAAAACCGCAGTGACCAAACCTCGCAGCCCCAGCAAGAACAAGGCAACCACCATGAACACCACAAACGTGATGTTGATCAGAGTCGTCGGCAACGAAGCCGAACTGATCGCAATCGGCGTTGCGAGCCCCGCCAAAGCCAAAATCGACATCACCACCAGCGGCGGCAGAGTGGTCAGGGTTTGCCGAACGCTGGGAGACGTCAGAAATCCATAGGCTCCCACCATTGCTGCCATCCCGGCGACCAATAGCTTGCAGGCGACTTGCCCGTCCAAACCCACCGTCATCGTTTCGGCATCGGATGAGATGTCCAGCGGCCCAAAAAAGACCGACAGAACAACCAAGCACCAAGTCAGGCTCGCCAGCGTCGACGATTCGCTCAAGGCCCGTCGAATTTGTGCGGAAAGCGGAAGCATGGAGGGTTGGCTCGAAGGAAAAGATGCAAGCGTGTACCGCTCTCAAGCTTAATCGGGCCGATCAAAAATGGCAGCCGCAAGTGTTACCTCGCGAATCGTTCGCGATTCCCTATTCCTCACAACTGGTACCAAACCCGTTCGGTGTCCTTGCAAAAGACCTAGGACCGCGGAAAAAGCGATCCAAAACCGTGGAACGGGTTGCCTTCCGCATCTGCTCGACGACGTTTAGAATTCGCGAAAACTCGAGGTCGGTGGCTTTTTCACCGCCGATCTCACATCCCCCATTCATCACCCACGCGACCGAGCCGCCTCGAATGACCGCATCAGCCCAAGGTGTGCAAAACCAATCCACCACCGATTCCGCCGCAGGCCACCCCGACCGCGTGTTCAATTTCTCGGCCGGCCCCGCGACGATGCCAGTGTCGGTCCTGCGTGAAATCCAGGACGAAATGCTGTGCTACCCCGGTGCGGGGGCATCGATCATGGAAATCAGCCACCGCGACAAATTGTTCGTCGATGTCCTGCACGATGCGGAAGCAACCATTCGTCAGTTGCTGAACGTCAATGACGACTATTCGGTGATGTTCATGCAAGGCGGTGCGACGCTGCAATTCTCCGCGATCCCCGCCAACCTGCTTCGTGGCAGTGGCAAACGAGCCCAATACGTCCTGACCGGTTCTTGGGGAAAGAAAGCCATCAAGGAAGCCAAAAAAGAGGGCGACGTGGATGTCCTCTTTGACGCTGCCGAAACAAATTACGACCGCTTGCCCGCTGAGCTCGCATGCCCCGCCGATGCGGCCTACATGTATTACTGCAGTAACGAAACCATTCAGGGCGTTCAATTCCAAGACGAACCAAGCTGCCCTGATTCGGTTCCATTGGTCAGCGATGCTTCCAGCGATTTCTTGTGTCGCCCATTGGACATCAACAAGTACGGATTGCTCTACGCCTGTGCTCAGAAGAATGCGGGACCAGCCGGCGTGTCGGTCGTGATCATGCGAAAAGATCTGATCGAAAAAGCAGATCCAAACATCCCCGGATACCTTCACTTTAAAAACCACCACGACAACGATTCCGAATGGAACACGCCGCCCACCTTCGCGATTTATGCACTGGGCAAGGTGGCTCGTTGGTTGCGTGACGACATGGGTGGCTTGGAAAAGATGGAAGCCATCAACCGCGAGAAGTCTCAGCAGTTGTATTCGGTCATCGACACCAGCAACGGTTTCTATCGCGGCCACGCTCAACCCGATTGCCGCAGCTTGATGAATGTGACCTTCAATCTGCCAAGTGACGAACTGACCGCCAAGTTCATCTCAGAAGCGGCTGACCACAAACTGTCGGCACTCAAAGGGCACCGCAGCGTCGGCGGTATTCGCGCCAGCATCTACAACGCAATGCCCCGCGAAGGAGTTGACGCACTGGCATCGTTCATGACTGACTTCGCCAGCAAGAACAGCTAGGCATCGGCGGCGCCTCCTACCCCATGCTTTCGTTGAATGGTCAGTGACGCATCGGCCACTGACCTGACACTCGCCGATCAAAGGATCCTCTCAGAGGTTCACATCGGCACGATCATTCATCTGTCCCCCGACTAAACAACGCAGTCCCCAACATGCATCGCATTCTCGTCCTGGATGACATCGCCCAAGAAGGCCTCGATTTGCTGGATGCCACCGAAGGCATCGAATACGAAGTTCGCACCAAACTCAAAGGTGAAGAACTCCGTCAATCACTCAACGAATTCGACGCGGCGATCCTTCGCAGTGGTGTGACTATCACCCCAGAATCGCTGGAAGGCAACACTCGTCTTCGCGCCTTGGTGCGTGCCGGTGTCGGAACGGACAACATCGACAAACCTGCCGCCACGCGACGCGGGATTGTCGTGATGAACACGCCCGCGGGCAACACGGTCAGCACCGCGGAACACACGTTTGCCATGCTGCTCGCCATGAGCCGCAACATCGCCGTTGCCAACCAAAGCCTGATCGAAGGCCGTTGGGACCGCAAAAAATTCATGGGTACGCAGGTCGCCGGAAAAACCCTCGGCATCGTTGGCATGGGACGCATCGGTCGCGAAGTCGCTTCGCGTGCTCAAGCCTTCGACATGGAAGTGGTCGCCTACGATCCATTCCTGACCGACGATCAAGCGGAATCGCTGAAGGTTCGGCGTGTCGCCACGGTCGATGACATGCTGCCACAAATTGACTACCTGACCGTCCACACGCCGTTGACGCCTGAAACCAAAGGCTTGATTGGCATGTCGCAATTAGAAAAGGTCAAGCCGGGTCTGCGGATCATCAATGTTGCTCGCGGTGGCATCTATGACGCCGAAGCCATGGTGGAAGGCCTGAAAACGGGCAAGCTGGGCGGCGTTGCTCTGGACGTTTATGAGAACGAACCTTGCACGGACAGCCCGCTGTTCGGAATGCCCGGTGTTGTTTGCACGCCTCACTTGGGAGCCAGCACCGAGGAAGCTCAAACCCAGGTTGCGGTGGAAGGCATACATCTGCTGTTGAACTACCTGCGAACGGGTGAAATCCGCCACAGCGTCAACGTCGCCTCCCTTGATCCAAAGACGTTGGCAGAACTGCGTGGTCACCTAAACGTCGCACATCGCCTGGGCTTGTTCCTCAGCCAACTGCACGGCGGCGGAATCGACCAAGCTCGCCTGACATTCCGTGGAGAAGTCTCCGGGAAAGACACCCGAGTCTTGCACAACGCATTCTGTGCCGGATTGCTGGAACGCGTCGTCGAAGATGCCAACGTGATCAATTCCGAGATGCTTCTTCGCGAACGCGGAATTGAATTGACCTGCGAGACCTCCGGCGACAAAGGTGCTTTCACAAGCAGCATCATGGCGGAAGTCAGCGGCAACGGAAAAACGGTTCAAGCGGGTGCCGCCATCCTTGGCCACGACATGCCTCGTTTGATCGTTGTGAATGGCTATCGTCTGGAATCCTTCCTGGACGGCAAGTTGCTGGTCTTCGCCCACAAAGATGTCCCGGGCATCATCGGTCAAGTCGGCACGACCTTCGGCAGCCACGGCGTGAACATCGCTCAGATGGCTGTCGGTCGCGAAGGCAACGCTCCCGGCGGAGCGGCGATCGGTGTTCTCAGCCTCGATGGCGAAGTGCCAGCCGCCGCGATGGATGCGTTGCGTGCGATCGACGCGGTCATCGATTGCCAAATCATCGACATGCCCGCTGCTGGCGAATTGCCAAGCTGGTTGAGCTAGAGCCCAGCTCATAGAAAGCCCCGCTTAGAGCAAGACTCACTCGATAGAAAGCGGCCCTCGCTTCACGACGTCATCCGGGCATCGCTCGGATGACGTTTTTTTGTTTCAAACTCGATCGCGGCCTGCGTTCGTCATCAGCGTTCTGCCGAATCAATCAGCGTGCGATTCGAGTCGCCGATGTCGCCATCACGTGAGGCGTCTCGACGCCTTTCAGATAGCCACTCTCTCCGGTCACTCGGATTCGTGTCCCGAGGTGCGAGTGAACGTCGACGCCCGGAGCCGGTGTCACGTAAGCCAAAGTGCGTCCGCCCCGATCAGTGATCGCGTAAGGAGGCCGCGTGGGATCTGCCGAGTAAACCTCGACCAGAGTTCCCTCGTGGACGGGTAATTGGACAGTGGGCGATTCAGCGGCGGGCAATCCAGCGGCCGGCATTTGAACGACAGCATGAGCGGCCGGAGCGATCGCATCCACCGCAGGAGCCACGCTGGGGATCGCCACCGCGGTGCCCGCAACGGGCTGTTGAATCGGGGAAGCCATCACCGATGGCGTTGGCAAAGTGGTTGTCTGAACAACGGTCTCTCCATCGCGACGTTGTGCCACCACTTGATATTCGCGGCATCGGGTTGCCAAGGCGTGCATCTGCAAACGCTCAGCAGCTTCGCCAACCAAACTCACTTCTGGTGCTGAAGCTCCACGTGCCATCAAACGTGAGAACAGCACCGGCAATGTTGTCGCGTCGGCACTGGCAACCTCGCGTTGAACCTGCTCCATCTGCGAGGAGGAAATAACGCGTTTCTTAGCAGGTGTCATCGCGAAATTCGCGGAGACCTGAGCGATAGACGGCTGAGGCGATACGCCTGGAACTGCACCGACAGATGCAATCGGACCGCCGTCCACCATGCGCGGACGTGACGTGATCGTCATGATCGATTCTCGCGGCATGGAGACCGGGTTGGATGCAGCGGTCATGGCGGTGGATGGAACCGCCGTGGGAGCGACACCACTTCCGACAATCGAGTCAGCCATGGATGAACTGGCCGCTGCCGGGTGGTTCATCGGTGTGGCGGTCGCTGCCATAGCCGTCGAAGCCGGAAGCTCGGATGCTCCCGCTGCGGTCGGTGCGACATTGAACGGCCGAGCCTGCGCGATTTGGTAATCGTCGATCGGTACCAAGTCAGGAACACGCCGACTGGAACTGGTGATTGGCTCCAAGTCCTCCGTATCCTTTGCTCCGCCTATCAAGGATTCCAATCCGCGAGCGATTCGGTCTGAAAGACTACGAGGACGATGGTCATCGTGGGATTCGATCTTACGCCCGGGATGCAATTGCTCCTCTTCACCACGAAGCTGAGCAACGCGGTCAGCCAATTCGCGACGTGGATGCGACTTCTCTTCGTGACGATGTGAATCGGTATCCAGGTCCCAATTCTCGTCAGCAACATCCGCTTCGAATTGGGACATCACGACTCGTGGTTGCTGGCCACTGTCTGCCGATTTGGGTTCAGCGTTGGCGGATGCGACCTCGCGTGCCGGCGTGGGCCGCAAATCGGCATCAGGTAAAAACATGTGCGATGCGGGTTCGGGCTTCTTCAGGCTGGCCACCAATTGCTCGGCGGTCGAGACGGTTTGGTCACGATGGATCCAACGAAATTCACCGGACGGCGGAACGATCCGGTACCACAATTGAGGCCCGTCTGGCCCTTCGCGTTCGCTACTGCCAACGATCGTGACTTCTTCGCCTTCCGCCAACTGCACTTGCCAGCGATAGCGGCGGGCTCGCCCGAGGTTGGTTCCAATCCAAGCCACCGTTTTGTCTTCGGTCACCGACGCTTTTCCCAAAACGTCTTTGGATGACTGATTGGATTTCGCTGCATCGGCGTTGAGTTTCACCGCGTCGGCCGCAATCCAGCAAAAGCTCTGATCGACGGGACGGACTCCCAACCAACCGTCCGCTGTTTCGACGTAGACCTCCAACTCCTGCCCGTGACGCACGGGATCGGTCTTGTAATATTCGCCGGAAGGTCCACAGCGCAGGTGAACAGCTTCGTCCGAGACAAACACTAGATACGGTTGACTCACCGCTCCACCAGATTCCTGGCCGGAGACGGGGAGCCCCTCAAGCGTCAAACTGACCATGGTGGCAACGAAGATCGATAGCGATCCAAGTGACCGTGGCAATTGGCAACTGATTCGGGAGGCGGTGCGTTGGGACATCAAAACACTGCAATGACGCGGGAAACCGGAAGGTGCCGCCCGCAGACCAATCCGCGAGAACGGCGATGCGCTGAAAAACAGCACATCACACCGACCGATAGCCAGAAACCACCGCCCAAAGCAAGATCAATCGTTTTAAACCACGAATTCGCCCTTTCCATCGAACGAGCCCGACCTCGGACGATCCGGACGCGGTGCAGCAACTGAATCTCCCTTCCGCTCAATCGCCGGTTGCTACATGTCGTCGTTCAAAAACCTCAGATTCGGTCTTCGGCTCCGCTGGCCTGAAGCGCCGCGACAATTTCCCGAACCCGTTCCTCAGACGATTTTGGGGCCACCAACGTCGCATCGGGCGTCTGAACGACGATCAAATCATGAACATCGATGGTCGCGATCGTGTGGCCCGGTTCGCCGTGCACGATGCAACCGGTTGAATCAACGCCCACGTGCGTCCCGACGACCGCATTGCCTGCCTCGTCCGCAGGATGCAATCTCGACACGGCTTGCCAACTGCCGACATCATCCCAATCGAATGGTGCTTCGATCACGACCACCGGCGAGTGACGTTCCATCACCGCATAGTCGATCGATTTGCCTTCGATTGCCGCGAATTCTTTTTGGAGCACCGCGTCGTATTCCGGCGTCCCAATCGCATCGGCGATGGCCTGGATATGAGCATGCATTTCTGGCTCGTGTTGCTTCAACGCATCCAGGATCGTCTGAGCCTTCCACAAGAAGATGCCGCTGTTCCAGGAGAACGTCCCCTCTTCCAAGTACCTCTTGGCCGTTTCCGCATCTGGTTTTTCGCGGAACGTTTTGACCTCGTAGGCCTCGTGCCCTTCGAGTTGCTCACCGCGTTGGATGTAGCCAAACGATTCGGCGGGATAAGAAGGCTTGATCCCGAACGTCACGATTGCTCCTGGATGCTCCTTCAAAATGGCTTCACCTCGCTGAACGCCTTCGGCAAATTTTTCATGCTCCAGGATCACATGATCGGAGGGACAGACCAGCATGACCGCGTCGGGGTCTTCGTGAGCGACCAGAGCCGCAGCCAGTCCCACGCAAGGAGCGGTGTCTCGCCGACAGGGTTCCCCCACGATCGTCTCAGGTCGCAACTCAGGAAGCTGCTCCGCAATCGGATCGACCAAAGCGACCGACGTCAACACGTGCGTGCGTTCCGCAGGGATCACCGCATTCAACCGATCACGGGTTGCCTGAATCATGGTGCGGTCACCCGCCAACGACAACAGTTGTTTTGGCTTCGCCTTGCGAGAAGCCGGCCAAAATCGAGTGCCACTACCGCCAGCCATGATGATTGCGTGAAGCATGCTGCTGTTCCGTGTTTTGAATCAATTCAGAAGAGAAGTCGTGAGAAGTCACAGCTCAGACGATTTCATTCGATCTCTCAACAACTGAAGTGCTGTTGAAAAGATCTCCACGTCGGGAGCCAATTCAGCTGCACGTTGTAGTTGCTTTTCGGCAGCTGGCAAATCACCGGATAAATACAGCGCTAACCCGTAACGGTATTGCACTTCGGCATTGTCTGCGGCCAGCTTCGCGTCGCGTCCAAGCAGCGGTAATTCGTCTCGACGCAACTTCTTGGCTTTCTCACTGGCACGCGTCGCCACCTCGGTTAGCGTTCCGGTGTCACCAAACAGCTTCACGATCGCCGATCGGGCATCTCCTGACTGAGACGCGGCATTGACCAGTTGATCCAACATGGCGGCAAAGTTGGTTCGAGGCCCAGACATCTCGGGCTGGACTCGCATGGCGTTCTCATAAGCCTTCGCGGCTTCAACAAAGTCCCCACGTTGCTCGCTCAATGACGCCCAAGCCATGTGAGCTCCAGCGCGGTCCGAAGCCACCATCAGTTCCTTTTCGATCTCATCGATCGCCAAGTCAGCCTTCTTTCTCCGCGTCCCCGATAGCGTTTGATAACCACCGGAGGAGACCAACGCTTTGATCGCTTCGCTCTGCACCAACCGCGAAGGATCATCCAGCAGAGGCAACAAGACCTTCACCGCATCCGACGGATTCGTGTTCCCCAAAACTCGTGCAGCGGTCGATCGCAAAATCGGATGCTCATTTGCGTCTTTGAGAACGGTCTTGGCTGCGGAAATTGCCTCTCGGGCACGCCCCGATCGCATCAATTCGTCCAGGGCCGTGGCTCTCGCGAGCACTGGTGCGATCTCGGGCGGCTGGGTTACGTACCGCAGAGCACGCGAAATTGCTTTTGAGTCGCCACTCCGTAACCCGGACAAAATCTCGCCGTAGTGCGCTGGCGTTTGACGATTCGCACCGTACCAACGATCGCAAGCTTCATTGCACCATTGGTCTGTTTTCGCGATGGCCTCGGCAACCTCTTCGTCGCCCTGCGAAGCAGCCAACAACCAATCCTGATACAGCGTCAGAGAATCACGTTTCTCTGCTGGAAGGCTTTCCAATTGGTCTTTCACATGACAACCACTGCACGCGTTCGGCGTTCCGATCGACACAGATAAATCCGGCCGAGGAACCCGCAGACTGTGATCACGCCGCGGATCCACATCCATGTACGTCGTGTGTGGCATATGGCAGTTCACACACTTCGCCCCTTCGGAACCCACCGCATGATGGTGGTGTGATGGCACATCGTATTTCCCCGCGGAGTGCTGATGGCAAGACGTGCAAGTCTCGTTGCCCGGGTGCTTCAGTTCCAACGAGTGAGGATCATGGCAATCCGTACAACGGATTCCCTTGTGATACATCTTGCTTTGCACAAACGACCCAAAGACATACACCTCGTCTTTAATTTGTCCATCGTCGTGATACGTATCGCCACGCAACAATTCCAAGTTGAAGTGACTGCAAAACGCATCGCCTGCCTGATAGTCGGGATCCAAAACGCTACGGCGGCTGTGACAAGGAGCACACGCTTCCAATTGCCCGGTCGGATCGCTTCCTTTTAGCTTCGCCAATCCATACCCGTGGTGGCGATCCCAAAAGAGTGAATTTCCTCGCGCCATTTCAACATGCAAGCTGGCGGGACCATGGCATGCTTCACAACTGACGTCAATTTCGGAAAACGTTGTGTGATAAGTCAACGTTTTGACATCGTGGTTCGTTTTAAGATTGGTCGAGTGACAATCCGCACACATGGTTTGCCAACGCTGCGCGACTCCGGTCCAGTGCAGCGGATCATCAGGTTCTAGCTTCTCCGGCACATCCGGTGGTCTCAGATAAAACCATTCTTTTCGATGCGTGTCCCAACTGATTCGCAGAACTTGCAACCGCCCGATCTCGTTTTCATTCGCATCCGGATCCCGATCAAACTCGACCATGTACTGCTGCAGCGGATCCACGCCGAATACGTACTTCACTTCGAAGTCCTGCATCTTTCCATCAGGCCCCTCGGTGTGAATCATGAACCGCTCACCGTCTCGGAACAGTCGGTTCTGCAGCCCGTCGTGTTCGAACACCACATCGTTGAAGTCGCCCAAGACCGTGTCGTCGGTCGCGATGTCCATCGCCAGATCGTGGTGCGAGCCAGCGAATGAATGCGACTCGTCCTTGTGGCACTCGACACACGATTCCCGTCCCACAAACGTCGCGACGGCGTCCTTCGGCAAACCGGTGAAATAGTCGGCTGCAACGGCACCTGAAATCAGCAGCACCACCCCGAGCCCGACCAACACCAACGGCCGTCTGAGCTGATTTCGCAGGGTAGAGAGCATGGAGACCGAAGAATGGTGTGGGGATGAAGGCGGGGCCGCTATTCTACTCGACGGACACTTTCAGACCACGGCGCATCAGCTCAACCGCACGCAGCCGCATCTGATAAACCATTTGGTCGATCGACATCAGTTCCGATGGGACAGCGTGTGCACCTCTTGGTCCCTGGGACTGGCGTTTGAGAGCCGCCGACATGCCAACCTTCTCTAGTCTTCGTGCGGTTCGCAGCAATTGTTCGGCCAATTCGAACAACTCCGAGGATGCTCTGGCTTGGTCCGCGTCTGACTCCGAATCCTCTTGTTCCTTGCTCTCACCTTTGCCCGTCGCAGGAAGAACAGACGGCAGTTCGCTGTCTAGCACCGATCCATCCAACACGCTGCCGCGTTTTCGGATCACATCCAACACGTCATCCAACATGCCATCGCCGGTTGGCGAGACCTCAGATCCATCAAGAGCACTCTTGATCCTGGCGGACGCGTCTCCTTTTTCGATCACTGGCAGTTTGGCTTTTGGCAATTCCTTCGCAACTTCGTTCTGAACCGACTCCTCAACGCCGTTCGCGTGATCGTCTTTCTTGGCCGACGCCGCATTTTGATTCGGCGGCGGAGTAGCTGACGCAAGACTCGCGAAACAGAACGCAGCACATAGGATCAAGCTGCCGAAACACGGTTCCATCCAACGGTTCATCGATTCCCATCCTGTTCTGGTGGAGCAGACTTACGACTAGGCATTTGAGCGGGCGGCACGGCCACAATTCGCCCGCCTCCCGGCGTGGAAGCACTGACCATTCGCGAACTGGCCGCTGCTCGACGCCGAAGCGGGGCCAAAGCTCGGTCCGCCTGCAACGTGACTTCGGATAGCAACGCATCCACTCGATTGCGAAGCACCCCTGACGCGGCAAGTGCCGGGATGGCGACCAGCAAACCACCGACGGTCGTCACCAAGGCTTGGTAAATGCCCTCGGCCAAGTCCCCCGCTCCGGCCGCTCCCTGCGAAGCCGCCACCTGACGAAACGCGAAAATCATCCCGGTCACGGTGCCAAGCAACCCAACCATCGGAGCCAAATTCGCGATCATCGACAAATAATCGATACGCCGCAGCATGCGAGCCGACTGATCGACTAGCGCGTCCTCGACAGATTTCTCCACCTCCGGCCAACCGTACTCGCGATGGTTCAGTCCGACCGCAACCACTCCGGCCAAGACACTGGGGTGTTGCCGCAACAGCATTTCCGCTTCCGACAAACGTGAAGAATTCAGAGCCGCCGCAACGCCCTCACTGAGTTTCTCAGGAACAACATCCTTTCGGCGCAAAGCAAGCGACTGATCCACGACCAAGTAAACGGCCGTGACACTGAAGGCAACCAGCACGAACAAAATCGCGAGCCCCGGCGCGCCGCCGCTCGTTACGATCGACCATAACGAATCCGGTTCACCGGCGGGAGTTTCCGCCTGTGCCAATGACAGCAATTGGTGATGCCCGATCGGCTCCCAATGCGAGCCCAGCTCACTGATTTCAATCGCCAGCATCATCGTCTCTCTCTTCCGGATCGCCCCACGGACAACAGAAACTCAGCATCAGCCAGCAACGGGTCGCTCCAAGCCAACCGCAACACACCCTTTTTTTGCAAACCTTCCACCAACTGGTCGTGTTCACTTCTGAGAGTCAACTCGATTCCGTCCACTCGCCGTTTGGCTTGCACCCATGACAAAACCAACATCGAAAAAATCGCGGTCGGTAACAACGACAACATCAAACTCGTGAACAACATGGATGCATCCGGACGAGGGAATTTTTCCAGGTCGCCCGCCACGCCTTCAACCGCCAAGACATCTCGCATGGTGGAATAGCTGGCATCAAAGTAACCGCGATACAGAGCCACCAAAGGCCCCGTCATCAATAGCCAAAACAGCAGCGTTCCCAGCACCCCCACCATGTTGGCGAACCACACCGACGGAGCACCACGTTCAATCGCCCGATCGAATGAGTTTTGCGAAGCTTCTTGCAACGATTCAATTCCCGACAGCGACGCCACAGGCACATCCTGAGAAACGTCGGGTGCAATCTCAATCGATCCGTGCCGAAACTTGTTCAACTCAGCGCGGAATCGCCGAGCCATCGGTTCCAATCGCTCCGCCACGGAAGCCGCTGTTCTTTGACGCAGTCCGTTTCGTAAATCCATGTCCGCGTTGCGCTGATCGCTGACATTGCGTGCTCCGGCGTAGACCGCGCCGATCAACGACGGCAAGCTCCCGGACAACGACAACAGGACACGATCCCAGGCACCATGCGTCAGATTAAGCAACGACAGAATGGTGCGATAAGGAAACCAAATCGCAGCGGTATCGGCTAACAAGAACAGCCGAAGTCGACTTCGGATCGCCGCTCTCAGCGGCGTTGCACCACCCAACAAAGTTCCCGCCACTTCCGTTGGCAAACGTGTCGCCTCCGCGTTCAATCGGTCAACTGCTCCGGTCAATTCGGGCAGTTCCGTTTGCAACACCGACGCCACCGCGGCGGAGAATCGGGCGTCCAAAGCAGACAGGCGTGTGCTTCGTCGTTGATCCCCGCCTCCCGACTCGCAAACGGCCTCTTCGATTCGACGTCCCAGCGTCTCGGCAAGTTCGATTCCAATTTCGTCTTCGCCACGTGGATCGATTTCGAAGTCACTCACGATCACCGCGGGAGCGATCTGGCTTTGCGGTGCCGTCTGACGCAATCGCGCAATCAAAGCCTCCACATCGGTATCCAACGACTCATCGTCACGATCCGCCATGTTCACCACGGGGATGACCACCGTGCCTTCCGAAGCGGCCGCCAAACCGGTCACTCGCTGGCTCCGCAATTGGTCTCGGCGAATCACCATGATCAACACCGATGCTGTCGCGAGCGCCCGTTCCGCCACACTGGCGATCGCGCGTCGATCATCGGTTGCCCCCGGTGCATCCACCAGCAAATAAGGTGAGCCAATCGACCGCATCTTTCCAGAATCGCAAGCCACGAATCGTTCGTGCCGAACGTCCAGATCGGCGGGAGGCTTGGGGCCGATCCAGGTCAGCTTCTCCGTTGCCTCTTCCAACGAATTCCCACTGCGAATGGCATCCACCGGACCACCACGAATCATTTGGCGAACCAACCACGATTTGCCTTGCCCGGTCGCTCCCACCACGGCCACCACCAAAGCATCGGAAGCACGATCCGTCATGATCGATTGGCGGGCTTCCGAATGGTCGCGACACAACTCGCCGATCTCGCGTCCAGCCTGACTGTTCCCAAGCACACGATCCGCCGCACGATGCACTCGCTGCAAAAACCGATCGCCTGAATCATCCATCGCCATGGGGCTCATCGCGTGACTCCTGCTTCGGAAGATTTCGTCGCTCCACGTTTGCCCTTGCCACTCGGACGTGGCAGCAATCGCTTCAGTTCACTCACAAATTCGTCGCGTACTTTCAGCAGCGGCATCATCTGTTCCGGAGGTTCACCGCCGGGAATTCGCGACGGCGGCAAGGTGATCGTCGTCTTGCTGACTCGAACGTCCATCGGCGGGTCCGGCCGAGCGACACCGAGTTCATCGCAAAGCACCGCCAAGAAATCGGCGAGCTGCTGACGAGCGGCCTGCTGCCCAACGTCTTGCGTCCCACGGTTTGCCGCCCACATGGCCGACAAAGTCGTCAGGCCAGCAGCCGCCAATAATTCGGGAATCGACGCTGCCAAGAACATGTTTGCCCCGAAGTCCACGGGGATCATCAGCACCGCCCCGAAGGTCGCAAACAAAGCCGCCAAAGGAGTCAGCCCTGTGGCGATTTTTCGATGCACCGGCACCTCCGACCACATTTGCCGAATCGCCGCATCCAATCTTCTTGGATCCAGCGTGGTGAAGTCATCTTGCTCGAACCGCAAGACCGCCCGTTCAACGGGTTCACGAAATGGTGATGGTGCGTTGGTGTCTGAATCCTGGTCCGAAGCGGACGCGTTCTGTGCCGCCTCACCCGCGTCACGCTTCAAGTGTGTCAGGATTGCCGTTCCACCATGGCGTTCGATCTCGTTGATCAATCCGGTGGGCTCGATCAAGCCGCCATACTCCCCACTTCGAAACCGTCCTTTGATGTCATCCGCCGCACGACGTGAAACGGCGGTGGGAGTCAGACTGCGGATGAAATCACCGGCACCTCCCATCACTCGACGCAAGGTCGCATTCAAACGAACGCCCCACCGAGCGTACCAAGGAGCGGTGGCCGCAAACGACTCCGTGAGTTGACGGATGATGCGTTCGCTTTGATGCAACCGCAACTCGATGACTTCTCCGCCAATTTTGCGATGAGCGAAATACTCCAGAGCGGAGTCCAGAAGCAACTGTTGGCAGCGTCGCGTCTTTTCGAACGACTCATCCGCATTGATCTGGATCGCATCCAACCCCTGATTCCAAACCGCGTCTTCCAGGTTGATTCGCAGAGCTTGATGCAACTGCGAGAACAAAGCTCCGCGATCCAGCTTCGTCGGCAACGCACGCAACAAACGATCCTCCTCGATCGCCGCGGGCGGATTCGCATCCGGGTCTTCGCTGACAGAAAAGAAAACCGGCAAAGGATCCGCTTGAGGCTCATCCAACGCATCCGCTTCGGACGACGCAATCACATCGCGTGTGTCGGTCTCGTCTTCGCCGCGTGGGATGAATGGACGACTGGCCGGGACGTCAAAATCATACGCGGCATAAAGTGTTCCAACGCCGTACTTCTGCACCAAAGGGTCAAAGGTCTCGTGAACTTGGTCCGGTGTCTGACGAGGGCGAACCTTGTTGACCGCCAACATTCGCGGAACGCCGGGCATCAAATCCGATGCGATGCGAAGCAAGTCGGCCAACGTTGTGTCGCGTGATGATTCGGCGCCGGTGACGATCAGAAAAGCGGAACACAGGGTGGCCGCTCGTCCCAACAGCTCGCGACGTTCTTCCGGTGATCCCAATCCGAATTCGGCATCCGAAACGATATCGGGACAATCCAACAACCCAACGCCCACTTCGTCCAATCCAGGATCCGTGGCAAGCAACGGGACCGACAACAAGGTTTCATCACCATCGCGATTGTTGTACTGAGTCGCCGCGATTTCAGGGTCCAACGACAACTCCTCGGGTGAGTTGCCCAACGAGTCGCCAATGCGAGTGATCAACAAACTCCAAAGTTCCACATCGGCTCGCCAACTTTGCGGCAGCCAAAGCACGAACCGATGCGTGCCATCTTTGTTGCTCGTCCCGCGCAGGGTACGACGTCGACCCGCGGGCGAAAGAAACGAACTGACCAGACTGGTTTTGCCACTGTTCAGCATCCCGGAAACCGCGATCGTTGGACGATCGATCAATTTGGATGCGGTGTGCAAACGACGTCCCGATGCCAATGTCGATTGCGACAACGTGGTATCGATCCGTCGCAACGCGGTGAGGTAGCTTTCGCGACCTTCGTTCGGTGCGATCCGTGCCACTGCCGCGCGGCGGTCATCGTCTTCCAACAACGACAAGAGAGCCGGCCAATCCACCGACGAGTCTTTTGTGGAGCGTCGCAAAGGAAACATGAACGAAACTACGCCAACGTCTTAGCGGTAAAAATGAAGATGGCGTGTCGAGTTCGCCGGAACCTCCATCATCGTGATTCCGTCCGACACCGACAACCAGTGTCGAACCTAGGCATTGAGGCATCCCCGGATTGGTGACGCCGTCGGCTCGATTCTTGCCAGCCTCTGAAGGCTCAAAGGCGAGACATCGGGGGCGTGAATTCCTGAATCACACCGTGTCGTACCCTTGAGGATGCGATTGATGCCAATTCCAAGCCGTCTGAACAATCTCTTGAATCTTCGTGTAGCGAGGTTTCCACCCGAGCACTTCGCCGGCCAATTTTGCATCGGCAATCAACTCGGCTGGATCACCGGGACGACGTTCTCCCATCACCTCGGGAATCGCATGACCAGTCACCGTGCGGCAAGCCTCCACAATTTCGCGAACGCTGGTGCCGCGTCCGGTGCCAAGATTGACTTGGATGCCTTCGCCCGGCTTCAATCGATCGAGTGCTCGAAGGTGTGCGTCACCGAGATCATCCACATGGATGTAATCGCGAATGCAGGTGCCATCAGCGGTCGGGTAATCGTCGCCAAAGATCGTGATGGAATCCCGCTGGCCCAACGCGACTTGCAGTACGATCGGAATCAGGTGTGATTCCGGATCATGATGCTCACCAATGCTGCCGTCTGGTCTTGCCCCCGCCGCATTGAAGTACCGCAATGCCGCGTAGGCAAAACCGTAGGCGTGAGCGTAATCAGCCAAGGCCTTTTCAATCACCAACTTGGAAAATCCGTAGGGATTGATCGGATTCTGCGGCGTGGTCTCGGGAATCGGCACGGTATCAGGTTGGCCGTAAGTCGCGGTGGTGCTGCTGAAGACGATCTTCTTGACGTCCGCCGCTCGCATGGCCTCCAACAACGACAGTGTCGCAACCACATTGTTCTGGTAATAGATCGACGGGTCACGAACAGACTCGCCGACTTCAGCAAAGGCAGCGAAGTGCATGACCGCATCAATCGCATGCTCTTTCAATAATGCGGTGATTTTGCCGGTGTCATGCAGATCGCCCTCGATCAGCAATCCCGCTGGCACCGATTTCGCATGTCCTCGTGAAAGATTGTCGTAGACCACGACCTCGTGCCCCGCATCCAGAAGCAAGGCGACCGCGTGAGACCCGATGTATCCGGCACCGCCGACGACGAAGACTTTCATAGCAAATTTCGAACAGAGAATTTGAAGGCAAAATTGAGGTTGGCGGCCAGCGGCCGCTAGGACGATAACGAATTCAGGAGCTTCTGAAATCCCGCGTCGGTTTTGCCCGTTTCGGTTTTGGACGGACTCGGGGACTCAAACACAAATCGGCAACGGACACGCGGAGAGCAGCACCAGAGTGGCTAAACGAATCACCAAATTGCAGCAATTGCAGGCCGGACAGCCAGAATCAGCCGCCCCTTCGGCCGGTCAAGCGGTTTGTGATGAATTTTTGGTTTATCTGAAACGGGAGTGCCATCTGGCTGACAACACAGTGGCCGCCTACGGACGCGACATGAAACGCTTCGTTGGTTGGATGGACGGTCGGCGCCCCGCAACGCTGACGATTTCGGACCTTTCTGATTTCGTGGCCTCGCTGCACGGCGAAGGATTGGCCCCCACCTCCATTTCTCGAGCCATCGTCGCCGTGCGAACGTTCTTCAAGTACCTGCAACTCGAAGGCATCGCCGTCGACAACCCTGCGGAGTTGCTCGCCACACAAAAAGCGTGGCAACGGATGCCCGGTGTGCTGTCGCCCACCGAGGTGGATCTGTTTCTTTCTGCGGTGAAGAAATCCGACACGTTCTGGCAACGTGATCGTGCCTTGCTCGAAGTCCTGTACGCCACTGGATGCCGAGCCACAGAGGTTTGCACGCTGAGAATTCGCGACCTCGCATTCGATGACCGCACCCTGCGTTGCCACGGCAAAGGCGACAAGCAGCGTTTGGTCCCGATCGGTGGACGAGCGATCCAGGCGATCCAGCTTTACCTGGAAGAAAGCCGGCAAATTTTATCGGACCGCAACCCGGGCCAGGTGGACGAGCTGTTTCTTTCGCGAGGCGGCAAACCGTTGGATCGAATCCAACTTTGGCGACTGGTCAAACGATACGCGAAACGGGCTGGGATCGCGGACGAGATCAGCCCACACAGTTTGCGTCACAGTTTCGCGACTCACTTGCTCGCCGGCGGTGCCGACTTACGCCAGGTTCAAGAAATGCTGGGACACGCCAGCATCCAAACGACCCAGATCTACACCCACGTGGAACACTCTCGCCTGCAGAAGGTCCATCGCGACTTTCACCCGCGTGCCTAGATCAACTCAGCCGCACAGGCGCTACCAACGAAGCAGCGCCGTTCCCCAAGCAAGTCCGGCTCCGAAGCCGCACAGCAATACCAAGTCGCCCTGTTTCAATCGACCTTCGCGGGCGGCTTCATCCAGTGCGAGTGGAATGCTTGCTCCCGAGGTATTGCCATACTTATCGAGATTCACGAACACCTTCTCGGCGGGAACATTCAAATCGGACACCGCCGAATCAATGATCCGCTGGTTGGCTTGATGCAAAACAACCAATGCCAAGTCATCCGGCGAAACATTCGCGGCCTTCAAAACGTCTTTGGCACTTTCGTCGAAGACTCTTACGGCCCATTTGAAAACGCCACGACCGTCCATCGTGAGGTACTGCTTGCCTTCGGCTTGCGATTCAGGCGTGATGGCCAAACGCGTTCCACCGGCGGGGATGCACAACATTTCGCCGCCACACCCTTCACTGCCTAACTGATAGGCCAACAACCCGTTTGACTCGGCATTCGATCCTGAACAGCTCTTGGATTGACAATCTGATGAACCGGAAGCGACGGTCAACAAGGCTGCCCCGGCCGCGTCGCCGAAGAGCGGGTAGGTTTTCTTATCCTCCGGATCGACTGTTCGACTCATCAGATCCGCACCGATCACCAGCACGTTGCGAGCATTGCCGCTGGCCACAAACTGAGCTCCGGTCACCAACGCATACATGAAACCAGCGCAAGCTGCCCCGATGTCCATCGCCGGTGCCAAGGCTCCTAACCGACGTTGCAAATGACACGCAGTCGAGGGCGTCGGATGATCAGGTGTGATCGTGGCAATAAGGATCAAGTCGACTTGATCCACCGTCACATTGGCGTTGTCCAGGCAACGAATGGCGGCTTCGTAACACAGATCACTGGTGGCCTGATCGGCATCGGCGTGACGACGCTGCAAGATCCCCGTGCGACGAACAATCCAATCGCTATCGCAGCCCAACGCGGCGAGATCTTCATTGGTCACGATGCGGTCGGGAACATAGGATCCCGTGCCAGCGATCCGGACCCCTTGCGACTTTCCCATTCGCCCACGAGTCGTCACTTCTGTTTGTGGTGCGTTCGCGTTTGGTTGCTCAGTTGATTGCACAGCAGAAGCTTCGTTGACCGATTTGGTAGCCACGTCGGTGGCATTCGGGGACGTCTCAATCATGTTGTCGCCGAGAGAAGATCACGGATGAAAAGTGGATGAAGTATAGCGACAATGCAACTCGCTGGCATCCCGAACACTCATTCGGCTAGGACGCATAAGGTCGCCGGAGAACTGATCCCCAAACGTAGAATGGCCCCCACGCGAAACTTGGCCGACAAACGAAAACTGCCCCGCAACGCGAATTCGCACGGCGGGGCAGTGAATTCCAAATGGAATCGATTTGATCGATGGATCAGATCATTTCCTTCAAGCCCTTCAATGGGCGAATGGTCAGCTTCTTACTAGCTGGTTTGGGAGCCAACCAGATTTCTTCGCCGTTGGCAGGGTTGCGACCTTTGCGTTTTGGCTTGGCGGGAACGTCCTTCAAAACAATCTTGCAAAGACCTGGGATCGCGAATTGTCCTGGGCCACCCTTTTGCAACGACTTTTCGATCTCGCCAGCCAACGAATCGAGAACAGCCGCAACGTCCTTTTTGGTCAGTTCGGTTTCTTCTGCGATGTTGGCGATGATTTGAGTCTTCGTCGGTGGTTTGGGCGGTACTTTGGCCATGAGCGGCACCTGCAAAAATGGGAGAACTAAATAGTGAGTAGGAGTTAGAACGTTGGGATTCCCCTCCGATGCGGCACAAGTGTTATGTCCCGCGCGGTCGGTCCGCAACCCATCCAAAGGCCGAAAACACCGTGTTTTTCAGCCTTTTTCTGATTTCGAGGCCCGAAACAGGCTCAGTTTACGTCCGACGAGCCTGTCAAGACCTCATCGACGGCTTCACCCAACAGCAACGGTTGGCCGGTCACACCGCTCGCGACGGCGTCTTCCGCATCCGAAATCCGAGTCAAATCGTCGCTGACATCGGGCATCGCCGCGTCAATTTGGCTCGCGGCGGAATCAGAACCAACCACCTTGTCAGCGTCGCCCGATAGGATCTGGATGGGTTCGCCAGCAGGCTCCGAACTGCTTTGAGCGCGAGACGTTCCCAACTCGGTTGCGGGCACGGTCGCATCAGCAACGGTCACCGCAGCGGCGAGTGGTTCGCCAGCCGCCTGAGTCGAACTCTGCGCTGAGCTGGACGAAGCTTCTTCCAATTCCAAACCGGAATCATCCAAATTCAGAATCACCAATCGAACGTCACCCACTTGGCCACGAACTTCCAACGCACGTCCGTTGCTCAAGTCTGTCGTGCCGCTGACCGAAGCGGTGGTGGTCGCACCGTCAGCGGTGGTGGATTGAGTCGCATTGACGGTGATGCTGGTTCCAGCCGAGTTCAGCTCCAATTCAAGATCACTCAAATCCGATGACGCGGCATCACTGGTCTGCATGTACAACGCGTTGCTGCCAGGCTGGATCGCAGCGACCACTCGACGCGCCGGTGCGCTGCCGAACCAGTCGTTCACTCGAATGTATTGAGGCAACAAACGTCCGAAGTTCAACGAGATGTTTTCGTCCGTGTCATCGGCATCGCTTTGAATCTCGATCTCTTGAGCCTCTTCACCACCTTGGAAGAACGGCACGGCAGGAATGCTGAGCTTGTACGTCCCCGGCAACATGTTCGGCACGCTGATCGTTCCGTCCGCGAAGACAACCGACGAATCCGACAAAGCCAAAGACACCGTTTCCCCGCGAGCGTTCGTACCCGTCAACAAAGCGTTGTCGTAGAAACTCGAAGTCAGCGATCCGAAGCTATCGAGCGAGATGTTGAATGTTCGCGCGAGATAGTCGGCGATGTCCACGGTGATCGTCGCGGTCGAGCTGCTCAGTCCGCCTGGATCCTGCACCTGATAGGTGAAGGTGTCGGTTCCGGTGAAAGTGTCACTGGGTGGGGTGTAAAGAATGCTCGCCCCGTCCGAACTGACCGTCACCGTTCCGCCAGCCGATGGAGTACTCAGGTTGACGAACTGCAGAACTTCGCCTGAATCGACATTGGTCGGCAGATCGTCGCGAGTCATGACGGGAAGGTTGGTCACGCCCTGGACGGTCGGCACCGTGACCGACTCAGCAACGGGTGCATCATTGACTCCCGTAACCGTGAATGTCACCGTCGCCGTCGACAAACCACCACCGGTATCACGAATCGTGTAGGTCACGGTTTCCGTGCCGTTGAAGTTCGCGGCGGGCTTGTAAGAGATCGCCGATCCGTTGTTCACGATCGCGACCGTTCCACCATTGGACGCGCTCCCCACACCGGTGATTGTGAAGGACTCGTTGTCAGAATCGGTGGTGTCGTTCGCCAGAACATCATAAGTGGCCGTGTTGGAATCCTCCAAAATGGTTCCCGATGCTGGGAACGCATCGTTGTTGGCTACCGGTGCATTGTCGTCACTCTGGATGTTCACGGTGACTTGCACCGTGTCGGTGCTGGTTCCATCACTGAGCGTGTACTGGAACGTGTCCGTGCCAATGAAGTTCGCTGCGGGCGTATACAGAATTGACAACCCATCGGAAGCCACGGTTACCGTGCCACCATTGGACGCGGTTCCAACACCGGTGATCGTCAATGTCTCGCCGGGGTCGGCCGTCGACGCCTCATTAGCCAATACATCCAAAGTGTTTTGGCCGGAACCGGAGACCACCGTGAACGTGTCATCCACACCGACCGGCGGATTGTTGGTGGTGACATCACCGACAGCCAACGTCGCACTGCCGTAGTTGATCGAATTGGTTGGCAAACGATCGTTGTTGAAGAACAACAAGGTTTCGTTCGCGCTGACGTCGGCCGGATTGGTGGTGAAGGTCAGCGATCCGTCAGCGATGGCTCGCATACGAACGGTCGCCATGACCGATTCCTGAAGGTTCGTCGGCGAGAAACGACTGCTGGCTGATCCGATCTCGTCGAACAATCCGCTGCTCAGCGTTCCGCGAGGCAGGAAATTGAAATCGCTGTCGTATTCGATCGATGTTCCTGGCACGACTTCAGCCAAGGTTCCATCAAATTCAATGTCTGCGTAAGCCGAGTAGATCCCGCCTCGTTCAGACAATTGGCGAGCGTCCACGCCAATCAATTGCAGCAGAAATTCTTGACCAACATCGATCGAGTCGATTTCGTTTCCGTTCAAATCCGTCAATCGAACTTCGATTCGAGCCAAGGCTTCTTCGGCAACCGTCACAACGTAGGATTCGGTGGTGGTGTTTCCGGCCAAGTCACGAAGCTCAACCGTGAAATCGTTGTCGCCCAATTGAGCCGCGGTCGGTGTCCAGTTGATGATCCCATTGGACGAACCGATGGTTGCCCCCGATGGGAACACGGTCAAACTGTAGGTCACACCGCTGCCTTCATCGGGACTCACCAAGTTGGCTTCGTATGGTGCACCGACATTGCCCGTGTTGGCGTTCGCTGGCAACGTGAAGGTCGGAGCGGTGCGATCCAGCGTGACGGACAGCGACGTCGAGTTCGCACTCGTCAATCCGTTGACAATTTGCCGGGCTGCCAAGCTGTAGGTGCCATCGCCAATTGCCGCGAGATTACTGGTGGTGATCGCGACGCTTCCGCCGGTCGCGGTGCCAACGCCAACCACGGTGTTGTCAGCCGTGTTGATGATCTGAACCGTGGCGCCCGTGGTGACGCCGGTCACGTCAAAGGTCATCGACGACGCATTGGTCAAGTTGTCACTGCTGTTGCTGCCCGTGTCCGAAGACGCACGCAGATCCAACGACGACGGAGCCGACGGGGTTTGGTTGCTGTCTTCCGAGAACGTGAACACCAAACTCTGCAAGTCAGAGTTCGAACCTGCACCGGACGCTGCCGCCACGCCCACCGTGAGCGAAACCGTTTGGGTGCCGGTAACGCCCGAGGTAGGAGCGACTTCCAACAATCCAGTGGCCGAGTTCACCGTCGCCGTTCCACCCGTCACTCCGCCACTGATGAAATACTGAACGGCGTCGCCTTCCAGGTCAAAGCTTTCCAACTGAATCTGGGCAGGCGTCGATTTCGGCGACGTCGCGGGGACGTTGATGTCTTCCAGATATGGCTGAGCGTTGCGTCGATCGTTCGGCGGATCCACCACCGACACCGAGATAACTTCGTCGTACGAGTTTCCATCTGAATCAGTGATCGTCACGGTGACACTGGTGGTTCCCGTGCCGCCCAATCCTTTCAGCATGATGACCGAGTTTTCGGTGTCATTAAAAACGGTGGCATTGTTGATGACGATGTCGGTCGTCGGCTTGTTCTGCGTGCTGTTGTTGACCTGCATGTTGCTGATCGCTTCCCGCACGTCCTCCCCTTCGACCAACTGACCAAACACCGAGTGATTGAAATCGAGGAAGTCCGTCTCGACTTCGGTGATGAAGAACTGCGAATCGTTGGTGTCATCGGATGACTTCGCGAACGACAAAACCCCCGTCCGATTGTGCTGCAGATCGGGGTGGAATTGATCGTCAAAATCACCCAAATTCGAACCACCAGTGCCGGTCCCGGTCGGATCGCCACCTTGGATCACGAATCCATTGACCACTCGGTGGAAAATGATGCCGTCGTAGAACCCGCTGTCGGCCAAATCGATCACTCGTTCGGTGGCACGTGGTGCTCGTTGTTCGAACAACTCAAACACCATGTCGCCGAAGCCATCCATGTCCAATCGCAGCGAACGGTTGCCGGAAAGCACGGTGGCCTCCACCAACTGCGGATTCGCGACGGAAACCGTCACGGTCAGCGGGCCACCCTCGGCGTCGTAACCGTCGATTGGGATATGCAAAGGCGACCCCAGCTCGACGGTTTGGGAACCGATGGCTTCAAACGATGGTGCTTCGTTACCAGACGTCGGAATTGCGACGCCGCTGCGAGTGCTCAGCGTCTGCAACGACTGGACTCCCGTCAGCCGCGAACCGTCTGGGAAAATCCACGTTGGATATTCGCTGATGTTCAATGAAGAGAACTGAGGATCCTGAGTCCGATCCGGCAAAGTGACCTCGACAAACGGCAAATCGTCTCCGCCGTCCTCAAACAGTTGTTTCTGTTGGGTACAGGCTGGGCACCAGTGCGCCCCGTAGAACGTGACTCCCGCCGCATCCAAATCTTTCGCGAATTGGACGAGATCCTGTCCTGGTTCGCCCTCGGCCGCACGGTCCGAAGTGCCACGATCAGAAGTCGAGCTCTCGGCCGCGACATTCGATTGACCGGCAGAACCAAAGAAGCCGTCCGTGGAAAACAATTCCACGTCCCCAGCCATCATTTGCCGCTTTTCCAACGACTCCAACTGCAAACGCCCACGCTGAACGTTCTCTGCGGCCGAGCTAGGAGCCCCTTGAATCCACGAGAGCAGCCGACGCCGAACCTGACCAGGAAAAGACGATTGGGATTCGGAGGGACGGCGAGAAGAATTGTCGAAATTCATCGGCGAAGTTTTCTTCAGCTGAAGGAAATCCAGATCTCGAGGGCGTCCCGATCGCTATCGGGCACGAAATCCGGGGGATATCGGTTCTCATTCGACGACGGCCATTCGTTGTGACAAGCTTTTCCGGCATAGCCGCGTCGGTCTTGCTAATCGCTACGGATTAACGCACCGGCTCAGTTTCGCGAGCCGCTACAAATTCCAAAGGGGATCTAGATTCGCCGAAATGTCACTCCATTCCAAACCTGATGCCGGGTCTTCGGCAAAATCTCATCCCCCTTTCGACGGTTGTTCGGCTTTTGAGGCCTGAAACGGCCGCCAATGCTCGCGTGAGCCAGTTTTGAACGCCCACCGAAGGGGTGATTTTCGATCAGCTTTTCGACGTTCAACCTGGGCAAATGGTTCCAATCAAACAAAACAGTCCGGGGAATTACGGCCCGCGAATTGTAGTGTCCAGCGACTTTCTGGGGCCGTCAGTGCCCCGTTTTTGCTGTTTTGATGCCTGTCTCAGTGGGTCGACTGCGACCGTGCTCATCGTCATGATGAACAAACCGCTGTACGGATCGCCGACCGAAGCCAACAGCAAGGTTTGAATCAATCAAGTGAACCAGCAACCTGGCTTACTCGTCCAAACAGTAGCCGTCGCCGCGCACTCGTTTTCCCGACCGATTCACCATCACCGAGGAGCCACCGGGATGTCACCTCAAGTCGATCAAGTTTCCGCCTACTTGGACCGAGGCGGAATCAAGTACGAACAAGACTTCGAAACCAGCTTCTTCCGCATGCTTTTTGAAGGCAAACACGGGGACATTCGTGTCTTGATTGTGGTCGAAGACTCGTTGGTACAAGTCTTCGCCCACCCCGCCAACAAGGTCCCTGAAGAAAACCGCTCGGCAATCGCGGAGGCGGTTTGTCGAGCCAACTACGGTTTGAAAGTCGGCAAATTCGAATTGGATATGGCCGACGGAGAACTGCGTTACCAAACCTCTGTCCCACTGGGCGATGAATTCCCAGACGACAGCGTCATGGATCATGTCTTGTACGTTGGGGGCGCTATGATCGATCGGTACATGCCAGCTTTCCTTTCGATCATCTACGGCAACGAAGACGTCAAGTTGGCCATCCAAGCGGCAGAGTTGTAGCCGCAACCGGGGTCGCCCCAAGAATGACCGCTGCACTACTGAGCGGTCCATCAATGCAATACGCAAACAGCCGGCAAGGAATTCCTTGCCGGCTGTTTGTTATTCATCGCTGTAATTCATACACCAGGCTCACTTCGTCACGCATAAGTTGTTGACGACTTCAGCCCCGGCGACGGATCAATAGCGGTAGTGGTCGGGCTTGTAAGGGCCTTCCACTGGAACACCGATGTAGTCGGCTTGTTCCTGCGTCAACTGAGTCAGCTTCACGCCGATTGCTTCCAGGTGCAGGCGAGCGACTTCTTCGTCCAGTTGCTTGGGCAACAAGTACACCTTCACCTCGTACTTGTCGTTGTCGCGATTTTCGAACAATTCCATTTGTGCCAACACTTGGTTGGTGAAGGAACTGCTCATGACAAAGCTTGGGTGCCCGGTTGCACAGCCCAAGTTCACCAAACGCCCCTTGGCCAAAATGATGATGCTTCGGCCGGTGTCCTTGAAGGTGTAGCGGTCCACTGCACCCACGTCCGATGGCTTGATTTCGCTGATCGTTGCCTTGCCGTCGGCGACTTGTTGCTCCGCCCACGCGACGTCGATTTCGGTATCGAAGTGCCCGATGTTGCAAAGGATTGCGTCGTTGGGCATTTCCTTCATGTGCTCGCCCAAGATGATGTCCTTGTTCCCCGTCGTGGTGACGAACAAGCGACCTTCTTTGCAAGCGTTTTCCATGGTGGTGACTTCGAAACCTTCCATCGCAGCTTGCAAAGCGTTGATTGGATCGATTTCGGTGACCAAGACGCGGCAGCCGTAGCTTTTGAGGCTGTGAGCACAGCCTTTTCCAACGTCGCCATAGCCACAAACCACGGCGACCTTCCCTGCGAGCATCACGTCGGTGGCTCGTTTCACACCATCAGCCAGCGATTCGCGGCAACCGTAGAGGTTGTCGAACTTACTCTTGGTTGCCGAGTCGTTGATGTTGATCGCAGGAACACGGAGCTTGCCGGTCTTGTTCAACACTTCCAAACGGTGCACGCCAGCGGTCGTTTCTTCGCTGATCCCGTGAATGTTATCCAGCAACTCGGGGAAGCGATCGTGGACCATCGCGGTCAAGTCACCGCCGTCGTCCAGGATCATGTTGAGTTTTTCGCCAGACGGGAATTCCAACGTTTGCTCGATGCACCAATCGAATTCTTCTTCCGTCATGCCTTTCCAAGCGTAGACGGGGATGCCGGCTGCGGCGATTGCAGCGGCCGCGTGATCTTGAGTGCTGAAGATGTTGCAGCTACTCCAAGTCACTTCCGCACCAAGCTCTACCAAGGTCTCGATCAAAACCGCGGTTTGAATGGTCATGTGAAGGCAACCAGCGATGCGGGCACCTTTCAGTGGCTTTTCCGCTCCGTACTTCTCACGAAGTGCCATCAAACCGGGCATTTCGTTTTCTGCCAATTCGATTTCTTTGCGACCGTAGTCGGCCAGCGAAATGTCTTTGACCTTGTAGGGCAATCGTGTCGTTTCTGCTTGAGACACCTGGGTTCTCTCTCTGTTGTGAAAACTGAATCAACGCGAATAACCCCGCACGACGGGCGTCAGAGGGGTTGGGGACCGATCACAGGGACTCCTGCTGGTCCACAATCCGCCGCACGCAACGCCGAACAATGGGGTGGCCGAGAGAACGCCCGGCCGGCTGATTCATTGAGCGCGGAAAGTATAAACGAACTGGAAATTTTGCCATCCCCAGTTGGAGAACGAAAAACAGATCTTTCCTTTCGCAAATCAGTCGAATGCGGCTATACTGACTTGCAATTGACGCAACACTCTCTAAGAAATAACGTCAACACGAATCCCGCCTATCTCGATTCACCGAGAAACGCATGAACGCAAGCTGCGATCCCACCCTCATGCCACAATCAAATTCGATGCCTCGACGTTCCCACCTCCTCCGCCAAGCCAACCTGCGGTCCGCGATCACGATCGGACTCTGCACCTTTGGCTTTCTCGCCGCGGATCTTTCAACTGTAACCGCAGAGGTCGATTACGCCAACGAAGTCAAACCGCTGTTGGCCAAACGCTGCTACTCGTGCCACGGCCCGGACCAAGCCGAAAGCAGCTTGGGTCTGCATCAAGCCGAATCGTCGATCATCGAAGGGGACTCGGGTGAGCAATTGATCGTGCCGGGCGATCCCGACGCCAGCCACCTCTTGGAACGAATCGTTGCCAACGATGACTACGAATTGATGCCACCCGAAGGTGAGCCGCTGACGGAATCGGAAGTGGATCTGATTCGTCGCTGGATCGAAGAAGGAGCTGTGTTCACCAAACACTGGGCGTACGAACCGGTCCAGGACGTTTCTCCGCCGGACATCTCAGCCAATCTTCAAAAACACATTTCGAAATCCACGGAATCGGACGCTGAGATTTCGACGACGCTGCAAACATGGAAGGCCAACAACCATCCTGTCGACGCGTTCATCTTGGACTCATTGCTGGCGGCCGGATTGCAGCCCAACGGCGCGGCGGACCGCCACACGTTGATTCGCCGAGTGACCTATGACTTGACTGGTCTTCCGCCGACTCCGCAGGAAGTCGCGGAGTTCGTCCATGACTCCGATCCCGACGCTTACGAAAAGCTGGTCGATCGACTTCTGGAATCCCCTCACTACGGCGAGCGTTGGGGACGGCACTGGCTGGACCTGGTTCGCTACGCGGAAACCAACTCGTTTGAGCGAGACAATCCCAAGCCTAACGCATGGAAGTACCGCGACTACGTGATCCGGTCATTCAATGAAGACAAACCCTACGACGAGTTTGTGCGGGAACAATTGGCCGGCGACTTGCTGGACGATGTGACCACCGAAACGCTGACCGCGACGGGCTTCTACCGACTCGGTATTTGGGACGATGAACCCGCCGACCCGCTTCAAGCTCGCTACGACGAACTCGACGACTTGGTGACCGTGACCGGACAAACGTTCTTGGGTCTCACCATCAACTGCGCGCGATGCCACGACCACAAAATCGATCCGATTCCGCAAACTGACTACTACGGAATGCTGGCGTTCTTCGCGGACATCAGCCGTTACGGAACACGTGGCGATCAACAAACCAACAACCAAATCGATATTTCGGGACCGGAACTCAACGCAGCCTATGCAAAAGCGGATGAGCAACGACGGACCATCGAAGAAGAGCTTCACGCGATTGAACAAGACGGCATCACCAAGATGTCGGCCCCTGATCAACGCGCAACAGAAGGTCCCAAACGCCAACGCGAAAAAGTTCTCAAGAAGAAGCTTCGCCCGTTGCTGACCAAGGAACAACGTCAGCGGTACGACGATTTGAAAGCGGAACTGGCCGAAGTCGCGAAACGCCGCGATGAACTGCCCGATCGCCAACAAGTTCTCGGCCTTGGCAAGTTGCGGCCAATCGAACAGACCTTCGTACTTTTTCGCGGCAACCCTCATTCGCCAACGGATGAAGTCAGCCCACGCTTTCCAGAAATCTTCGGGGATACACCGCCCGAGATGACCGCGGAACAACGGCGTCGCGTTTTCGCGGAATGGGTCACGGACGAAAACAATCGCCTGTCGTCGCGAGTGATGGCGAACCGAATTTGGCAGCACCACTTTGGTCGCGGCATTGTTCGTTCGCCCAATAACTTTGGCGGTCTGGGCGTGCCGCCAACTCATCCGGAATTGCTGGACTACCTCGCCAACCGCTTGGTTGATGGCGGCTGGAAGTTGAAAGACATGCACCGGCTGATCTGTTCCAGCCAGGCGTATCAAATGTCCTCGGAAGTCACTGACAAGTCGGTCGAGCTGGATCCTGCCAACGATCTGTTTTGGCGTTTTGATTCGCGACGGCTGAGCGCCGAAGAAGTTCGCGATTCGATCCTGGCGGTGAATCAATCGCTGAATCGCAACACATACGGACCGAGCTTCTACCCGAACCTATCCGCCGAAGTTCTCGCCGGACAATCTCGGCCCGGGCAGGGCTGGGGCAACTCCGACGAAGCGGAACGCAACCGACGCAGTGTTTACATTCACGTAAAACGTTCGCTGCTCACGCCCCTGCTGTCGGCGTTCGACTTCCCGGAACCCGACACGACCTGTGAAGCCCGTTTCGCAACGCTGCAACCAGGACAAGCGATGTCGCTGCTGAACAGCGAGTTCATCCACGAAGAATCGGACAAACTTGCTCAATCCGTACGCGGTCAGCTGCCACCGGACGCCTCGTCCGCCAGCTTCGTGCAGGCGGTGATTCAGCAAGTACTGATGCGGCCGGCGTTGGACGCGGAAGTTCAAGAAGGCGTTGAGCTGATTGACGAACTACGGAACAAATTCGAGATGTCACCCCAGCGTGCGGACGCTTTGTATGCACTCAGCGTCCTGAACTGGAACGAATTCGTTTTCGTCTTCTAGCGGTGGCGTTTCAAGAACGCGGCAGCCGTGTCGGCGACCCAAATGGCATCGCCGGGATTCCGCACCATCAAATGGTCGGCACCGGCAAGCGTGACCAAACTGCACGCTGCCTCGCCGGACTCTCCGCCGACCAAACTCGCAATGCGAAGTGCATGATCGTACCCAACCGTCTCGTCGACGGGCGAATGAAACGTCATGACCTGCGCGGCGATCTTCGGTAGCTGGTCAGCCAAAGCATGTTGGCGGAAGTCCTCCAACATTTCTCGACGAATGTTCCAGCGCCGCCCACCGATCGTGACCTCGCCGACCCCTTCCTGTGCAATTGCTGGATTCATTCGCTCCAGCAAATTCGCCAAATGCACAGTGTCGCTGGGAGCAGCGATGGCAACAATCGCTTGGAGTGACTCTGGTCGGCGATGCTCATCCGCAGCAATCGCAAGCGACGCCGCGCCACCAAAACTGTGACCAATCAGCCCGGTGACGCTCCCCAACTCATCGGACGCGAAACGAATTGCCGAGACCAAGTCCGCTTGGTTGGATGTGAAATGCGTTTGTGAGAAGTCACCATCGCTGCCGCCGAGCCCGGTCATGTCATAACGAAGAACCGCGATTCCCCACTCAGCCAACCGGCGCGAAATTCGAGCGATCGCCTTCAGGTCTTTATTGCAGGTGAAGCAATGACTGAACACGGCAACTGGCACATTGGATAGCGTCTCACCTGTTTCCAAATCTCGTGGACGATCGACGATTCCTGCTAGTTCAAAACCATTGCCGCCTGCAAACCGCACGCGATACGAGTGTCGCTCGTAAGAGCCCAAGACAGGTTCTTCCGAGGAACCGGGTGATCCGACACTCACGCCGAGCCTTCCGTTGCTACTCCATTGGCCACCTCACCGATTCGGCCGGCTTGGAAAGCCTCCGCCATCGCACGTGGCACTTCGGCTTCCGCCAAGACCAATCGCGATCGGTTTTCGGACACGCGAGCCTTCATTTGCTGCTCCGCCGCGATGGCTTCGGCGCGACGACGTTCGGCCTGTGCACGAGCCACTCGCGTGTCGGCCTCGGCTTGATCGCTCTGCAATCGAGCTCCAATGTTTTCCCCGACATCGATGTCCGCGATATCAATCGACACGATTTCAAATGCGGTTTGCGCATCCAATCCTCGCGACAACACCACACGAGTGATCATGTCTGGGTTTTCGAGCACTTTGAAATGAGTGTCCGCTGAACCAATCGAACTGATGATGGCTTCGCCGACGCGAGCGATCACGGTGTCTTCCGTCGCACCACCAATCAGTTGTTCCAAATTGGTTCGCACCGTGACCCGCGTTCGAACTCGCAATTCCACCCCATTCTTGGTGATTGCACTCAAAGTCGTCTTGCCGCTTCGTTTCGGGTCGGGGCAATCAATGACCTTCGGATACACGCTGGTTTGCACAGCATCCAAAACGTCGCGTCCCGCCAAATCAATCGCGGCCGCTTGGTCAAACTCCAAAGGAATCTGGGCTCGATGTGCCGCGATGATCGCATGAATCACATTCATGACGTTTCCGCCGGCCAAGTAGTGAGCTTCCAATCGATGCGTGCTGATTCCGTCACGGCGACTGATGTTCAATCCCGCTTGGGCGGCCATCACCTTGGCTTGAACGATGACGTTTGGATTGACCTTGGTGAAGTGCATGCGAATCAAGTTCAGCAACTGCACATCCGCATCCGACATGAATGCTTGGAACCAAAGCTTCCCGTACCGCAGGAAAAAGAACCCGAGCACTGCAGCAAAGAATAATGCCAAAAAAACGCCGACCAGCAACAGCAGCGAACTGGAGTTCATTCCTGCACCGGGTTCTTGCGGAATCAACGCGAGCATGGATGAGATATCAGTGTAGTGATGCGGTGACATGTGGTTTTTTGCCAGTCAAAGTTCGATGCCGATTCGAAAAGCGTGTGTCGTTGCATGATAGCAGTTTGTGAACCGACGGGCGAAGAGACCGTCAGCGACGAGAGTCCAAGACGACGATACCGCTCAGTAGGAGACGTCGTTCAACTTCGGCAACAACGCCGACGCGACGAGCAAACGGCTGTAGCCTTCGTCAAGACACTGCTGAACATCCACTGGCTCTCGGATGCCTCCGCCCGTGATCCATCGCCCCCCTGGGTGTGATGCATGGTATTTTCGAAGCGGTAAACAGGAAGCCACGCCGGCCGAGGAGCCGACCTGCGCCACGTCTAAGACAATGACTTCCCGAATGCCTCGCTCCCAAGCTCGGTCGATCCAACCGTCGGGTCCGCCCGCCTGCTCCCGTTGAAATTGAATTTCTCGCGTACGTTGAGTGCCCTGAACAAACTCTCCTTCGCGGAAATCTAGGCTCAAACACAGATCCGCTGGATCGACCACGCTCGACAACTCGTCAATGACGTGCAGCCCTTGGGCAGACTCCGTGGCAATGATCCACCGAGTCATGGAATCAACTGCACCGGCCCGATTCACTTGCTGCAGCCACTTGCTTTCTTCACGCGTAGGACAGTTCGTCCAACCAGCATCAATCCAAAGCGTCTCACCAGGACGCAGGCTGTCAATGATCGACCGCAATGACGCTCGCTGCTGCCCTGCGCCGGTCAGCGAATCCAAATCGGCAACATAGAATTGACACAGCCCAATCGTCCGGTACCAACGAATTAGCTCACAGGGATCGCATAGAGAACCGGCATGTGGTTGATACCGATGGCGTTGCCCGGCGATTCCGCGGACGGCTTTTCCGTCCATCAGATCCAACACACCGATCAAATGGCTCGAGACGCCCCGCCATCGATCACGCGTTGAGTCCAAACCGGCAAACGAACTCATCGTTGTTCACCGAGTGCGTTGCACGACGCGTGTCTCACGCAGTAGCCGAATCGGTTTCCGGTAATGTGAACAACGACTCGACTTTCACAATCGCGTAGTCGTCTGGGAAGGTGTGAATGGCTTGGATCAACATCGACCGTCGTCGAGTCTCAATATTGACGTAGCTAATGGCACCAAATGCCATTCGTCCGCTGGAGTCAAATCGGTGCAGCAAGCCTTCTGTTGGACCATTGCCCAGTTGTTGACCAACCATCCAAAACATTTTGGGGTCAACCGTTTCAAGCTGAAAATGCGAGCGGTACGAAAGCCCGGATCGGCAAGTCGCCTCTTCGGTTCGACTGCCCTTCAACGATTGCCGAATCAAGCACCGTCGCGAAGGGAGCGGTTGGTGGGCGCTGGTGGCAACTTCGCAAAGAGTCGTCGCTGGCGATCCGCAGGTGGGCGACGAGTTGAAGGTGACCACGTGCCCACAATTGGTGACTTCGATCTTAGCGTCGTATCCGTCGCGTTCAATTTTTCGCGATTGATGCACCACCAGCAATTCAGGGTGCAGCGATCGGCTGAACAGATGAAACGCCAATTCAGCAACTTTGGGGCGAACCGAAAGCACGATGATGAGTCCAAAGAAGAGGTTCGTATTCGATCTCGCTACGAAACGCATCCTTCACGTCTCGCGTCGCGGTCAGTCCCCCATTATACGCTGTCCCGATGAACCTTCTAAAGAGCGTTTACGTCTTGACTCGCCAAGAATATCCTTTCCGTTTGATTGTCGCGAATTCATCTTGACAGCGTCTGCTCTCCCGAGTCTCGCTCCACCTCTCAATTCGCGCCGCGTTTGGACATCATCGCCCTCCGGAAGCAGCCCGCCTGGAATTCGCTCACATGATTTTGGTCATCGATAACTACGATTCGTTTACCTACAACCTGGTTCAGCGGATGGGCGAGATTGATTCGTCGGCTGACATCCAGGTGCATCGCAACGATGACCTCTCACTGGAAGAAATCGAAGACCTGAAACCGGAACGCCTGCTCATTTCCCCCGGCCCGTGCACGCCAACCGAGGCGGGTGTCAGCGTGGATTGCGTGCGGCGTTTCGCGGGAAAGTTTCCAATCCTGGGCGTTTGCTTGGGACACCAATCGATCGGAGAAGCGTTCGGTGCAACGATCATTCGTGCTCCCGAATTGATGCACGGGAAGACGGACGGCATCCATCACGACGACGGGGGTCTGTTTGCGGGACTCCAGAATCCCTTCACCGCAACTCGATATCACTCGTTGGTCATTGACCCGAACACGGTCCCAGACGAATTGATTGTCGGGGCGTGGACGGACACCGGCGGAAACCGACAGATCATGGGAGTTCGCCACCAACAACATCGTCTTGAAGGTTGGCAGTTCCACCCCGAGAGTTTTCTGACGGAACCCGGGATCGAATTGATCAAACGTTTTCTCGCTTGGTGACAAACTCTCGCTTGGTGACAAAGCGATCGGCTGCTCAAACGTCCTGGAACAAGAACGCTTGTAGCCCAATCAACGTTTTTGCGTCGCGGATTTTCCCGGTTTGGACCAATTCCGTCACTTCGCGACGGTGCATGCGTTTGACTTCAATGCGTTCGGTTGTTTCAAGCTGCTGCTCTCCTTCGGTCAAATCACGAGCGACCACGAGATGCATCAATTCGTTGCCGAGCCCCGGCGCGGAGTAGAACTCGCACGCGATGGAAAGACTGGCTGATCGATAGCCCGTTTCCTCGGTCAGCTCCCGCGCCGCGGTTTCCAAGACCTCCTCACCGGGATCGCGAGTCCCTGCAGGCAACTCGAGCAACGTTTCTCCCACAGCCGGCCGCTCGTTTTCGATCATCACCACCGTGTCTTGATCAATGAGCGGCAGCAACACCACAGCTCCCGGATGCTGGATGAATTCGCGGCGATGCGACTTCCCATCTCGTCCGGGCAAGTCGATCGCAACGACGTCAAAACGACTACCACGCAGCAAAACTTCGTGATTGGACATCAGATTCCTTACCATCGGTGTTTGGAAATACTGGATCATGAATCCCCCATCGCACTACCGATGCGGTTTTCATTGAACGAGCAATGAATGCCAGCAATGAAACATTGTGTTGAAGCAAATTCGGACTTGTGAGGGAAGGCGGTGTCCTTGGCGGGTGGCTCCCCATAAAAACGGAAAGCCATCCCCCCACAAGGTAGAAACGCCGCTCAACTTGAGTAATATGTCCGCATGAACACCGAAGCCCCTCCGCCCATGACATCTTCACACACCAGCGTTTCAACGCCGATTGTGTCAGCACGTCCCTCCGAGCTGTCCGGAACCCAACCGGAATTGCAACCGGCCGCATCCCCGGGTGACCACATCGACGAGATTTCGGTGGTCATCCCGGCGATGAACGAAGAAGTCACCTTGGGCGAATTGCAACAACGCATCGGTGACGTTTGCCGAGAGCATGACCTGCGTGTGCAAATTATCTTCGTGGATGACGGATCCACGGACGAAACCTGGTCCAAGATGGTGGAACTTTGTGGGACATCAGACGACGCGATGCGATCGACATTCGCGATTCGTCTGCGGCGTAATTTCGGAAAAGCCGCTGCCCTGAGTGCCGGATTCGCTGCCGCACGCGGTTCCATTGTTTTCACGATGGATGCCGATCTCCAAGACGATCCCATCGAGATCCCACGCTTCATGGAAAAGATTCGCGGCGGATTGGATGTCGTCAGCGGTTGGAAGCAAACACGTCACGATCCCTGGCACAAAGTTCTGCCGAGTCGAGTCTTCAACGCCCTGGTAAGTTCACTGACCGGAGTCAAGCTGCACGATCACAACTGTGGTTTCAAAGCCTATCGGCAAGAAGTGCTCGCCGAAGTGGATCTGTACGGCGAACGCCATCGTTTCATTCCGGTTCTTGCGTCCGCACGTGGCTACAAGGTCGGCGAGATCACCGTCCAACATCATGCACGCCAGCACGGAGTCTCAAAGTACGGCGTCTCGCGTCTGATCAAAGGTTTCCTCGACCTGCTCAGCATCCATCTGGTGACTGGTTACGGCCGCCGCCCGCTGCACCTAATTGGTTCAGCAGGCTTGCTTTGTTTTGCCATCGGTTCGCTAGGAATGACTTACCTCAGCTTCCGTTGGGTATGGTCCCGGATGGGTGAGGGCGAACCACTGCACCTGCACTCCACCGCGATCTTTTACTACTGCATCTTGGCCGTCTTGCTGGGTGCTCAGTGCGTCCTCGCGGGATTACTGGCGGAGCTGATTGTCTCCGTTGCCGCGGCCAGAGACCATCGCGAAACGTTGATGCGAAATGAAGGGTCACACGGCGTCGAAGCTCAACAAAGCGGCAGTCAATTAAGCTGCAGTCGACCGATCGCCAACGCATCGGGTTATAGCATTTCGGAGTGGGCGGGTTTCGAGTCGCCGGAGCAGCCACTCGATGCGTAAACATGAAATCCCGCGACAACATCGTCGCAACACCTACGCGATCATGATTGTCGCAGCGTTGGCTCTTGCCGCCGGGCGAATCTCGGTTGTCACCAGCCGCGAAGGCGACACGGCTTTCCTAAGCGCCAACGATCGCAGTCGGTGGTGCACGGTGGCAGCACTCGTCGAAGACGGGACCTTCGCGATCGATCGCCCCATCTCCATCCGATCGGACGACGGCAAGCGACGTCCTTGGGACACGATCGATAAAGTTCGTCACGTCGGCGTGGATGGACAACTGCACCACTACAGCAGCAAACCCACGTTGCTGGTGACGATGGTCGCGGGGGTTTACGGAGTCGTTCACCACACAACGGGTTTGACTCTCACAGAGAACCCGATTTACGTCCCACGACTGCTATTGCTGTTAATCAACTTGCCAGTACTGGCGTTGTTCCTGGTCACGATTGCATTGATTGTTGAGGTGATCGGCGCGTCGGACTATGCGCGCAGAATGGGTGTCGCCGCTGCTTGTTTCGGCACGATGATGCTGCCGTTTACGATCTCGTTGAACAATCACCTTTTCGCCGCTGCCGCCACGTCCTTGACTCTGTGGCTCTACCTTCGAGCCGCGGACAAGATGACGGATTCGTTCTCCGGCATGACTTACCACCCCAAGTTTGCGCCCTGGTTTGTGGCGGGAGCCTCCGCCGCGTTCGCCGTTGCTTGTGAACTGCCGGCCCTTTCGATGTTGGCACTCTGGACCGTCTTGTTCGCTTGGTTGAATCCCAAGTCGATGCCGGGTTTTTTGACCGGTGCCATCTTGGTCTTGGTCGGGATCGTGGGAACCAACCAATGGGCCCATGGCAGTCTCCGCACACCATACGCACATCGCGGCGTAGGCGAGGACTTGGAATCCATCCCCATGCCGTCGGATCCATCGAAAGTTCAAATTCAAACGGCTTTGGAACATTCGCAAACGCTCATGGCCGCGGAAAAGGTCACACTACGCGAGCTTCATGATGGCGGCTACGAAGTTTTGGCGGAACGATTTAGCCCAGCAAACGAAGTGGTTCAAACACTGTACGAGCTGCGTCCGAGCGGTGCCGCATGGACACTGAGCGTTTGGGACGACTGGTACGATTATCCTGGAAGCTACTGGCGTTCGGGCAAACGACGAGGGGTCGACCTTGGTGAACCCAGCCGTGTTGCTTACCTCTTTCACGCAACCTTGGGTTACTACGGAATCTTTTCGCTGACTCCCATTTGGATCTTGGTTCCCGTGGGAATGATCGCGGGCCTACGCCACGGCCCGGGTTACATGCGGCGGCTGACCGCGGCGATCGCTCTGGCCAGTGTGGTCTGTCTGGTTTTCTACATTGCTCGTCCGGAGATCGATCGCAACTACGGCGGCGTCAGCGTCTGTTTTCGCTGGATGCTTTGGTTCGCCCCGCTTTGGCTGTATTGCTTGGTCCCCGAAGTCAGCTCCTTGAGCGAGAAGTTTCACGGACGATGTTTCACGCTCGTCTTGCTCGGGGCCAGTGCCTTCTCGGTTGCAACCAGCCTGTCATCCCCCTGGCAGAGCCCATGGATCTACCGTTTTGCGAGCTTTTTGGGGTGGTTGGGCAACGAAATGACGCGGTAGGATCGACCGGCTAGCACAACGTTGTCTCAAGGAGGAGACAAGCTTTGGCCGCTTCGGGTCAGGAATTGCCGCCGCCGCGTCGAACCAGCCGTTTCAAGACGGCGCTGGTGCTGCTGGTGGTATGCCTGACGACAGGCCTTTTGCTGAAGTCTCTGCTTCCACAAACCGTCGGCGAACAAGCCCGTCGCTTTCTCGAGAAAAAGCTCGACGAGCACTACGCGGACTGGGATGTCTCCGTCCATCGCGGGACGTTCTTGGCGGGTACCGGCTTGGTATTCGAACAGATCGAAATTCGCCCCAAATCAAATTCGCCTCGACTGATGAACGGCTGGTGGGCGGAACACCCGGCTGTCTCCATCGACCGACTCACCGTTTTCGCGGACTTGGATCCTCAGAAATGGATGAATGGCGAAAGCCCGCTGAACACCCGGCGGATGGCGGTCGAAGGCGTGGTGGCCAACCTTGATGTTGGGCTCGACAACTCGCTTTCGTTGGCTTCGCTTCTGCCGTTGCCGCAAATGGGCCCCGCTTGCCCGCGGATCGATTTGCACAACGTCATCACCAACGTCAACTTCGAAACAGCACGTGCTAGACCAAACGCCGCGAGACATGTCGTTCCAACGAACGGCCCCGGCAGTACTTCACCCTCAGGTCAACCGCTGCAACTGAGGTGGTCGAGTATTGCCATCTCGACCGAAACCGGCGTCGCGGCCAATCGCGAACAACCTGCCCCCGTGCACAAGCTACTGTTCGCGAAAGGCGAGAGTAGCTTCAGCGGCCCCATCGAATTCGCGCTGGAACATCAGGCTAGCGGTGCCGAAGATCCGCTGCGAATCAAAACGACCATTCAAGCTTTTCAACTCGACGAAACGGTGGTTTCAAAGATTCGCCCTCGAATCTCCCAGTGGTTCCCCGACGATTCTCGGGTGAGCCTGCGGGGTGACCTGTCGGCAGAGTACAACCGCGTTGGCGAAACCGATGACTTCGAGATCGACCTCGTGGTTCACCAGGGCAACCTCGCTGATAAACGCCTGCCCGCGAGTATCAGCAACGCTCGAGGTCGACTTCTCATTTCACCTCAGCAGATCAAACTTTATCCCACCCAAGCTCTCTTCGGCGATGCCCATTGCACCATCAGAGGAACCACGCAGCTTCGCCGGCTTGCAGCGACGAAATTCGATCTTGGATTGACCGATCTGCAGCTCACGGGCGAAGGGCTGACACTTGACCGAGCATTTGCAGAAGCGATGCCCGAAAAGGTCCACCGTCTTTGGCAACGCTATCAAGCCCGCGGTCGACTCAACCTTCGGGCGCACGCCACCAACCCCGCGCCCCTAACCTCCAAAGCATGGGCCCTCGAATCAGAAGTCGATATCCGTGGTGTCGATGTTCAATTCGACAGGTTTCCATATCCAGTTCAGCAACTGGTGGGCACCATTCACATCGCAGACGGATTTGCAACGACCGAACGGTTGACGGGACGCGCCGGAGGTCAGCGTTTGAACTGCGCGTTCCGAGTGCCGGTGCATCTCAACCCTGACGCCCCCAAGGTCCACACGAAACAAATCACCGTTCAAACCGAGGGTGCGGTGCTCATTGATGACGCGTTGATCACCGCGTTGACACCAAGAGAAGAAAGCGAACCCTCGTCATTTGCCGAAACCAGCACACGATCCGTTTCGAAAGTCGAGCGGTTCGTTCGTTCACTTCGCCCGAGAGGTGCCGTCGAGTGGGCAACCGCAACCCTGCAAACGGACGCGAGTGGAAAGTCAACTCGTCAGTTTGATTTCCGGGTGTCCGGTGGCACGCTTCGCTACGACAAGTTCCCTTACCCACTCTACAACGTCGAAGGCCGCGTCCAAATCAAAGACAACTTGGTCCGACTCATCGGCTTCACGGCGAACAATGCGGGTTCGGCCAAGGTGGATTGTAACGGGCTCTACCAGATTCCTGTCACACCAGATCCCGACAAACCGACCACTGCTTCACCTCAGGAATCTGATCTTCATCTACGGTTTCAGCTCGTTGATCTGGCGATGGACCAATCGCTGCGAGGCTCCCTGCCGGAATCGACTCGGCACATTTGGGATTCACTGGCACCGGGTGGCACATTGGACCGCCTGGACGTCCACATTCATCAATCCGGAACACAGCCCTTGGATCTGACGTTGGTGGCGGACCAAAACGAAACAGAGCAGGTCACGCCCGACTCACTGAGTTTGCGTCCAACGGCTGTTCCTTACCGCATGGATATCATCGGCGGTCATGTCGAATACCGAGACCATCAAGTCTTGATTAGCAATCTCATCGGACGTCACGATGCGTCTCGGCTTGTTGCCGATGGAAAGTGCGTCCAGCATCCATCGGGTCGTTGGCTGTTGTCGATGGATCTGCATAGTGGATGTCGCTTGGTACCGGATGAAGAGTTTGTCGCATCGTTACCCGAGCAAGTTGGACGAGCTCTCAGAGCCCTGGACCTTCGCGGCCCAATCAGCCTTCGCGGCAAAACCAATCTGCTGTTGGCCGACGACGATTCGACCACACCCATCATGGACTGGGACGTTCTTTTGCAATTGGAAGGCAACCGAATCGCGGATGTCGGTCCCGTTCATTCATTGCGTGGAGAAATTCAGGTCCAAGGTGTGCGGGACGCGGAAGTGCTTCAGGCATACGGCAACATGGCCCTCGATTCCATGCATGCCTACGGTTTGCAAATCACCTCTGTACGAGGCCCGTTTTCAATCACCAACGAACAGTTACTACTTGGAGAAAACGCGAAGCTACCGCCATCCAACTCGCCAGACAGCTACATCCAAGACGCCGACGGCAGCGGCGTCCCAATTGTCGGAGCTCTGTTCGGTGGCAAACTCAGCCTCAGTGGAGGAGTTTTGTTGTCGACGGGTGACTTCGAAATTGACACGGCACTGGGCAACGCCCAAATCGCAACCTGCTTGGCGGAGGTGGGACAAAGCCGCACCGGTATCACAGGACGTTTTGACGGCGACTCCCATCTGGAAGGTCGCCTTGGCGATCTCGATTTGCTGAAAGGCAGTGGACGCGGCAGCATCAGCGGCGCCAATCTGTATCAGCTTCCGTATCTGGTTCAGGTTCTCAATTTGCTGCGAATCAAAGCGACCGAAGACGTGGCTTTCACCAATGGCGAGACAGAGTTCTCAATCTTCGGCGAAGACCTGAACTTCAATCGCTTGGTTCTTTGGGGTGACTTGGTGGCACTGGAAGGCGGAGGCACGCTTAGCCGTCGTGAGCATTTGGACCTGTCGTTCAACACACGCGTGAGCCCACAGAACCTTTTCAGCAAAGTCATCAGTCCTCTGCGCGACAACCGCTACACGCTGTGGACCATCGAAGTCGATGGTCCGATCGAGGCCCCGACGATCCGCCGACGATCATTGAGTGGCATCACGCAAACCATGGAAGACTGGTTCCCCGGAATGGTGCGTGCGACAACAGCGGACGGAACCAACGTCAATCGTTGATTCACGCAGACGGCCGGTTGCCGCCATCGACGGTTGCAAAAAAAGTGCGAAGCTTCCAGACCGTCGCTGACCAAAAGAACTTCGTGCGACCTTAAAAGCATCGTTCGGCTGATGAGGATTGCACGTTCGCGAAAGACCAAACAATGACTCGCCCAATGTTCCCCCGACCCATCTGTCACGTCAAAGCCGTGATGAATGAGTCTGCCCCGGAGTTCATTGGGCGAGTATTGGTTGGTTAGTTTGCTAATCGTCCAAGCATGCCGCGGCGCTTGATACGTGCCCGCGCAACAAGGATGGACGTCGAAAAGCACGCCCTTCCACGGGCATTTCGGCCCGCGATTGGCTGTCTAAGAATCGCTCGACCGTTCGATGCTCACCCACCACGGCGGTCAACTCGGCCGTGCCAGCCACGCCAAAGGCAGACAGCAGGTGACTGCGTTCAAACTCAATCAAACGTTTTGAGACCTTGTGCGAAGCGGCGATGGCTTTGGTCGGCATCCCGTCCATCACGCAATCCAACACCTTTCGCTGGCGTTCCGTCAGCCCCTTCAGGATTGCACTCCGTCTGGTGTGCTCCGACTCCACCTCGACTTGAAAACGATCCCACTCGATGGCTTGCTGAACATGATCGCCTAGCGAATCCTTGCTTTCCGCACCGGGGCGTTGCGGCTGAACCATGACTGTCCATGCGCCATGTTCGAAAGCGTGAACGACCGCCTCAATGCCGATCTGTTTTGCGACCAAGATCATTGGCAAGCTGCATTTGGCCTGGAGCAATGCCGCTTGAATACGCTGAAACCCATCACCGACCAATTCGTAGTCGACGAGCAAGCATCCTGGCCGGCGCACCTGGCCTTTTGCGACTAATTCCAGCATCTGATCGCAGCTCGCAACCGCGACCACATCCCGGCCGGCGATCGACTCCAACCAATCTTGGTCACCGCCGGGTCGATCGTCCAACCGTCCCTCACGTCCCAACACATAAACGTGCGTGGTTTCAACGGCGGCATCAATCATCTTCGGAACCTCTCTGAACAGACGGCGTCGATCCAAGGACGCCGCTATCACATGACTCGCCAACGCGCTTCGGTGGCGACGGATGTCTTCAGAGAGAAGGCTAGCAGAACGCTAGCCAACGGTAACGGATGTTAATTTCGCAATGCACTGCGCATATTCGCACTCCCCCGAGCCGCATTCGAATGACTGGGGGGAGAGACCGCATCGCGAAATTACGAAACCAGTTCGGCCGAATCCGATGTCGTTTCGGTCGCCTTCTTCTCCGCAGCGCGACGACGACGTTTTTTCGGCTTCGTGATTCCCCATTCTTTGGTCAGCATCTCGAAGACCTCCGGGGTTTCGTAACGCACGATGTTTTTGCCTTCTGGCATCGGACCGATCAAGCCTCGAAAGACGGGCATTCCTCGAAGCGCCAAATCCGTGCTGCAGTCGTCGATTCCAACTTGCTCGTAGTGCTCCGTCAGCGGATCCAACGTTGTGTAGTCGCGAATTTGCAGAGAACCATCACTGCCACGAGCAACAACGCGATAAGTGTCTTTCTTCGACATGGCGGAATCTTCCCTTGGAGAGGTGAGTGCAAATCAATCCGATGGCAGCAGTGGATCGGGAGGATACCGCCGCAGTGATGAACTCATCGGTGCCATGAACCATTCATCGGCAACCACGCCCTTGCACAGCAAAACCATCGCAACCGCACGCGCACTCGATATCGGTGTTGAAAGACCCGCGACCCTCGCGACCGGCATCTTCCAAACAAACAATCTTGCTCGCACAAGATTCCGCCTTTGGATTTGCCTGAACTGGATTTGCCTGCACCCTACGATTCAGCAAACGATTCTCAACCAATCCCATGCAATGTCACCATGAGTTCATCTTCCTATCTCGTCGTCGGTGCCGGTGGTGGCATCGGCACTGCGCTTTGTCGTCATTTAGTCGCGGCGGGTCATCAGGTCATGCTGTCGGGACGGGACGAATCACGTCTGCAAACGCTGTCGCAAGAACTCGGACAACCGTACCTCGCATGCGACGCCACCGATTGGGACCAACTTTCCAGCGTGGTCGACTCCACGGCGGACCAATTCGAGAACTTCGCTGGCGCGGTAAACCTAGCGGGTTCCATCCTTCTTAAACCTGCCCACCTGACCAGCAAGGATGACTTGCAAGCTGTCCTGAACGCCAACCTCATCACAGCGTTCGGTTTGGTGCGGGCCGTTGCCCCCAAACTTAAAAAGCTGGGTGGGGGATCGATCGTGCTGATGTCCAGTGGTGGCGCGGCGATTGGATTGACCAGCCATGAAGCAATTGCCGCAGCCAAAGCCGGTGTCGCCGCCATGGCACGTGCCGCGGCCGCTACCTATGCCGCCGGCAACGTTCGCATCAACACGGTGGCTCCGGGTTTGGTCCAGACCGAATTGACCTCGCGTGTCTGGCAGAACGAGCGTTCAGCCGACGCTAGTCGAGCGATGCATCCAATGGGCCGACTCGGTCAGCCCGATGACATCGCCTCGCTGATCGCATGGTTGCTCCAACCTGAAAACGCTTGGATCACGGGACAAGACATCGCGGTGGATGGCGGACTCAGTTCCATCAAATCAGCCACCCGCTGAGGCGTCAGCCCGCTCCAATTGCATCCGCAAATAACTCCGCGGCTCAGGGTTGCTCAGGCCAAGCTTCGTCGCCAATGCTTCAACTTCAGCACGGGCGTTTTGAATGGCGTTGTCGTCCGGCTTGGTTTCCGCCAACACTCGCTCAATCTCAGCGTAAACGCCTAAGCCTTCAACGCGGTCAATCGTGACCGTCATCGGCCGCGTGCTGCCGATGGAAAATGTCTCACGTCGCTTCGTCACCGTCGCGACTTCACGGAAGCCCAACCGCAACAACAGGGTTTCGGTCAATTCACCTTTGGCGTCGCCTGGATTCAGAGCCCACTCCAGTTCTTCGCGAGCCTTCACTACGCCCGGTAGCTTGGGCCCCTTGTAGGTGATCAACGGCTCGCCATCGATTCGCCGAATCCGCAGAGCCTCTCCCGATGCGGCGAAGTCGCGGCAGGGGTGATTGAAATAGGTGTCCTTGTTTTCATTCTCAGAAACACTCTTAGCGTCTTCGACGTCCAAACGGGCTCGCAAGACGGCTTCGTCATCCACACGAAACTTCAATTCCACTTCAAACATTCACTGCTCTCCTGACTTCATTGTTCCTGGGTGATTGTTCCTGGACCGTACCGAACGACGGATCGAGCAGTTGCCTTGCATCACGACTTTCATTCGGCAAGCCCTTTCATTTTGCCGACGTGATCTTCACCAGCGGAGCCGGCTCACCTTCGCTGCTCACCCAAACACTCGAATCCGAGCACACCGCGAGAGCCTCCACTTGCCGCAAGGAACGAAGCTCAATCGCGGATGGCATTTGTGACATTTGACCGACCAAGTCCATCCCGTCTTTGCTGGGGAAGCGGAACGCTTGCCAATAGGTGCAGACCCAAACGTCACCCGTACTTGAATCACGGTCCGCTGCGGTCGCCATGGCGATCGGCACGCGCGCCAACAACTCAGCTTCTACTTTGCTGCTCGGCGGCCCAGCATCCAAATCAATCGGCACTCGGTAAAGACCAACCCAAGGGATCGACCGCTTGCAGAGCAACATCAGGCTGCGAGAAGACGGGTCATACCAAATTGCTTCGCAATCGTGAGCCCCATCCGGATAAGTCACTCGGATCGAATGCAATTGCTGCCTCGACACGGTCCCCGAGTTGCGAGGGTCCATCTCATCCATCCACCAAAGCTGGACATCGTCGCGTCGCCCCAAATTGTCACCACAATCTGCCACCACCAACTTCGATGGGACAGTATCGTCGTCCGTATCCTGGTGCACGATCGCCAAGTCTTCCCAATCGATGGCATCCACACCCTCTAGCTCCCAGACACCGGTACGCTGCCCGGTCCTATGGTCAAAAGCGAATAGCCTCGCTCTGTCTCCGGAATCATTGTGCGACCAAACACAACTTGGGTCCTTCTTTGAGAACACGAGCCCACTGCTTTCCGTCAATTCGGAATCTTGCAGATGCACCACGACAGCAGTGTCTTCCTCGGCCTTTGAAAGTAGAGACCAAGTCACCCACAAGCAAAGAAAGATCACGACGGGGCGTATCAATCGTTTAACTGGAGCAATCTGTTTCATGGCTCGCGCACACCCTTCTCACCGACATCGATTGTCAACGGATTGGCTTCCAATGCCGCTCGCATTTTCGATGCCGCGTCGGGCAGTTGCTCTCCTGATGCCAATGCTCCCGTGACGGCAACTCGCGCGATTCCGGTGGCTGCCACCTCGCGAATGTTCGACGCGGAGATCCCGCCGATCGCGAACGCGGGCAGATTGATCTCGCCTGACCGTGTTGCCTGATGAACCTGACTCAGAAACTCGCATCCGGGGAAATGGTCGAAGTTTTTTGTTCGCCCGGGAAAGGTCGGTCCGCACCCGATGTAGTCCGCCGTCGTTTGCGACGCTTCACGCACCTGTTCCATGTCATGGGTCGACAATCCGATCAAGCGGTCCGGCCCAACTACTTGCCGAGCAGCATCGACTGGTAACTCCTCCTGTCCAACATGAACCCCATCGGCGCGAGCGGCCATTGCAATGTCAGCACGGTCGTTGATGATCCAAAGCAGCCCCAGCTCTTCGGTAAGCTTTGTCCCCACTTCGGCACGTTCGAAGAGTGTCCGGTCGTCGACGCTGCGATCGCGAAGCTGCAGCACATCCACTCCGACGCTCGCCAATTCGCGAATTCGACTTTCGAATCGTTCAACACTCTGCTCGCAATCGATCAACGCGTACAAACGCGAGGCCCGAATTCGGATCGCACGGTGTCTCTGATTCGCAATCCGCAATTCGAGACTTTGAAACGTCGCGTAACACCGGTAGCGAAGCGTTTCTATCTTGTTTGCGAATGCCGCATCGATGGTCTTGCCATATTCTTCCAAACATCGCAGAGCCTGCTGAGTGCGCACGGCTGCCGCGGAAACCACCGAATGTAGATTGACTCGAGTCTGTTCGCTGGCCGTTTGCAATTCCGTTCCCACGTCACCCGGCGTGTCGCGTGCCGAGATCAACTGCAACCGGTCCCAGCATTTCATCGCCTCGGACAGGTCATGGCGGTGTGTTTTCAGTGCATCCGAGAGCGATGGATCGTCTAAGATGAACCGCGCCGATTCCTCCAATGTCCTCAGCCCTTCACCCGCGCGATTGAAATTCGCGTCTAAGATTCGCAGGACGGTGCGAGACTCATTGTTCGTCATGTTTCACTGATTCCAAAGTCGTCGGCATCCTTCCCACCAAATTCCCTCCCAATCTGATCGAGCCCCACCATGCCATTTCGCCGGCACCCCAGCATCATCGCTTTCTTCGCCGCTTCGCTTTCCATCATTTTCGCGTCGCTGCCAACATTGGGAATGACAGATCAACCGACCGGAAAGTCCGCCCAACGTCAACCACGCAAGAACGATCCATTCGCGGCCCCCAAGGTCGATCCAAACCTGCCCAACGTCTTGTTGATTGGTGACTCGATCTCCATTGGCTACATGCTAGACGCCCGCAAGGCGATGGAAGGAAAAGCCAACGTGTTTCGCCCGGCAACCAACTGCGGCCCCACCACTCGCGGATTGGAACAACTGGATTCGTGGTTGGGAGACCGCCAATGGGACGTCATCCACTTCAACTTTGGCCTGCATGATTTGAAGTTCATGGGCCCCAACGGCCAGAATTTGGCCGACCCTGAATCGCCAACCAGCAAACGCCAAGTCCCTTTGCCCGAATACAAAGAGAACCTTCGCAAAATCGCGTCCCGGCTGAAAGAAACCGGTGCGACGCTCATCTGGAGAGAAACAACGCCAGTCCCCGAAGGCGCCAAAGGTCGACTCCCCGAAGATGGCCCACGCTATAACCAAGCAGCGGCAGAGGTCATGGCATCACTCGGCGACATCCAAACCGACCCGTTCTACGACTTTGCCCTTCAGCACGCCAAGACGCAACGTAAAGCTAACGTGCACTACACCGCAGAAGGCTCCAAACTCCTCGGCGAACACGTTGCGGCAGTTGTGACTCAAGCACTTCGGTAATGAGCTGCGACGCTGACTGAGATCAGCCGAGGTCGGGCAAGCGGCTAGCAATCTGGCGAGCCGCTAAGAACTGGCACTACGGTAGCTGCCGAGAGCTCGGCGGAAGACCCAGCGGCTGAAGAGAACGCTCATCAGGGTTGCGACCAATGCCCATCCGACCAACATCCATTCCTCGCTGGTTCGCGGATCAATCGGTTTAGCAAGCAAACGAGCGGGCACGTTCACGACCACCAACACAGGCACGATGAACGTGAAGAAGCCGTACAGTGGTGTCCCCCAGCCTCGGTTGTAGATCTCCATCGGGTAACGGCTGAAGTTGGTGATGTAAAACCAAAAATTGTAGAGCGTTTGGTTGCGTCCCAACCAAATGCTGGTGGCCGACAGACAAATCATCAAGCTGTACATGATCGCGATTCCGCACATGCAAAACAGCACGTAAAGAATGGACGATGCCAGTGTTGGAATGTGAGGGTCCACCTCGCGAGTTGCCAAACGAGTCAGGGCCACGCCGGCGATCACCATTCCCGCCAAGAAGTTCGCCAGCGAAGACCAGCTCACACGCCGAAATGAGATCAAGAACTGCGTATCGATCGGCTTCAGCAAGGCAAAGTCCAAACCGCCGGTTCGAATCAACTCGCTGAACTCTTCCGCATTGGGCATGAAGAAAGCCTGGACGATTGAATTGATGAACCAAGTCGTCGCCAGAAAAAGAAAAAAACGTTCGCGGTCCCAACCCGTGTCCTCACCGATCGACCCCGTGAACTGAAAAATGATCAGGTAAAACCCGACATTCATCAGCGTCCATCCCAAGCTGCTCAAGCATTCGATCACGAAGTTCGCACGGAACGTCATGTCTCGGACCAAACTGTTTCGTGCAAACGTGCCGAAGACGCGAACGTATCGCATCCATTCGGCACCCTGGTACTCAGCACCCTGCATCGTCGCCCCGTCGCCGCCATCACACGGTGAACTTGCCGTACGACCTGGTTCCATTGGTTTCACCTCCACTGGTTCAGCCTCCGTAGCCACTGTAGCGAGCCACCCCGCGAGAATATGACCAGCGACAAATCACGATGAAGAACACCAACCAAGCCGCCTCAATCGCCATTTCCATCGGCAGGTCCTCGTCAGGAATCTTGCCCAGAAAGACTGCCGCCGGGAAATAGGCGAGGTACTTCAGCGGCAGCAAATTCACCACCCATTCGATTCCGTCAGGCAGCAACGAAATCGGAAACATGTGCCCCGACAAGAAGAAGCTGAACAGCATGTAAAGGAACAACAGCGAAGACACTTCCAAGAACCAGAACCCAATCATCCCGATGGCGGCTTCCAAGAAAAAACCAATCAGGAATCCCATCACCAGGGATCCAAGGAATGCGATGAAAAGATGGGGCGGGGGAAATCCGGCGACAAAGTAATCTCGACACAGAAAGAACACCAACCCGAAGGGCGCGATCGCGATCGCATAGTAGGCGACTTTATGAGCGACACGATTGATCAGCAAGAAACTGATCAAGTCGATGGGTTGAATGAGGTAACGCTTGATCTCGCCTTCGCGAATTTGCTGAGCGATTCCGGACGCCAAACCTGGCATACTCGAAAACGCTCGAGCCAACATGGTTAACAAGTAGTACGCGACCATGTCACGAAAACCAAAGCCACCAATCTGTACCGCGTCCGCTCGGTTTTCGTTTGCCGCTTGTGGCAATGCTGACGAATCCGCAGTCAAACTCCCGGTGGACTCGGCCGCTTCGCTGGCGGCGATAGAATCGTAGATCGCCCACCACAGGAAAATCTGGGTCACGATCGGCAGGAACCTCATCAGGGTCCCCAGAGCGAAATCGCCGCGGTAGACCAGTCGCTCTGAAAGAGCCGTGCTGAAGATCTTTCGCCAGACACGGACACGACCGCCCCAGGTTTGCTCGACCGCGTGATGCATGTCGGAGGGGTCGACGGAAGGTGTTGCGGTGGCCATGAAAGATGAACCGAAATGCTCCGGTCGAAAGAGGTGTCTAGCGAAGAGGAACGAACTCAGCGAGCGACTGAAAACGATCAACAACAAACCAATGCGGTGTCATCGGATTGCTCCGCCGCGCGTGCATCAAGATCGTTTGGTGCTGAAGCGAATTCAACATGGTGCCAAGATTGAATACTGGGCCAATTTTGAATACCGGGCCAAGGTAGCGGAGAGCCTCCCATCTTCCGATGCCCCTTTTTGCGGCAATCAAATCCCCAACATTCAGAGGCTTTCCGCACTTTTTCCGGCCATCCATTTTCAAACAGGATTGCTATTGACGTGACCGTGAAACCGCAGCAAACTTCTCACATGCTTGTAACGGAGCGGGCAGCCTGCCACTCGGGAAATCCACCCAACGCGGCTGACACACTACGCTACAGGGATGTAAACCGGATCGAAATTTGCCTCGGTTTGCTCCGCTTTGCTCGAGTTCAGTGCGACTTCTCGCCATGCACCCAGGCAAATCGATGAGCCGACCGGTCGCTCAGGAAGAGTGACGATCACTTCGCAGTCGCGGAGCCGGGTTGACCGATCCACTGACCGCATCCGATTTGGATCGGCAGCCGTTGACAAGCCAGCAAGGAAAATCTTGCTCGACTTGCCCGCCGCATGTCGTTTCTGAAAAGGATGTCCCCCGCGTTCGTGCTGGTGAATGGTTGCAAGACCGTCCATACAGCGTTTTTGACAGGAGCGTTCGTTTGTCCCCTTCGACGGACTTCGACGTCAAAGAGCGAGTTCGAGCTGCGACCGACATCGTGGATGTCATCGGGCACGATCTGGAATTGCGTCCGCAGGGCCGTCACTTCGTTGCCCGCTGCCCATTCCACAACGATACGCGTCCGTCGATGACGGTCAACCAAGAACGCCAATCTTGGAAATGCTGGGTTTGCGACATCGGGGGAGACATCTTCAGCTTTGTGATGCAGCGAGAAGGCGTTGATTTCCCGACCGCCCTCAGAAGCTTGGCCGAACGCGCTGGCATCGAGATTCCTGAATTCAACCGCGGCCCAAAAACACAACCGGGCAGCCCCGACGACAAAACCACGCTGATGAAGGCGATCGAACTGGTCGCCAAGGCGTACTTTGACGAGTTGGCGGAAGGCAAATCCGACGACGCGAAATTGGCTCGCGACTATTTGGCCAGCCGTGGCGTGGACGACGCCAACCGAGAACGATTCCGCATTGGATTTGCCCCCGACTCGTGGGACTTCGCGGTCAACTTGCTTCGCCGCAACCACTTTTCCGAAGCAGTCGCACAAGCCGCGGGAGTCGCGATCGGCCGTGAAGGCAAATCGGGTTGCTATGACCGCTACCGTGGCCGGCTAATGTTCCCCATCGACAACGCTCAAGGCCAACCGATCTCGTTGGGCGGACGAATCATTCCCGCCATCGCGGATCGCATCGCCGCCGCCAAAGGTGACGGATCCAAAGGCGGTGCCAAATACATCAATGGTCCAGAGACCCTTCTGTTTCGCAAATCCAACGAGCTGTACGGATTGCACCTGGCACGCGATGCCATGCGCCACGCCGACGAAGCGTTGGTGATGGAAGGCTACACCGACGTTGTTGCAACCCGGATGGCCGGAATCGAAAACAGCGTCGCTGTCCTGGGCACCGCCCTGACCGCCTCGCACGTCCGAGTCCTCAAACGATTCGTGAACCGCGTCGTGTTGGTGCTGGACGGCGATGAAGCTGGAAAACGTCGAGCCGAAGAAGTCCTGGAACTGTTCGTCACGGCGGACGCCGACTTGCGGATTCTGACGCTCCCGGATGGGCTGGACCCGGCGGACTTCCTGTCGGCCCACTCCGCTGGCGAGCTGTTGGACATGGCAAGGCAGGCTCCCGACGCGATGGACCACAAACTCAATCGCTTGACCGAGGGCGTCGACGTCACCCGCGACACGCACCGCGTCACAACCGCGATCAATTCCATGCTTGGCGTATTGGCCAAGACCCCACCCAAAAGCGACAAGGCGAGCCTGAAGATCGACCAGTTGCTGGTTCGCATGAGCCACACGTTCGAACTTCCCACCGAGCGTTTGCAACGTCACCTCGAAACACTGCGTCAGGAACAGGCCGAACGCGAACGCAAACAGGCTCGCTATCGTCAATCCAAACCCGCCTCGCCAGCATCACCTTCCGGCCGCCCCGCTGCACCCTCCTCACCGCAGGCACTCGCACCATCGGATGACTTCGATCCGTTCAGCCAGGCCGCGATGGAAGACGCATCCATGTTCGGCATCGACGATGGCTTCGCACCGGATGTGTCTGGATTTGATAGCCCGGCTCCGCACGTTGCCAGCCCAGGGCGGCAGGGAGCAGGCGGCAACGCACGCGACGAACAACCTCAAGGCAACGGGCTGAGCGGTGTGGAACGCGAGCTGTTCGAGATCCTGATCGAATCACCCGAAGTGGCCGCGATGGCGGTTGAGTCCATCGACGCGTCGTGGCTGCAATCCAACACTGCCAAGATGTTGTTGTCCGCCTACCAAGATCTGGATCTCGACGGACGCGACCTGGATGCCGCTTCCGTGCTTGTCCTGCTCGAAAACGATTTTTTGAAAAATCAAATCATCAATCTGCAGGAACGCATCGAGCGCCGCGCTGGCCACGTTTTGGAACCGCCACACGTACGATACACCGCGATCCTGACACGATTTCGTGAACGAGAATTTGACGCCGAGAAGTCACGTCAAATCCAAAAACTTCAATCCGCATCCTTGCCCGAAGACGAAGAGCTCGCGATGCTGGAACAACTTTTTGCCGCCGAACGCATTCGTCAAACGCCCCGTTAGGGAATCGACATAGGAGCCATTGCTGCCGAGCATTTTGCCACCGAGCAACCCGATGTGACGCGATCCAGGACGGATCGCATTTGAAACGAGTTCAAACACAACACCCACAGCCAAGCTGAACTGAATCACGTGATTCAGGTTCCCGCAAACATCAGTTTGGCTGACCGTTCCATGAAGGAACGCGACCCATAACAGGAGGTTTTTCCGATGCAATTGATGGACCAAGATCTTTCGCAACTCATCGCCCGCGGAACCAAGGACGGTTTCCTCACTTACGATGAAGTCAACGCATACCTGCCCGACGAAGACGTCAACCCAGAGAAGCTCAACTCCCTTCTCTTGGCTCTTGAGAACCGCGGCATCCAGCTGATCGAAGCCTCTGAAAAGAAGGCCCGCGATGCAGCCGCCCGCCGCCCATCACCCAACGTTCGCGGATTGCGTTCTCTCGAGATGGCAGCCGACACCATCGGCGTCGACGAAGAAACTCCTGAACAAGCCTTGGCGAACGAAGCCGCTTCGCAAAGCCTGTCGGCCGATCTTCCCAAAGCCAGCGAAGACCCCATTCGCATGTACCTCAGCCAAATGGCCGAGATTCCTTTGCTGTCACGCGAGGAAGAGATCGCCCTGGCGAAGAAAATCGAAATCACCCGCAAGCAATATCGTCGCGCGTTGTTAGAAACCGACTACGCCCTGCGAGCCACGGTCGACACACTGCACCGCGTGCACTCCGGCGAGCTGCCATTTGACCGCACGATCAAAGTCTCCTTGACCGAACAATTGACCAAGGAACAAATCTCGCAGCGCATGCCGCACAACTTGCGAACGCTGAATGACCTGATCGCGAAAAACAAAGCGGACTTCGACATCCTGGTTCGTCGCAGTGCTTCGCCTCGCTTGAAAGCCGAAGTCCGCAAGCAGTTCCTGCGTCGCCGTCGCAAGTGCTTGGAATTGGTCGAAGAATTGTCATTGCGAAGCCGCCGCGTGACGCCGTTGCTGCATCAACTGGAAAAGATCTCCGGCCGCATGACCTTCATCCGCGAACGATTGGCCGAACTGGGCAATGACGCGATGAGCCGCGACGAAGCAGCCGACCTTCGCCAAGAACTTCGCGAGTTGATGTTGGTCACTCAGGAAAGCCCAACCAGTTTGCGAAACCGCATGACCAAGGTTCGCCGTCACTTCGATCAGTACGAAGCCACCAAGCGAGAACTCAGTGCGGGCAACCTGCGTTTGGTCGTTTCGATCGCGAAAAAGTATCGCAACCGTGGCTTGTCGTTCTTGGATCTGATCCAAGAAGGCAACACAGGCTTGATGCGAGCCGTCGACAAGTACGAATATCGCCGCGGTTTTAAATTCAGCACCTACGCAACCTGGTGGATTCGTCAAGCGATCACGCGAGCCATCGCGGACCAAGCTCGCACGATCCGCATCCCCGTTCACATGATCGATGTGCTCAGCAAACTTCGCCAAGCACAAAAACGTTTGACGCAAACGCTTCGCCGAGAACCCACCTACGAAGACATCTCAGAAGCGACGGGCGTGCCGTTGGAAGAAGTCCGTCGCGTGATGGACATTGGTCGTCACCCTGTCAGCTTGGACCGTCCGGTCGGCGAAGGAGAAGACAGCAGCTTTGGTGAATTCGTGCAGGACAGCGAAACCGACAACCCCGTGCGGATCGCTGCCAGCGGAATGCTTCGCAACAAGATTGACGAACTGCTGAAAACGCTGACCTTCCGCGAACGTGAAATCATTCGTTTGCGATACGGTCTGGTTGATGGCTACAGCTACACGTTGGAGGAGTGCGGCCGCATCTTCAAAGTGACTCGGGAACGCGTTCGTCAGATCGAGGCCAAGGCGGTTGCGAAAATGCAAAGCCCTTCTCGCGCGGAACGCCTTTCGTCTTACCTGAAACCCGCCGCTTAACAAGCCGACCTCGCTCGCGAAAAGCAGGCGCGGTGAAATTTCAACGGCCTTTGGCGAATCGTCGATCAGTCGACAGATTTGCCGAAGGCTTTTTTGTTTGATTCAAATCTGAACATGGGCTTCCGCTCAAGTTTGGACAAACAATTTGTGTTACAAAACCCGCGGCGGCATGCCGCCGTTCACTCATCTCATCCAGTCATTCCATCGACACCACTGCGAAGTCAGAATCCGTGGCGTAATGTCGCTTTGAACGAATTCTACAGGTGCTGGTATGGGTTTTTGAGACGAGTGAGTTTTTAATGAAGGCAGGTGAGATGCCCTATTCACTGTGGCCTTCGAAGATCACCTGAACCTGCAGCGATCTGTTCGTTTACTGGATCGTCGCGTTCGTGTTTGAATGCTGTTCAACTACGGAAATTTGAGGAAAAAAATGGCGACTGCGACGTCGACCAACAGTCATGGCGACTCGGCCATGTCATCGGACTCCGGCACAGAAGAAGTCCGTCTGGAACAGTTTCAATATGACGACGGAATCGTGCGTCTGTTCGCCACAGCCACCATCTTTTGGGGCATTGTGGCAACGCTCGTCGGACTGATCGTCGCGGTGATTTTGGTCATCCCATGGGTCACCGGCGGACTGCCTTGGTTTTCCTTCGCTCGACTGCGTCCGTTGCACACCAATGCCGCCATCTTTGCCTTCGCCGGCAACGGCATTTTCGCGGCGGTGTACTACAGCACCCAACGTCTTTGCAAAGCTCGCATGTGGAGCGACGTCCTGAGTCGCCTCCACTTTTGGGGATGGCAACTCGTCATCGTGCTCGCGGCGGTCACGTTGCCTTTGGGCATCACGCAAAGCCGCGAATACGCCGAATTGGAATGGCCAATCGACATTCTGATCGCCGTGGTTTGGTTGTTCATCTTCGGCGGCAACTTCCTGATGACGCTGATCAAGCGTCGTGAACGACACATGTATGTCGCGCTGTGGTTTTACATCGCAACGATCGTCACGGTGGCTTTGCTACACGTGTTCAACAACCTGGTGATTCCTGCCGGATGGTTCAAGGGATACAGCGTTTACGCTGGCGTGCAGGACGCGTTCATGCAGTGGTGGTACGGCCACAACGCGGTGGCGTTTTTCTTGACCACGCCGTTCCTGGGACTGATGTATTACTTCCTTCCCAAAGCAGCCGAGCGTCCCGTTTTCAGCTACAAGCTCAGCATCATTCACTTTTGGTCCTTGGTGTTCATTTACATCTGGGCCGGTCCTCACCACCTTCACTACACCGCTCTGCCTGAATGGGCCAGCACGCTGGGGATGCTCTTCAGCCTGATGCTATGGATGCCCAGTTGGGGCGGAATGATCAATGGTCTTTTGACCCTGCGTGGTGCCTGGCACAAAGTCGCGGCCGACCCGGTTTTGAAGTTCTTTGTCGTGGGTGTGACCTTCTACGGGATGAGCACCTTCGAAGGACCGATGCTGTCGATCAAATCGATCAATGCTTTCACGCACTACACGGACTGGACCATCGCTCACGTGCACTCCGGAGCGTTGGGCTGGAACGGCTTCATGACGTTTGGGATGCTTTACTGGCTGCTGCCACGTTTGTTCCAAACCAAAATGTGGAGCGACAAATTGGTCAGTCTGCACTTTTGGACCGGAACGATCGGCATTTTGCTGTACATCATTCCGATCTATGCCGCCGGTCTGATGCAAGGTTGGATGTGGCGAGCCATGGATGACACGGGACACCTGATGTATCCCGATTTCATCGAGACCACCCAGAACATCGTTCCACTATGGTGGTTGCGAGTTGTCGGCGGCCTGCTTTATGTCAGCGGCATGCTGATGCTGGGCTGGAATGCGTTGCAAACCTGGATGACACGTCCTGCCGAGTATGAAAATCCGGTGCACACCGCTCCGCGATTGACCAAGCAGTACACCGATCACACACCAGCCGCCACCAGCCCCATCGAAGAGGCACCCGTCCTCGAGCTAGGCAAAAAGGTCAGCATTTGGAGTCAAATGGGTTGGCACCGGCGATGGGAACGATTGCCCGTTCGCTTCACCGTGTTCACCACCATTGCCGTGGTCGTTGCGACCCTGTTTGAGGTGATTCCAACCTTCTTGATCCGCTCCAACGTTCCAACGATTGCCACGGTCAAACCGTACACTCCGCTGGAACTTGCCGGGCGACACATTTTCGTGTCGGAAGGCTGTTACAACTGCCACTCGCAGATGATTCGCCCCATCGTTTCCGAAACCAAACGCTATGGCGAATACAGCAAACCGGGCGAGTTTGTTTACGACCGGCCTTTCCAATGGGGCAGCCGTCGTATCGGGCCTGACTTGGCTCGCGAAGGTGGCAAGCAAAGCAGTTTCTGGCACTGGACCCACTTTGAGAATCCAGAAAACGTTTCGCCCGGAAGCGTGATGCCCGCCTACGGCCACTTGCTGACCGAGGACATGAACTACGACGCGATTGCACCTCATGTGAAGGCCGCCGCGTTCCTTGGTGCCGAGTACACCGACGAAGAATTGAACAACACTGCCGAAGTGGCCTACAAACAAGCCGAGTACCTCGCTGCTGACATCGTCGCTCAGGGTGGTCCCGCCAAAGCCTACGAGAAGCAAGCCATCGCATTGATTGCTTACTTGCAACGGGTGGGCGTCGACTTGTTTGCCACGGAGGAACCCGCCGAAGACTCTGCAGAAGCCACCGAAGGCGAAGCGGAAGCGACGGAATCAGATGAAGAGGTCGCGACGGATTCTGACGTGCCTCAGTCGGACGCCTTGGCAATGAACGAGACATCGCACCCGTGATGCTCGTTAAGTTTGAGTAGATTCCTCGGTCACCTTACCAACGCAGAAAACCATGATTCGAGATCTTGTCAGTGCACTCGACTATTCGTCGTTCGCTGAATTGGCACTCGCCTTCTTCGTCGCCGCATTCGGCGCGATGGTTTACGGCACGCTTCGATTATCCAAAAACGCATCCGATCGGTTCGCTTCGATTCCACTGAGCGACGAAGTGGAGGACCCACGAAAATGAGTCAACTGACCGACTACGACAACGCACCGAAGACCGACCACGCCTACGACGGGATTGAAGAATTCGACAATCCACTGCCGGGTTGGTGGAAATGGCTGTTCATTGCAACCATCTTCTTCAGCCCGTTTTATTACCTTTACTACCACAGCGGTGCATCCGGCCGTTCAGTGGAGGATACCTATGGCATCGCCTTGGCTGAGAATACCCGACTTCAATTCGCCGAGATTGGCGACTTGAAACCGACTGAGCCAACGCTGGTCGCTTACATGCACAAACCCAACTGGGTTCGCGTTGGACAATCTGTCTTCAAAGCCAATTGCATCTCGTGCCACGGTCGTGAAGGCGAGGGCCAAGTCGGCCCGAACCTGACCGATGAGTACTTCAAGAACGTGAAGTCGATCGAAGACATCGCGAAAGTGGTCAACAACGGTGCCGGTGGTGGAGCGATGCCCAAATGGTCGGATCGATTGCACCCCAACGAAGTGGTCTTGGTTTCGGCATACGTGGCAAGCCTGCGTGGCCAAAACATCGAGAGCAGCCGCGGTCCAGAGGGAGGCAAAATCCCTCCGTGGCCCGAACCCATTGAAGAAGACGAAGAAACCCCCGAAGAATAAAGCCAACACAATGTCCAGGCGAATTTCGTTGCCACAAGTCTCACCGACTCATTGCAAGGTGTGCTACGCAGCGGATCGTGACGGGAACGCGGGCGAATCCGCGTCCAGTGGTGCCAGCGAAGCACTGCTTGAACCAGAGGAACACGTGCTCAGCACACTGGAAGCCGATGGCAGTCGCCGTTGGCTCCACCCCAAGTTGTCGATGGGCGAATGGTGGAAACGCCGGCGTGTTGTCGCCTATGTCTTGATGGTGGTTTTCGTTGCCATTCCTCATTTGCGGGTGAATGGCAAGCCGCTGATCCTGCTGGATATCGCGGCCCGCGAATTCACTATCTTGGGCAAGACCTTCTATCCGACCGACACGTTGGTGCTGGCTTTGTTCATGCTCAGCGTCTTTGTTTCAATCGTCCTCATCACCGCGATCACGGGACGGGCGTGGTGCGGATGGGCTTGCCCTCAAACGGTTTACATGGAATTCCTGTTCCGGCCCATCGACCGTTTCTTTGAGGGCACCAAGGGCAAAGGCGGCAAACCCGCTCAAGGAGTCAGCCCGCTTTGGCAAATTGCCCGGTTTGGCGTTTATTTGCTGTTATGCATGTTCCTGGCGCACACGTTTTTGGCTTACTTCGTCGGAACCGAGCGTCTCGCGCAATGGGTTCGCACGTCACCCATCGAGCATCCATCCGCGTTCCTGGTCATGGCCGGCACGACCGGTTTGATGCTGTTTGATTTTCTGTTCTTCCGCGAACAACTTTGCTTGATTGCGTGCCCTTATGGCCGGTTCCAATCGGTGATGCTGGACGAGCAATCCAAAATCGTGGCGTACGATCCTGTGCGAGGTGAGCCTCGCATCAAGGGCAAGCGAACGCGCGACGATCAATCCGGGCAAGACACCGTTCGCGGCAAACCTGCCGGTGACTGTGTGGATTGCCATCAGTGCGTGGTGGTTTGCCCAACCGGCATCGACATTCGTGATGGATTGCAGATGGAATGCATCAACTGCACCCAGTGCATCGATGCCTGCGATGATGTGATGAAAAAAGTCGGCAAGCCACTAGGACTGATTCGATACAGTTCGCAGGATGCCATCGCACGCAAACCGAAGAAATTGCTAAGGGCGCGAACCATCATCTACCCGATCATCTTGGTCGGCGTCTTTTCCGGTTTGGCAATGGCCATCTCGAGCAAGAGCGGATTCGACGCACGCATTCTTCGCGGCCGTGGAGCTCCCTTCACGTTGATGGGAGCCAAAGAAGTATCCAATGCGTTCAACGTGCGTTTGGTCAATCGAACCGGCGAAGAACAGACCTACCACCTCGCTTCACTCCACGACGAAGTCGAAGTGGAGATCATCGATGAAGACAAGCTAACACTTCCCCCCGGGGAATCGACGCTGCTTCCGATTCGTCTGAATTTCCCATCGTATCTGACACTCAACGACGGCAACGAGTCGATTGAACTTCAGGTCAGCGACCAAAGTGATAACGAACGCACCCTTTCCATCAAAGTTTTGGGTCCGCGTCGCTGATCCCTCCACGAAAACAAAGTCACTCATGAATGATCAACAACGCGCCGAACGCAAAGCCAAGCGATTCTACATCTCACTCGTTTTGTTGCTCTTCGCCATTCAGTTCACGATCGGCGGAATTGCTTTGAAGTTGGCAATCGGTGATCCCGCCTTGGCAGTTGTTCCCGACTATCACCAAGCCGCCTTGAATTGGGACGAAACTCAGCGGGCGTCCAAGGCCCCTGAGCGTCTTGGCTGGCAAGTGCAAGTTGCTGTTTCGGAATATCCCGATGCGACCGGCCGACGCGCCATCTCGGTTGAAGCAAAGGACGAAAAAAACATAGCCTTGGAAAGGCTATCAATTGCCGCGACGGTTTATCGTCATGCGGACGCGGGCAGTCACGAATCGATTGAATTGCCGCACACCGAAGGCGGTCGCTACCTGACGATGGCCGAAATGCCTCAATCGGGCGTTTGGCAGATCGAATTTTCCATCGAAGGTGCCGGCGAACCAATGACCCTTTCGCGAACTTTGGACCTGGAGCACTGACATGTGGATGTTGGCCGGAGCCGTTTTGACGGCAAGTTTGCTCGGCAGCATGCACTGCGTTGGCATGTGTGGGCCATTGGCGATTTGGGCCAGCGGAGCAGGAGAGAAGCATTCCAAATCTCGCGTCGCGATGTCCACTTCGCTCTATCATCTGGGTCGTTTGACGACCTATGTGATGGCCGGTTTGATCGCGGGTACCATCGGCAGCCTCGTTGAAATTGGCGGTCAAACACTTGGCGTTCAACTGGCCGCGGCTCGATTGGTCGGCACGATCATGATGGGGCTGGGGCTGTGGAAGCTCTATCAAATCATGACGGCTCACCGTCGCCAGATAATCGGGGTGACTCCATCGCGGATGGGCGGTTTGTTGGTTCGCTTACGACCAGCGATCTTTCGTCTTCCCGCCTCTGGACGAGCCCTGGCGGTGGGAATGCTCACGACATTGCTGCCTTGCGGTTGGTTGTACCTTTTCGCATTGGTGGCGGCCGGGACGGGTCAAACCCTTCACGGTGGCGTGGTGATGGCCGCGTTTTGGTTGGGTACGGTTCCTGCGTTGACCGCGTTGATCGCCGGGACTCAATCCTTGTCGAAAAGATTCACCCGTTTGATTCCTGCTGCAACGGCTGCGACTTTGATCCTTACCGGCGGTTACACAGCATCGGGACGTGGCTTCGCCGACCTGAGTTCGCTGAGCGATATCAAAGCGAGCGTTGACATCACAGGCAATTCGAACAACCCGGCTGAGACGATGCAGGACCTCACCAGCACACCGTTACCATGTTGCTGTGCCGAGGGAATTCCTTGCGAAACGGCTGAGGAGTGATGGCACCTGATGAGTTCACCACTCGGGTCGATCAATCCAAATAGCTCAGCCGACAACGACATTCAAACGCTTCCCTGCATCCACTGCGGTGAACCAACCGAAGTCGCAATGGACACGGATCCGCAGGTGGTCTTCTGCTGCAACGGATGTCGCGGTGCGTATGAGTTGATCCATGGCTGGGGACTCGAAAACTACTACGGGTTGCGAGACCAATTATCAGGAGCCTCGCAGCCGGTGGATCGGCATGGCCAACCCGTTTCCGAGGCTTCTCTCGCCGAGCGTTATGCCGTCTTTGACCGAGCGGAATACTTGGGGCGTTCCGATCCCAAAGAACAATCCGACGGAACAATGGTTTGCGAATTGGCGGTTCACGGACTGCACTGCGCAGCATGTGCCTGGTTGATTGAAAACGTGGCCACGCGAACGCCGGGTTGGCTGGACGCTCGCGTGAAAATGAGTGAACACACCATGCGTGTGGTTTTCGATCCCAAAACCATCTCGCTCAGCCGCATTGCTCAGCCGCTGGATCGCCTTGGTTACGAACTATCTCCGCTGCCCGAACACCGCGAAGATCACTTTCGGCAGGAGAATCAGCGTCTGCTGATTCAAATCGCTTTTGCCGGTTTCTGTGCCGCCAACGCGATGTGGATTGCGATTGCGTTGTACGCGGGCGAAGCTTCCGACGTCGAAGAATCACATTGGTCGTTTTTGCGTTGGGTCGGCACGGGGCTGGGACTTGCGGCCATCGCGTTCCCGGGCCGAACCTTTTTTCAGGGAGCTTTAGCGTCCATCAAAACCCGCACACCGCACATGGACCTGCCCGTGGCTCTGGGTTTGGCGGTCGGGACAATCGCGGGAGTGGTGGCAGCGATCAGTGGGCGAGGCGAATCCTATTTTGATTCCTTGGCGGTGCTGGTATTCCTGCTGTTGATCGGACGGTGGATTCAGTTTCGCCAACAACATCGCGCGGCGAAGGCGGTTGATTTGCTGCTCCGCATCACGCCTCGTCACGCGAATCGCATTCAAATCGATGGTCAAACCGAACTCGTGCTGGTCGACAATCTACGAGTCGGCGACCACGTTCGAGTGATGGCCGGTCAAAGCGTCCCAGTTGATGGCGTCGTTCTATCCGGTGCCTCATCAGTTGACCAATCGTTGCTCACGGGTGAGAGCCTCCCGGTGCCGGTGAAGACCGACAGTCCAGTCTCGGCGGGAACGGTGAACCTGCAAAGTCCACTGGACATCCGCGTTGAGTCAATCGGACGAGACAGTCGCATTGGGCAGGTGATGCAGACCGTCGAAGACGCCACTTCGAAGAAGATTCCAATCGTTCAGCTTGCGGATCGAATCGGTGGCTACTTCGTCGTGATTGTCACGCTTCTTGCTTGCTTGACGTTTGCAAGCTGGTTTTCCGAAGGCCTGGGTACCGCGGCATCCCGGGCGACTTCTTTGCTGATCGTCGCCTGCCCCTGTGCGCTCGCTTTGGCAACGCCACTCGCCATTGCTGTCGCACTCGGAAGAGCCGCGAAGCGAAAGATTCTGATTCGTGATGGCTCTTCTTTGCAGTCCCTGGCCACCACCGGAAAGATCTGGTTCGACAAAACCGGGACCCTGACCGAAGGACGGCCCCGGGCGGAACACGTCCATGGCAATCAACAGGCCATTGGCTTTGCCGCAGCTATTGAGCGAGAATGCCAGCATCCCATTGCGAAAGCCATCGCGAAGGAGGCGGAACGATTGGGCGTCTCGCAACCCACCGAGGCTTCGTTGCAACAGGTGCACGCGGGCGGTGTTTCCGGCAGGTGCGAAGGCTCGACGGTCCTCGTCGGCAACATTTCGTTCATGAAAATGGAGGGAGTGCATCTACCGACAGCGATCATCGACGCTTGTGATCGCTGTACTGAGCAAGGCGCCAGCCCAAACATCATCGCAGTCGACGGCATCGCTACTTGCGTATTGGCGGTTCGCGATCCTTTGAAGCCCAAGGTTGCTCGTTTTATCGACTCGCTTCGCCAGCAAGGTTGGGACGTCGGAATTTTATCGGGTGATCACGTCAAGATCGTGGAAGGCGTGGCTTCGCAACTCGGGATCGCCAAGACGTCGGCACTAGGAGGACTGACTCCGGAGGACAAACTGCGACAGATCCAAGCGGACCAAAGCGTCGCGGACGGGCGTTCGTCCCCAAGCGTCGTGATGGTGGGTGATGGGGCGAACGATGCCGCGGCACTGGCGGCAGCCGATGTTGGAATTGCCGTGCGCGGAGGTGCAGAAGTGAGTTTGCAAGCCGCGCCCATCTATGTCGCCACGGATGAAATGAATGCCATCGAAAACCTGATGCACGCGTCCGGCCGCACTCAACGGTTGATTCACACGACGTTCGCTGCCTCGCTGAGCTACAATGTGATCGCGGTCATTCTGGCCATGACGGGACACATCAGCCCTCTGACGGCGGCCATTTTGATGCCCATCAGTTCCGTCACGGTGCTGGCACTGACATTGGCTTGGCCCGTCTTTCCGAAGATTAAACCATGAGCGTTCTATTCATCGCATTGCCGTTGGCGTTGTTGCTTGGTGCTGGCGGACTGATCGCATGCGTGATGTGCATTCGCGGGGGTCAATACGAAGACTTGGAAACGCCCGCGGTTCGAATGTTGATTGATGACGATCCGCGTCCGCCGTCAACGACAGACGACCGCACAACTACCGAAAACACCCAAGCTTCCCAGTCTCGCAACGACTGAAATTTGAGCGAGCCAAACGCCAGATTGGTCGATAAGACCGGTATGACTGGACACCAACTCAAACTCGTTCCGCCGCCTGAACAAGATGCCCATGATCTTGTGATCGTGACGCATGGTTTTTTGTCGAACGGTCGCAGCATGGATCCAATTGCGGATCAACTTAGCGATGCCGGATACGAGACTTTGGTGTGGGAATATCCCAGCCTGCGGGGTTCGGTGCTGTCGCATGCCAGCCGATTGGTGCGTGTCATCCGTGAATCGATGGTTCGGCCAGAAATTCGCCAAATTCACTTTGTCGCTCACAGCATGGGCGGCATCATCGCGCGGGCTGCGATTTCAACCTCACACATTGAGACATTCGCGGCGGAACGCTGCGGACGTTTGCTGATGATGGCGCCACCCAATAAAGGGTCTTGGCTCACACGGATGCCGCTTGGACCTTTCCGCGGCTGGTTCCCGCAACTGGCGGAAATGGGTGAGCACGAACGAAGCTTCGTCAACCAACTCCCTCGCCCCCATGTCTACGAGGTTGGTGTTTTAGCCGCTGCTCAAGACTGGATCGTCTCGGAACCGGCCACGCATCTCGACGGTCAATCGGCACACACGACCTTGGCGACGTCTCACCAGCGTTTGGTGCAGCATCCAACGGCTATCGAGTTGACGTTACGATTCCTCGCCGAAGGCCACTTCGATGCAGAATCAAGCGTGACCGAACCCGCTCGCCACCTCACCCAACCCGGGCACCAAGAAGTCCCACGTCGGGAAACCAAACGCCGGGCGGCATGACCCGACGACGACGGCCTTGCCGCACCGCTTCACAGCTTGGCTGTTTCACAGTCCGTTGGGCTTCACTGTTTGACGGGTTTCACTGTTTGACGGGCTGAACGTCCACCGAGGGTTTCGGAACGGCGAAAAAGGTGTTGGCTCGACGAACGCTGTCCGGGTCAACTTTTTCGAGTTCCTTGATCGCTTCCGCGGCTTCCGGTTTCGGACAGGCTCGCAAGTAGTTGACCGCTGGAACACGTACCCAGTTGTTGTCCGCATCCGCGTTCAAGAACAGTTGTTTGATCCGATCGACTTGGCTCCAATCTTGCCAGCGAGCCAAATCGGGAATCACCAAATCAGCCAAATCAGGTCGTTCCAGGATGTGATGCAGCGACTGGACCAGAGCACTTCGTGCGACCACACCACCTTCGCTTCCGTGAAACCGAATCGCCATGATCGCGGCGTAGGTGTCCGCGTAGGAGGCTTGTTTGTTTTCCAAGAACAACTCATCGATCAGCGGCAAACCTTCCTCGCCCGCCAGCGTCAGATAGCACGCGATCAAAGCGTCCAATCCGGAACGATCACTCTTTTTGGTGCTCCGCAGTTTGGACTCCAGCATCGGCAGGTCGTCCTCGCCACCGCAGATGCCCAACAACGTCAGGTACAAACGTTTGCGATCCGGCGACATTTCAGGGTCTTGGATCCAACTGACCAACGTGTCGTGCTCCAAGGCGTCTTCGATCTTTTTGACGACGTCATACGGGGCCACAGCGAACTCGTCGTATGCGTCGCGAGACAACATCGAGTCTTCATCTTGCAGGTATTGATAGTAGAAGAGCAAACGCTTGGATGGTTCCTCATCCGCCAAACGGGTCACGTTTTCCAAGTACTTCTCGCTACGAGGCGTCAGCGGCAAGCACGACCACTGCATATCACGAGGGTCGACGCCACTGAGCATGAATCGCCGACCTTTCGCAACATCCCCGAAATAGACCGCGGTCACGGTTTGACCGGCTTCGACATGCTCGCCGCCTTTGAGGACAGTTTCGATTCGCATTTTGATTTCGCCGGTGTCGGCGTTGCGGGTCTGGTCACTCTGCAAAGCGGTGGCGACCACGACGGCGTCCATCACCTCCATTTCCTGCCGGAGCGTTTGCGAAATTGCACTGCAAAACGGGCAGGCGACGGCCCAGGCTCCGGACAGAAACGTTCCGAGCAACATCAGGCCGACGAGAACACGCGTTTTCAAAGAGACCATGATTTTTCGACGTTGAGGTGTGAGATCGGGGCGGGAGCGTTCGAAGACGCGAAAACAGATGCTGGCGGTTCAAACGCCATTTGGGATGTACGTCGTCGCCCGTGGCAGGACAGTTGCTCAGGCCGACTACGACGACGCTGCGGCATCGTTTTCAGGAATTCTATCACCTGAATCAATAAACGGAAACGAAACAACTCATCCCAATCAACGGGTTGTGCCGATAACTCCGATGAAACCAGCGTGGACAGCACCACGTTGGACTACCAGCGATCAAAACATCGCCTCAAAGCGATTCATACCCGGGGGGGGAATGTCGGAATGTATCAACGCGCAACTCTTTTGGCCGCCATGGCGGGCGTCTTCATCGTCGGCTTGGCCGGCAACGCACCCGAAGCTTCCGCACAAGGCTACGCTGCTCCCGTTGCCATGGGAGCCGGCACGCTTCCCAACGCAGCAGGGCAAATGGGATACCAACAACCACGTGCCTATGGCCAATCGTGGGGTTCGTCCGCCGCCAACACCGATTGGAACCGGATGTATCACTACCCCTACGTTTACTACCCCCAAAACTTCTGGGGCCAGGATTACTACAAAAGCAGCGACAGCCTGTACCACCGCTACCCGACGGAAATGCGAATTCCTGTCTACAATAAGCAGTGGCACAACTACTACCCAAGCAATCGCCGCTTCCACAAAGGCCACCACTTCATTCTTGACACGTTCTAATCGATCACCCCGCAACCGATCGCTCATCAAGCAGCTCGATGCATCCACCGCTCGCGTGTGGATCATCGACGCTGAGGGTGAGCTGGTTCATGTTTCGCCTACGATGGCGGAGTGGTTGCAAACGTTGTCGTCCGACCGCGGCGGTACGGGCTCCGATGAAAACGAAGTCCTTGATTTAGAACAGATCGCTGAGACTTGGATCGAAGCATTGCTTCCCGATCCAATGATTGACGCCCGCGGCTATGCGACGCGCCGGTGGTTTCCGGTGCGATCCTCTTCCGCGAAGTCATCGGATCGCAGGATTCAGCCCACGAGCGGCCCAGCAAATTCGCATCCCTCGGTCGCCAATCTCGACCCAGTTGAGATCGCACACTGGGTGCGACTTGGTACCACTGGATTCACGCTCGGCTGTGTGGGCAAATTTCTTCGAGACGCCGAAGTTCCTTTTTCTGACTGGATCGGCGATTCCGGTTTGCGTCAGCAATCGTTGTTGGAAGAACAACTCCACAAACATCGAATGGCAGTCGGGCGGACCGTTGAAATTTTGCTGACCGGAGAATCATCCGCGGCTGAATTGCTTCGTCGCCGAATCGCAGCCGCCAGTTCCGTCCGATGTCATCTCGGCTTGTTCGCACCGACGACTCATAGCAGTCGGGAACTGGCGTTGCACCTGCACGACGCCTCCGCCGCTGACGAGACACTGACCATTGTCGACGGTGCACTGATGGATGCTGAATTGTTGGAGGCCTACGCGGCTCCGGCCATTCACGCACTCAACCACGGTGAACCCGATCGTGCTCGAGCCACGTTGCTCGTTGAACGTTTGGATGAAATGCCAGACGAGGCGCAGCTAAAACTGACCCAGTGGATGGAAGTGTTTGGAGATCGTTTGCGACTGATCGGATTGTTAGATCCGGCCAGCAAAATTCATTCGTCATCAGCGTCCTCCGATCACGATCCACTCGACGCGCAAATCGCCGAATTGACTCGCATGCCGCAAGCAACCACCGGCATCGCCAAACCTGTTCTCAACGCGATGCGGACCATGCCGATCTTGTTGCCGGCACTGAAGGAACGTCGTGAGGATATCCCCGCGATGGCATTGGCGTTGCTCCGCGAAGCACACCGGAACCGCCCGGCGAAACGACGACGGTTCGAGACCGCTGACTTGCCTCGGATTGGACGTGACGCGGCGGATGCTTTGCTTCTGTATCCGTGGCCCGACAATTTTGAAGAACTCGCCGAAGCGATGGAATCGGCTTTAGCGCGCGTCGTGGGTGACCGCATTGGAAAGGAACATCTGCCTCTGGCGATCCGTTCTTACCAGCTTCCCAATTCACTTGAGAAGGCGAGCAAGCCAACGACGGACGGCGACAATATCGACCATCAGTTTCGCATTAGCTCGCTTGACGAAGCCGTTCAGAAGTACGAACGTGAATTGATCGAGAAGGCCATGAATGCGTCGGGAGGCAACAAAGCCGAAGCGGCTCGCCGATTGGGGATCAGCCGTGCTCGCTTATTGCGGAAGTTGGAATCATGAGTTCGCAGCTTCCTTCGATTTGGATCACTGGTCCCGAGCGAGACAGATGGTCCGACGCGGTCGCGACGTTTCTCTCCGATTCGTTCGTTTGCCAGTCGTTCGACGATTGGTCGGACCTTCCGATGCGGAGCTACCGCAACCGGACCGCCAACCCGGTGGTCCCCGAATGGATCCTTTGGGCCGGTGACCATCACTCGCCGCAACCATTGATCGATTGGCTCGCTCTACCAAACAGCCTCGCGCCCCATCGCCTTTACATCGCAGCGGGAGAATGGTCCGATGCCGAACTCGCACTGCTTCAACGATTGAGTGCTCGCCTGTTCGTCCGTCGTTGGACCGATCTGAATTTGGTGAAACGCGCGCTCTTGGTTTGGCCGCATCAAGTTTCGATCGAATCCTCCTCCCACGAGACCACCACCAATTTTGCGACATGATTACCGACCAGCAAACGATCGCCACTCGGATGACTGGATCAGGTCGCTCAGCGGTTGCGGTGATCGGACTGCGAGGCAAAAACGCGGCCTCATGCGTGCAAGATTGTTTCATTCCCGCGTTTCGGTCCAACGTCACAAGCCAACCCGGTGACGTGCGTTACGGAGTCTGGCGTGGCTCCAAAAGCTCACCGGGTGAATCCATTGTGTTAACGCCGATCAGTGACGATTGCTTTGAAATCCATGGCCACGGAGGTGATGCCGCCGTTCATGCGATCTTGCGTTCGCTTACCGATCGAGGTGTGCAGGAAGTCACTCCCGCAAAGTGGCACAACGATCGTTCCGTCATTCAAACCGAGGCGGATTCAATCCTTCAGCACTGCGTGACCAATCAACAAGCATCCATCGTGTTGCAACAACGTCGCAGCGGTTTGGAGTCATGGAGTCGGAAATGGATCGACGAGATCACGAACTCGGATCTCAACCAAGAGGATGCGCAGCCAAACTCAATCGCGAATCTGCAGGGGCTTGCTATCGAGCTGAAACAGGAAGCCGCGGCGATTTTCGAACGTAGTGCACAAGGAATTTTGCTGACTCAGCCTCGTCAAATCGTTCTGGCGGGACCGCCCAACGTCGGAAAGAGCAGCCTGATGAATCAAATCGTCGGCTATCGACGCAGCATCACACACGACTCCGCGGGAACAACGCGAGATGTATTGCAGTGCGACACAGTCATCGCGGGAGTCCCTGTACGTTTGAGCGACACCGCGGGAATACGCCAAACCGATCATCTGAGCGATGCCGCGGCGTCCATCGAGCGGGAAGGAATCCGCCGAGCAGCGTTGGCGGTCCAATCCGCTGATATCTTGCTGATCGTTTGCGAACCGTCCAATCAACAGCAACTGGACGAATTCCAACAATCACTCAGTATTTCCAATCAGACGAACGTCCTACGAGTGTTGAACAAAGCCGACTTGGACGGAAACGCTGAAACGACATCCAACGTTGATGTCCGAACGATTGCAACATCGGAAGAGCAAGGATCGGGCATCACCGAATTGATGAACCGAATGGGGACGATCCTGAAAGCTTCACTACCGCCATCCGATCAACCCGTCCCGATGACCGAGCGGCAGCTTCACTGGATCAATCAACTCACTCGACTTCCGTTGGATTCACCTTCGCAGTCAATCTCGTTTGCGAAACGTCTTCTTCAAGGTTTGTTGATGGAGGAAGCTGCGTGAGTTCGTCCTCGGTCAATCATGATTCCTCCGTGGAGTTGGAAGTCACGCCGTTGTTGAACGACGCGATGAAAGATTGCATGGCGGGCAAACTGCATTCACCAGCGATGCAACAACTCTCCTCCGGTACCAAAGCGATCTTGAAAGACATCGCGTCGTTGCAAGCAAGAGCGGAAGCCACGCTCGGCAAACCTATGGTCGAACACGAGGTGTGGTGGATCACTCGCCGTGCGATTCAACAAGCAACAACTCACGATGTCGCGAATTTCAAGGCTGCTTGGTTCGGTGAGGAAACGGTTGCCGACATCTGCTGTGGTATCGGTGGTGATCTCATCGCACTCGCACGTCGGGGAAAAACCATTGGCGTCGACTATGACACTTCCGTGTTGTCGTTCACGCGAGCCAACCTGCACACCGCAAACGTTTCTGCCGAACTACGTTGGTTGGATGCACAAAACACTCCCGCCGATACCTTGTTGGATGGAGCGGACTACCTGCACATCGATCCCGACCGACGATCGGGCAGTCAGCGTCACGTTCGTCCTGAAGAATGGATGCCGACGTGGGACAAAACGTTCACGCTGCTCAACCAATCCAAAGGCGCGTTGGTGAAGATGGCCCCCGCAACGGATTTGGACGACGCAGTTGCATCCGAGTGCCATCGAATGTGGATTTCGTCGTCGGGCAGCGTTCGCGAACAAACGGCGATCTGGGGTCAGCTTCCGTGCATTCCTCTTTCGTTTCAATCTTCCGTGGAAGACGTACGCTCCGACCATTGGTTGGGAGGACGTTCCGCGGTGGTTTTGAAATCCGGCGAGCCGAATGTGTTTTCCGGTTCGGCAGATCAATTGGATGTTCGAGCTGAGGTTGCTTCGAAACCCCAACAATGGATGATCGATCCCGACGCAGCCGTCCGTGCCGCGGGGCTGACGGACGCCTTTGCCGTAGCTCACGAGGCCGCCGTGCTAGGGAAACCGTCTGGCTTCCTGACTTCGGATTCACCACTCTCGGCGGTGTCTGACGTGGATGCCTCGACTTCGCAATCCAACACTCTGGCGGTCGTCGCGAAAATTCGTGATCAGATATCTTGTGACGACCGAGCCCTTCGTCGGTACTTCCGAAAACAAAACAGCTATCCCGAGATCATCAAAATTCGCGGCGTCGACATGGACCCGGCGAAGCTTCAAAAGAAACTCCGTCAGTGCGGGGACGAGCCCGTCGCCATGTGGATCGGTCGAAACGGCAAGAAAACTTTCGCAGTGATCACCGATCTTCCGCTGAATTGATCACTCGTCCGCTTTCGGATCGCGAGCCACCACCTGGGGGAATTCGCACGAGCTATTCGGTTTGAATTATATTGGGACCAGAACCGATTCGTGTTGAACCAGATCCGCCTGCTGTCGGACAGACACGAGCGGCACTTTATCCTTCTCTTCTTACTGGGTCTCGGTGATATGGGCGTTCGTTTTGCTTGCCATGCATGTGGGAAGCGATTGAACATCAAAGCGGAACTGGCTGGCCGGCGGGGCGTTTGCCCGGAATGCTCGGTTCGTTTTCGCATTCCCACCGTCGACCAAGAGTTTTCCAACCCGATTGAAGAAGACTCGTCCGGCGCTCACGCGGTCAACAGCGAGTTCGGGCAAACGTCACTTTCAGATGCGAATCACGAACCTCATCACGAATCCGATGACCAGACCGTTCGCGCTCAATCGCATGTTGCCTCGGCAGGCGGGCCCGCCACCATCGAACGTCCCCGCGTAAAAACAAGTCGTGCGTCCGCGAATGCATCGACGAACGCCGGTGCCGAAACGGCCCATGAGTCTCCCCAAGAACAGACCGTTGAGAGCGTTCTGGGTGACTCGACTGCGATTTGGTACGTGCGTCCGCCGAGTGGAGGACAGTACGGGCCGGCGGACGGACCCACCATGCAGCAGTGGATCACCGAAGGACGAATCGCAGACGCAGCCATGCTGTGGCGTGACGGCTGGCCGGACTGGAAACCTGCGGGCGAAATTCTCCGTTCCATTGGGATGCGCGGCGGAGGCGATGGTGTCCATCGGCCTCAGCAAGTTGATCTGACCGCGCCAGGCAACGCTCATCTGGTCGACCCAAGCTTGGTCGACAGTCCGCAAGCTCGGGAAGGAGCCGAAATCCTTCCACGCAGTGGACCGTTGGACTCCAGCAAGTCCAAGCGTTCCCGCAAACGCATCGCGGCAACCGTGACGTTGGGTTTGGTGCTCGCCCTGCTGGTCAGTGCGCTTGCGTTTGTGGTTTTACGTTAAACGCAACAACACGTTGATCACCGCATCACCCTGCGGCAACGGCAACACGTTTTGGCTGGGCGTGTTTGCCAACATGCATTTCTCGCAGGAAATCCACATCGCTGAGCAACGATCGACGGAGCTCATCCGGGACTTCTGAAAAGTCGAATGAGAACGATATTGGGTTTGCACCGCTCCGCTTCCGGCTGGACTCACGAATCCGCATCCGTTGCGAATCGGTCATTGCGTATTGCGACTCGCTTGCCGTCACCACGCCATGGTGAATGTGAAAGTAGTTTGGATCCTCGATCATTTGTTCGAGCATTGAAGTCTTCGGGAGCGACGACCAATACTTTTGTTGATCCAGCAACGACTGAGCGTAAATCTGGTAGACGTCGGGAACATCGACCTCTTGGGGAATCACAAGCATGTGAACACGTGCGAGCATTTTGCCAATGGATCGACTCGCCAGTGCCATTGCCAATGGCACTGCAAGTATCAACCCGACCGTGACGGGCAAAAACCACACTGCCCAACTGGGTGCCCAAGCAAATGCGGCGGCGGTGATCCCGATTCCCAACATCGACAGAACGCCGTAGTCACGAAACGCTTGGCCCAGAGTCACACCATGCTCGCCACGCTGTTGTGACGCCCATCGCACCTTGCGTCCACGCAGTGTCGAAACCACAAACCGCGTGTGCAGGATCGCCATGATGGGGGACAACAGGACCGACATAACGATTTCAAACAAGACACTGCCAAGCATTGAGAAGGCACCGCCAAAACGCCATGCTCGACCGCGAGCCACGGTCGCCAAGTAGCCATAAAATTTTGGGATCAACAACATCGCCATCGCGGTTGCGAACAACCCCAACTGAATGGCCGATGCGGAAACTCCTAGGCGTGAGACCACGCTCACGCCTTCGGTTTCGAACGCCTGCTCCCAGAACCAGCCACCGATGCATAAACAGGTGAAAACGATCCATAGTGGCGAACTCGCGTACGCCAGCACACCGCTGAGAAAGTGCAAGCGACTGGTTGGGTGAAACCCTTCACTGAGAAGCAACCGACTGTGTTGCATGTTCCCCTGACACCAACGTTGATCTCGCATCGCATAGTCGGTCAGCGTGGTGGGACATTCCTCGTAGCTGCCACCGAGGTCGTTGGCCAATTTGACTTTCCAACCGCTACGAACCAGCAACGAAGCTTCCACAAAATCGTGCGACAGAATTTCGCCACCCAGCGGTGCTTGCCCGGGCAAAACCGGCAAGTCACAGCAATCACAGAACGCTTCGACACGAATGATGGCGTTGTGGCCCCAGTAGTTGCCTTGCTCGCCCGCCCAAGCGTCAAAGCCTTCGCAAAAGACCGGTCCGTAAGCCGCCGCGGCGAATTGCTGTAGCCGAGCAAACAACGATTCCCGACCGATCGGGGTTGGCGGAACTTGCAGAATTCCCAGTCGCTCGTCATCCCGCATTCGACGAACCATTTCAGTCATCGTTTCCGGTTCCAACAGACTGTCGGCGTCCAAGACGATCATGAAATCGTAGGGGTCCGACCAACGTCGACAGAAGTCAGCAATGTTCCCCGCTTTGCGAGAAATATTCTCGCGTCGATGTCGGTAATAGACGTTGCATTTGGAATCACCAAGCTCTTCCAAGCGGTCCATCAACTGCGACCAAGCCAACTCTTCTGCCAACCAAACTTCGGAGTCGTTGGTGTCACTCAAGACGAAGAAGTCGAAGGCCTGATCACGTCCGAGACCTCCCACCATCGCTTCCACGCGAGCAAACACATCCGCGGGCGACTCGTTGTAGACCGGCACCAAAACCGCCGTGGGCTTTTCTTCCGCCTGGCCTACAACGGCATCCGGTTTCGGCGTTCGCGCACGAAGCAAACGAAACAGTCCCATCGTCGCGACAACAAACGAAAACCCAATCCATCCAAACAAGATGGAAAACAGTGGAATCGCCAACCACTCCAACCAATTGATCCCTCGCGGTGAAAGGGAAACCGCAAAGAGAAAGGTTCCGACAATTCCGACGCAAAGCACTGCTACGGCGATGAACCAACGGATGCGCCGCGTTTCTTCCGCGACGCTTCCTTGCAGACATGGATCACTGGCCATCGGTCATCGCCTCTGGTTGCGGAGCGGTGCCGGCATCGACCCAACCCATCAAGTTCCAAATGGGCTGCTGAATATGCCGTGCTGCCATCTGAACCCACCACTGTGGTCGCAATGGTCCGATCAATGCCGGAGTCTCGTTCGGCCGCAACACACGGAGTCCCGACTGAGGAATGACTTGGCGACGACGCTTGCCTTGCAGGGGGAACTCAGCCGCCGGATGAAAGAACAACTCTTCCATCGCCACTTCCAAGGTCACGCGAGGCAATTGCTCTTGCTCGTTCTCGGCAGCCTCCGCCTGCTCGGCTTGAGATTGCAGACGCTGCTTTGCCAAACCGACAAAGTGGTGCGATCGGTCGCGAACGTTGTCGGGATGGTGGTGTCCGCATCGGTGCAGATACCCAGCCACGACAGACAGGGATTGGTCGTTGAGAGTGTTCATCGAAAAGCCTAATAGATAAGGGTGCCAGTCAGAAAAGAGACAACTGGAACTTCGTGAGATGCTCAACCAAACGGTCAATGCATCGACGCTCACCGGCTCAACGTTTGATCAAATCCCGCGCCAGAAAAATGTGGGCTCCCGTCAAAATGCAATCTTCCGCCAGTAAGGGAAATTGGAACCACTCACCGAACGCTCAAAGCATTCATCGGACACCCTCCTGGGATCGAGAAGTCCCCTGGAATTTGTGATGTGTTTTTGCGAAATCTCCACGTAGCTCAGATTCGCGCGGACTGGCCGATTATCTGCCAAAAAAATTTGCAGCTCGTACTTCCGTCGGCATGCCGCCAATTTGAATTTCATGGCGGCCGGGCAGGGCTGAAAAACGAAACTTGAACTTGCCGTGACTGCAAGGCAAATTCAAGCTCCCTTGGCCGAGAACCACGGACAGATGATTTCCGTAATGAATTCACGGTCCCGCCTTCACTCACGGATGCATGCCATCCGTCCCACAGATCGCCGTCTTCGTTGTTTGCGTTTGAGCGTACGGCAACGGCGGATCGGCCGCCCTCCACCCTCCCCACCGTATTGGATTCGTCAGCATGAAGCGACGTGCTCTCTTATCGGCCATCGCCGCGACGCCCTTGCTCGCTGCGCATCGTCTACGTGGCGACGGAGAATTTCCGTCGATCACTTCGGCAACTCCCGATCACATGGACGCATTGATGCAAGACGACACCGCCTATCCGTTTTTGGATGATCTCCGTCGGCGGTGCTACACGTACTTCGAAGATTCAGCGGACCCCGAAACCGGCCTGATCGCCGACCGCGGCCATGCGGACGGGTCTTCGTTCAGCGACTACGCCAGCTCGGCTGCGTGCGGCTTCGGTTTGGCGGCCCATGGCATCGCCGCCGAAAACGGTTGGATCTCTCGCGAGCAAGGTGCCGAACGCGCAAGAACCATGCTCGAATTCTTGGTTCACCGTGCCGCTCACGAACGTGGGCTGATCTATCACTTCGTCGATCGATTGACCGGCGAACGGTCCCTCGACTGCGAAGCATCCACGATCGATACCGCGTTGCTGATCGCGGGTGCGATGCACGCCAGCCAAACCTTCCATGACGACCGCGCGATTGTCGAGTTGGCGGATGAACTTTATGGCCGAGTCGATTGGCGTTGGATGCTGGGTGAAAACGGTTGCCTGCACATGGGGTGGCAACCGGAAACCGGACGACTCCCACACCAATGGGACCGTTTCAGTGAGTTGACAATCTTGGTGCTGCTCGCGATCGGAGCCCCCCAAAATCCGATTCCAGCGGACTGTTGGAATGCATGGCGACGAGAAACCGAACTGCATCACAACGGTGAATCGTTTGTTAGTTATCCACCTTTGTTTGTTCACCAATACCCGCATGCGTTCTTTGACTTCCGTGGCCAAGTGTCATCGGACGGACGGAACTATTGGCGCAATTCTCAATTGGCACACGCTGCTCAGGTTCAGTTTCAGGCGGAACTTGCAGAGAAATACCCTCGACGTTTTGGCCATTACGGCGATCAATTGTGGGGACTAACCAGCAGCGATTCGGAAACGGGTTATCGTGATTGGGGTGGCCCTTACCAGGACGGTGTTGTGGAACCGGATCGAGGCATCGACGGAACGGTTGTCCCCAGTGCCGCCGGCGGTGGATTGGCCGTTGCACCCGAATCCACGATGAGGACGCTGCAGCATCAAAAGCGGACCTTTGGCGATGCGGTCTATGGAAGATACGGCTTTGTAAACGCCTTCAACCCACGCAATGGTTGGATCGGAACCGACGTGATCGGCATTGATACAGGCATCACATTGCTGTCTGCATCCAACTTGCTGGAGGAAGGCGTTTGGAAGCCGTTTATGTCGCACCCAGCCGCTCAGCGAGCCTTGCGATTGGCAGGTTTCCGCCCCTTGCCCGCGTAGAACGGCTTTCGACGAATCTCCTCGACTCGTCACCGTAGGTCACGGCACGCCGACTGCTTCGACGCAGCTAAACTGCACGGGAAAACATCGTCCCGTCAGTCGAACAGTCACGCGTCCAGAGGCGGAAAAGTCGAATGAGTCAGTCCATTGAGTTGCCTGTTAACGGTGGAGATCCGCAACGAGGCAATCCGTCCTCGTCATGTTTTGCGAGATGCCGGCGTCTAGTCGGCTTCGCTGTCTTTATCATCGCAGTCGTCGTTGCGATCCCAATCAAGTGCTGGGCAACCGTCTACACCGACGTTCGTGACTTTGAGTCACTTTGCCAATTTGCAGCCAGCAAAGCGGAAGGCGAATACAAGCCCTCGCCTCCCTTGCCCGAGCCACTCGCGTCATGGCAATACGACGACTACATCCAAGTGCGTTATCGTCCTGACCGAGCCACTTGGTACAAACAGGGCTTGCCATTTTGGCTGGAGACATTCCACCGTGGTTTTGTTCAAACCGACTTGGTCGAGTTGTTCACGCTGAATCCGTCTCCCAATGGAGAACCGATCTGCCAACGGATCGCATTTAATCAAAATGACTTTGTTTATGGTGAATCGCTTGATGCAGGCAACATCCCACCGGCGGGTCACGCGGGATTTCGGGTCATCGGTCGATTCCCAAACCGATCTGATGCTCAGGAGATTCTGAGCTTTCTCGGCTCGAGCTACTTTCGTTCACGAAGTGCAGACACGGTCTACGGAGCATCCGCTCGCGGACTGGCGATCAACATCGCAATGATGGAGCCGGAAGAGTTCCCCGACTTCCGCGCATTTTGGATCCAAATGCCATCGCAGGAATCCGAGCAAGTCTCGGTGCTGGCATTTCTTGATAGCCCGAGTGTGACCGGAGCCTATCGATTTCAACTGCAACCTGGCGAGGCCTCCACACGCATCAAGGTCCAGGCACAAATATTTTATCGCGACGAACCAGAGAAGATTGCCTTGGCACCTTTGACGAGCATGTGGATCTGGGGCGACGGGTTGCAGGGACCTCCCAAAGATAAACGCCCCGCCGTCCACGACAGTGACGGTCTGCTGATCCAATCGGGCGCGGACGAATGGACATGGCGTGCCTTCGCTCGTCAAAGCTACCCATCCGTCTCGTCCAAACAAGTGGAACATTTGCACGGCTTTGGGCTGATCCAACGCAACCGAGCCTTCTATCACTACGACGACCACAACGCTCGCTACGATTTGCGTCCAAGCGTCTGGGTCACTCCCGATCAACCTTGGCCCAATGGACGCATCGAACTCCTGGAGCTACCGGGTGCCCATGAGGGCGTGGACAACCTTGCCGCCTACTGGCTTCCATCGGAGGACGATTCAGCCGCTGCCGATACGCCAACCGAGTCGGACTCGCTTTCAACGCAGACGAGCGAACCAGCGAACGAGCAAGCTGGCGCGGAAACAACCGTTGGTGAAGAGGCCAGCGTTGAACAAGCCATCATTGATCCGGCCTCACGTCGATCACCGGATCTCGATCTCTCTTACACCGTCAGTTTTTTCGCGGGCGATCCGGCTGCACACAACGTTCTTGGACGAGCGACCAACCTCGACGTCCGCCGGCCGGAGAAAGACAGCGACCCGATTGAACTCGAGATCCGATTCGCAGGGCCCCTGCTTCGAGGCTTGCCCGCGGATCATCCCCCCACGATCCGCTGCAACGCGGTGGCGGGGAAGATGCACGATCAATCGCTGGAGCGTACAGATGAAGGCGACTGGATTTTGCAATTTCTCGTATCAGTCGATCCAGAGGCTGAGGAGAATCAACCCGTCGACTTGACGCTTCAACTCTACAGCGAAGACCAACCGGTTACAGAGACTTTTGCCTACTTGCTACCGCCCCGAGAACCCGAGTTCGTTTACCCGGCGGTCTACACCCGCCAGGAATAATCACTTGGGATCAATTGTCGGCGGCATCCGACGAGGCGATGCGGCCGCCTTTGATCAGCACATCCAATTCGTCTCGAAACTGCTTATTCAGCTCGTCAGGTCCTGGGAAGCCTTGGTGCACAGCTTCCACAATTCCCGTGGGTGCAATCAGCAACGTCAACGGAATTGATTTCGCAGAGAACGCTTCGATGGTCTCACCGTTGGGATCCGTTGCGATTGAAAGATCCCATCCTTGTTCGCCCACAAACCCTTTGACGAGCGCGGAGCTTTCACCAACGTTCACCGCGTAGAACTCGACGCCCTTGTCAGCGTACTGCTGGGACATCGACTCAATGACGGGCATGGCTTTCATGCAGGGACCACACCAGGTCGCCCAAAAATCGAGGACGATCACTTTGTCCGTCGCGGAACCAATCGAAACCGCATCGCCATCTAGCAACTGAAGATCGAAGGATGGGATCTTTTTGCCAAGCAGCGGATGCACTTCCAACTGGGCTGCCTTCTTCTGCCGGTAGTCTTCCAACGATTCATATTCAACGGCGTTCTCACTTGCCGCGAATTGGAACAGTTTGTCGTCGACTTCGCCGCTGACTCGCCAAGATTTGAAATCGTATCGCAATGAGTACGCATATCCCTGCGGCACCGCGACCTGACCGGTCGCCACCAACATCGGTGTCAAATCCACGAGCAATCGCAACGGCCGTGGACGATCATCGTCAGTGATCCAAAGATTCCAACTGACGCCGTCCTTTTGCTGCCCGCGAAGCTGAACGGCTTGGATACTGCCTCGGTACTTGGAACGACTGACGATTTCCACCGACTTCATTCCACCCAAAAACGTCACCGCTGGATCAACGCCCGCCAACGTCAATGCCAACACAACCTCGGGGTAAGGCCCCAAGTTGATCTCAGGGCGGGTCGCCAATTCCTGGCACGAAACCAGACGCGGCAATCGATAAAACGCTTCAGGCGTTAGCGCGACGACGCCTTCTTTCCCGTCGGAATACAGCCGTTTTCGATCCTCATCGGATTTGAAATAGACCGTGTATCGGTCCGGGTACTTGGACGCGATTTGGTAAGTGGATTCGACGGTCTCGACAACCTCGCCCCCCATCACGGTTTCGGCGGACAGTGCGACCGTCGCCCTGGACACATCCGCTTTCAAAATTCGCGAAAAGAGCGGTGTGAGTACCTGCTTCACCTCTTCGCTGGGCTGATAGGCGGGCTTCTTCGCCTCGGTTTCTTTCGGTTTCTCCTGTGCCACGGCTGTCGGCCCAGTGACAACCGACCAACCAAGCAACAACACACTCGCGATCGTTGCGAGACTCAAAGAACACTTCACGAAACAGGCCGTTCAACTAGAGAAGAAAAGACAAGGCTGGCCAACAACAGCCGCCGAAAGGTCGGCGGTGAACACGCGAAATCGGCGTCGTGGGATCAGACGCGTTTTTGCAGAAACTGAATGCTCTCTCGGACGCTGTCCAGCGGCGCTGGCGACTGATCCTGTTCGACGTGGCACTGATCCACACCGATCTCACGAGCCAATTTCATCACGGCGGGAATGTCGATGATTCCGTTGCCCAGCTCTTTGAAGGCTTCGTGTGGCACCTGGCCTTCATCGGTGATGACCGGCGTGTCCTTCTTCAGATCCTTCAAATGGACTTGGCTAATTCGGCCCGCCAATCGACGCATCATTTCGAATGGATCTCGACCGCCGATCTTTGCCCAAAACACATCGAGCTCGAATTCCATTTTGTGCGGATCAAAACGCTCGACAAAGATGTCAAAGGCCGTGGTTGGCTTGGCTTCGCCGTTCGCCTCTTCGCCACCTTCCTGTGCGGTTGCCGGAGCAGCACCGGGAAAAGCCCCGAATTCGAAGGAATGGTTGTGGTAGCACATTCGCATTCCAGCATTGCGTGTTTGATCGGCGGCTTTGTTGGCTCGATCCGCGATGGCTTTGCACTTGTCCGCGGTATCGCGTTGATGTTTGGCAATGTAGCCAAACACCACGTGCCTCAAACCAATGCGCTCTGCGAGTTCCAATGTTTGTTCGACGGACGCCACACCCTCTTTATTTGGCTCGGCAATCACGTTGAAGTCCATGAACGCGCTGTGCACGATCAGTCCATGGTCACGGGCGATGGCGGCCAAACGCACCGCATCATCGTCGATGTTCATCAACTCGACTTGGCGATATCCGGCATCCGCCACCGCTTTCAAGGTTCCCTCCGCATCGGCGTTCATCGCATCGCGCAACGTGTACAACTGCAAGCCGATGCGTTCCATGTAGGGCAGAGGCTGACCGCTGGCTTCAGCGGCTTTTTCTGATTCGTCCGCCAGCAAGCTCAGGGGTCGGGCGAGCCATGCGGCCATGGCCGATGTCGCGGTCAGTTGCAATGCCGTTCGGCGATGGATATTTGGAGTCTTCATTGGGACCGAATAGGAAAAGGTGCCAAATTAGGGATTGGAGACAACGGGAATGATCGAGCGGAACCCGCGGATAAGCGGCTCCACCTGCCAAGCAGCTTCAGCGGCCAAGCCATTGGACGAATTCGCTACCGATCTCGTCGCTACCGATGTCGACGAGATCGAGCGATCAATCCCAGTCGCGTTTTTGACGCTGGCGGCGGCTGTATCTCTCCAGCGTTTTCCGTTCCGAGGAGGTCAGGCTTGATTCTCCTGACTCATGGATTTTAGCTAGAATTCGATCCGCTTCCTGTGCTTCCGACCGGATTTTTTTGTCCGGATCGTGCAATTTCAGCCTCGCCCGACGCGATTTTTGACGCAATCGGCTGGGCAGGTCCGCCCAACGCGTGAAATCCAGCCACCCAAAGGACCAACCAAGTTGGGCATACAGGAACCCAAACACCGCTCCCGCCAGGTGGACTTCGAAGGCGGTCGGATCACTGCCCCCAAAGAATCCCAGGGCCCCCATCAGGTCGCCGACGACCAACAGGACCGCCAGCACCCAAGCTTTCATGGGCAAGACGAACATGAACAGGATCTCTTGCTGCGGGAAATAGCACGCGAACAAGATGGTCACGGCCACGACCGCGCCGCTGGCCCCTATCGTGGGGATGCCGATCATTTCCGGGACGATCTGGCCGGTCGTCAGCAATGAAACCGCCCAAGGATAGATCATGGCGACGAATCCACCGGCAATGATCGCCAACAGATAAAACCGCAGAAACTCTGGCCCTCCGAGTCGCTGTTCCACGGGCCGGCCAAAGATGAACAACAAGAACATGTTGAACAGGATGTGCAGCACAACGTGGGTGTTGTGCAGAAATCCATAGGTCAAGGTGCGAAACCACATCCACGGCCGAGTCAGCGAATCACCGCCGACCGCGAACCAGGTGCTCAACTGGTCATCCATCACCAGGTCGACCAGAAAAACCGCGACGTTGATGCCGATCAGCACCTTGATCATCGAGAGCGGGTTTTCAATTCGATCCCATGGCGTTCGCTCAGAGCGACTGTAATCGCGTTCGTTCAGCCCCATGCTGGCAATCAATCCACACTAAAATTGGCGACGTTTCAGAATCTCGCTCATCAAGAATGCTTGCTGAGCGCCTCCTCGTTGGGTCAGCAATCGTCGCAGATTTTCGACGGGTGTCGCCCCCTGGCCAGCAGAAACTTGCCGACCGCCTTGTCCCGCCGAAGATGATCCCTTTTTCGAGCGTGGTTTGATTGCCGCCTGTTGGCGAAGCGTATCACCCCGCAAGTCCGCACCGGCATCGGACTCCTCGATCACCTCGCCCAGGACCACATCGTGACCGCCGTGATCATCCTCCACGGTGACATCCATGGCCTCGATCAATTGTTCCGTGATCCGCTCCCGCCGGCGATCGGAATAGGCCCGAGGTCGACTCCCTGATCGCTGACGGCGACGCTCGTCTTCCATCGCCTGGAACTCCACCGCATTTCGCTGGCGGATTTCGGCGGAGCGTCGAAGGAACGCTTCCAACTCATTGGGTTCGTCGTCGCGAGCCATCTCAGTTCTCTTCCGTCGGATCCGATTCCTGCGAATAGCCTGCTAGCGCCCGACGCATCTCCGTGTCCGCGTTGACGTTTTGCAAACGGTAGTAGTCCATCACCATCAATTTGCCCGAGCGGAAAGCACTGGCCATCGCCCGCGGCACGTCGGCTTGTGCCTCAACGACCTCCGCTTGGCTCTTGGCGATCAACGCCTGCATCTCTTGCTCTTCAGCGACGGCGGCAGCACGCTTGCCTTCCGCATTCGCACGAGCCACGGCCGTGTCAGCTTCCGCCTGATCCGCTTGCAGCCTCGCTCCCACGTTGGCTCCAACATCGATGTCTGCGATGTCGATGGAAACAATCTCAAACGCGGTTTGGGAATCCAATTTTTTCGCCAACACCGCTTTGCTGATCACGTCTGGATTTTCCAGCACCGCCTTGTGATCCGCCGCGGAACCGATCGCACTGACGATCCCTTCGCCAACCCGAGCGATGATGGTTTCTTCGGTCGCACCGCCGATCAACTGTTGCAAGTTGGCACGAACCGTCACACGAGCCTTCACCTTCAATTGAATGCCGTCCTTGGCAACCGCGTCCAACGACGGTTTGGCGGCACCGCGAGGCGGGCAATCAATCACTTTTGGGTAGACGCTCGTTTGGACTGATTCCAAGACATCCCGTCCGGCCAGGTCAATCGCGGTCGCTTCTCGAAAGGTCAACGAAATCGTCTTGGCTTTCTTTGCCGCGATTAAAGCGCGAATGACTTGCTGGACGTTGCCTCCCGCCAAGTAGTGCGCCTCCAACGCCTCCACCGTCAAATCGGGCTCATCCAACCCGGCTTGAGTGGCCATGATTTTGCTGCGAACGATCGCCCGAGTGTTGACCTTTCGGAACGTCATCCCGATCAGGTTGCCAAACGTGACCTTGGATCCCGTTAAGACAGATTGAATCCACAATCCGAAATAGCTGGTGAAGACAAAAAGCACGACCACAATGATCGCGAAAATCACCAACGCTCCGATCAGCAAAGCGGTGGTGACTTTGGGCAACGCAGCCACCGGCAGTGTGTCCAACAACAATGCGGTCATGGAGCAACTCGAGGGAGAATACAGATTGAAAAGGGAGTCCAAGCGTTCTTACGGCAACAACTCATCTTCGCCGCTAACGTTCGCTCACTCCATGGTACCAAGTGGCAAATCGCCAACCGGTCGTCTTCTAACTTCGCAACAGAAGGTTCCTTCCGAGAGAAAGAAACCACACGCCGCAGCGTCTTTCCCAGCGGCAAATGAACTGCCTTTATCGTCCCGCCGCCAAACTCCACTGTCAAGCAAGCACAGGCTTCGCGGTTGCCATGAACAACGAATGGTTCGGCGGCGAACGAATCAGCGGCGACAGTTCACGTTTCGAAGCGATTAAAACGGAACTCAGCCCCAAATGGAACTCAGCCCCAAATGGAACTCAGGCCCAATCAACGCTCCATCAATCATCCTGCGATTCGCGATCGGGTGTTTTCGGTGAATCCTCCACCCACTTCGCCAACGAGCGGTCGCCCGCCGCGACGCATTCCGCCTCTTTCAATTGAGCCAACGTTTTCCAAGCCGGGTGATCACTCGACGGTCGATAACGATGGGCCAAACGCATGATTTCGGCGACCAATATTTTGTCGGCTGGGCGAGCCAAGGTCAGTTGGTTCTCTTGTCCGGCCCCCGTCACCACACGCCGCAACAAATTCGCGTCGATCAGCTTGTTTTCCATCTCGTGAACCACGCGACTGGACAATCCCAACCGATCTGACAGATCCTGCCGGCCCACGGCTTCGCCCAATCCAAACGCCATCGCAACCTCGGTCATGATCGGCAACATCCAATCCGGATCGCCCGCGGGCAACTCTTCCTGCCGTTCACTACGACGTCGAAACTCTTTCCCGCGAACCGTTTGCAGGGTGTAAGTCAGAATCAATCCAAACAAGACGATCAACCAAGTCAGATAGATCCACAGCAGGAACAAAGGGATGACACCCAGCGAACCATACAGTTCTAAATACGGAACGGCGGTGGTGACATAGATCTGAAACCCATACTTCGCCAACTCCCACAACACGGAACTGACCGCGGCCCCGACCACTGCGGCTCGCAATGAAACATGCGTGTTGGGCATCAACGCATAGAGCAAGAACAACAACACCCACGCCGCCAGCAGCGACAACGCGTGCTGCAACAACCACACGGGCCCTGAACCCGCCCCCATGTTGCCGAACCAATCGATCACTTGCGACGACATGTACAGGCTCAACGCCAACAAACCGCTCCCCAAAGTGATGATTGACCAATGCACCGCGACTCGCAGATGAATCGGCCGTTGCCTCGGAGCGTCAAAAATCCGGTTGAACAAATGCTCCGTCGAATCCGCCAATGCCACCGCGGCATAGATGAACAGCAGCAATCCAAACACGCCGATCGATGCGAAGTCCAACGAAGCGATCTTGGTGGTCGCGTCATGCAACGTTTTACGGATGATCTCTCGAGCTTGATCGTCTGCGTCGACTTTGCCCTTTAACTCGTCCGCATCCACGACTTCGCCCGCTGCGTCCTCCGGGGTCGGTGGATAGCTTTCGATGGGAACCAGCGACTCATCATCGTTAGCAGATTCATTGGCAGAGTTGTTCGCCGAAGCTGTTTGCGTCGCCGCCGCAGTTGCTAAACCTCCGAGCCCTTCATTGGTCGGGGCCTTCGATGAATTGTTTTCGTTGGATTGATCCTCACCGACAGCAGCATCCCCGCCCGCCGTGGAACGGGTCGTGTCGGACGAGGAGGAATCGGGTGTGACGAACACGACCGATTGATCTTCATCGTTCAAGCCCTCGCCCGCGTCATCGGGTTCGGTGACCGGCATGTACTCCGCCGGGATCTCCGGCACGCCAAAGAACGAGTACAACTGATTCTCGACGCGAAGCTGGACATCGTCCAAACCGCCAAAGACACGAAACATCACCAATCCGAGCACCACGACCGGGATCAGCGAAAAGATCGTTCGGTAAGTCAACTCCGCCGCCATGCCCTCGGCGCGGTGACGATGCAATTGCTCGCTGCAATGAATCACCAAGTCCCATGCCGTTCGCAATTGATGTTGCCGGCGAGACAATTCGCCTCGCGGACTTTCAATGGTTTCGACGATGTAGTTCCACCAATGCCTCACGGGCAGGTTCCTCAATCAAAGCGATGCGTCAGGACGATGGCGTCGAACAATTGTGCCGGGGGATTGCGTCAGACGAACAAGCCGACGGGTCATTGCTTCCAACACACCATGCTAGGTCACACTGCAGCTAGGTCACACTGCAGCTAGGTCACACTGCAGCGGAGCGGCTTGCCCGAAAGTCCGGCCAGCACATTGTCCACGGCGATCTCCGCCATCGCGTGACGTGATTGATCGGTTGCACTTCCAATGTGAGGCAAGATCACACAGTGAGGCGACTTGACCAGCGGATGATCTCCCGGCAGCGGCTCCGGAGCCGTCACGTCCAAACCGGCTGCGAAAATGGCTCGCCGTTCCAAAGCGTCGACCAGAGCATCTTGGTCGATGATTTCGCCTCGCGCGGTGTTCACCAAGACCGCGTGGGACGGCATCCGACCGATCGCCTCGGCATCCAATAAATTTCGAGTTTGCTCATTCAGTGCCACATGGACCGAAACAAAGTCGCTTTGGGACAACAAAGTGTCGAGGTCGACACGCTGGCCCCCCAGTTCATTGTCCACATCGCTTTGATCGCGGCGCGAGGTGTAAAGCAACTTCATCCCCCAACCGCGAACCAAACGTTCCGCTGTCGCTTTGCCAATCCGTCCCATGCCAATGATGCCCAGCGTTTTCCCACCGGGTTCGACGCCCAACCATCCAGTCGGCTCCCACGTTTTCCACTCACCGGCTTGGACCTGCTTTGCTGCCGGTACCACATGGCGTGACGCGGCAAACAGGAGTGCGACGGCCGTGTCCGCGGTCGCATCGGTCAGCACATCCGGAGTGTTGCCGACTGAGATTCCTCGCGATTTCGCCGCGTCCACATCGATGTTGTTGAATCCGACCGCGTAGTTGCTGACCACTTTCAATTGCTCGCCCGCGACGTCCATCAGCTCGCCGGTGATGGCGTCACTGAGCATGGTCAACAATCCTGCACAACCGACCACTTTCTCTCGCAGCGTTTCGGCGCTCGGCGGCGTTGCTTCCGGCCAAACGTCCACTTCGCAAGCCGATCTCAGCCGATCCAGCGATTCGCCGGGAATTTCTCTTGTTACTAAAACTCGTTGCGTCATCAGCTCGATTACCCTTCGCTGCGTTCGCCGAAAGCGGCATAATGCATCCCTGCTCCGATTCCAGGGCTTTTCGTTTGTCAAAAATGATACGATGGAGCCCACTCGCGAAACACAGGGTTCCAGCACTGGATCGGAGCCATCGCAATCACTTTCCATTCCGAAACAACCTACCCTCCGACGAGACTTCAGGATGAATCATCGACGTAGCGGCCAAGATATTCCCATGAAAAGAAACCGTCTGATCGCCGACTTGATTGGCCAACCTCGCGTTTTGGCAACTGTCACGTTGATGTGCTGTTCATCGTTGTCCGTCGTTTCAGTTCACGGGCAAGACACCGGAACGGAAACGGCCCCGGCCGAAGCCACTCCGCCTGCTCCGCCGACGACGCCGTTGCCCCCCGGCGCGCCGCCGCTGTTACCGACGGAGATGAAAGACACCAACAACCCCGGCCAAGCAGACCTGGATGAAGCCGTTCTCAAACGCATCGACGCGGAATCCAACGAAGACCTCGAAGCCGTTGCTTCCTTGATCGAATCGGCATTGGCCAAGGGACTGGACGAAGAGAACCAATCGTTCGCGAAGAAGATGCTGGGCAGCATCCAACTGCAACGAGGGCAAGGACTGGCCGCCGCGATGACTCGCATGCGTGGTCGCCGCGCGCTGCAACTGCGTGATGAAGCGATCCGCGTTTTGGAACAAGCGATCATCAATGATCCCGCCCTGGCCGAAGCCCACATGATGATCGCTCGGCTGAATCTACTGCCGGACGGGGACAAGGACCGGATCGCGGAAGCAACGTCGGCCGCAATCGAGTTGTTGGAAGACGATCCGAAAGAACGAAGCACCGCGTATCTGCTGCGAGCGGTGACTCAAGACAAGATTGCAGACCAACTGGCGGATTTGTCCCAAGCAATCGAGCTGGATCCGACCAACGCCGAAGCGGTTCGCCAACGTGCCGGTTTGCGTTTGCAAGAAGGCAAATTCGACGAAGCGGTCGAAGACTTGCAAAAGGTTTTGGAGCTGGATCCAACCAACGAACAAATCGCCGCCGCGACGGTTCAACAACTGGTAGAGATGGGCCGAGCCGACGACGCCATCGAACTGCTCAGTAAAACCATCCAGGCTCAACCCAGCGAAGGTCTTTATCGCTTGCGTGCGTTGTTGTTCACCAACATGGACCGGGAAGAAGAAGCCCTGGCGGATTTGAATAAAGCACTCGCCATGCAGCCGAAGGATCCAATCGCGTTGCTGCAGCGTGCCGAAATTGCCCTGCGTCGCGATGACGTCAAAGACGCGAAACGAGATTTGGACGCTGCGATTGACTTGGCTCCGCAGGTGGAACAATTGGATCAAGCGATCGTCGTTCGTTGCTTCATCGCCGTCGAAGAAGGACGCATGGCCGATGCCATCAATGACATGAAGCTGTTGATCGACCGCAGCCCCGATGACGTTTATCGTCAACTGCAATTGGCCAACTTGTACCTGCAAGACGATCGCCCTCGCCAAGCCATCGACATGCTCAGTGGCGTTCTCGATCGTGATCCCAACAACGCATCGGTCCTGCGTTCGCGCGGCGACGCTTACCTCGCGGTGGGCGACCATGCGGAAGCCATCGCCGACTATGAAAAAGCGTTGACGAACCTGGACGAAGACAATGAGGGCGACGCGATCATCCTGCCCAGCGTTCTGAACAACTTAGCTTGGGTCTTGGCAACTTCCCCCAAAGACGACGTTCGCAACGGAGCCCGCTCGTTGGAATTGGGACTGCGAGCCGTCGAGCTGACGAAAGAAGAAGAGGCTCACATCCTCAGCACCTTGGCTGCGGGATACGCGGAAACCGGTGATTTCGAAAACGCCAGAAAGTGGAGCGAAAAAGCGGTCGAAGCGGCGAAGAAAGAGATCGAAGAAGGTGCCGATGAAGAGTCGGTCCAAATCAATCAGCTTCAGGAAGAACTCGACTCCTACAAGTCGGAAAAACCCTGGCGAGAGAAACAGGACACGGAAGAAAACCAAGTTCCTTTGCTCTCACCAGACGACTTGATTGATACCTGATCCTCCGACGAAGCTTGGTCAATTCTCGACCAATTCAACTGCTTTGCAAAATGAGTCGCGGATGCGGCGTTGCCCGTCCGCTCGACCTCACTCGCGCAGGCGCTCTAACGAAAAGCAGCGTCGCTTCCTGGCCCACACTCGGTCCCACAAATCGCCGATTTGCGAGACGGGTGCCGCTGCGCGATGTGCATTTGATCTTTGCAAATGCAGCGGCAGTTCAGCAGTGGCCATCAGATAGCACGGGCAAATAGCATGGGCCGCTCCGGAGACCAATTGCCTGACGGTTCATGGTCGCCCGGAGCGGCCTCGCCCCGTTACTGATATCGACGCGACATCGCTTTGACTTCATGGGCGAATGCCCCCAATTGGCGCACGAGTTGCTCAAGTTGAAACCGGTGGCCTCGAAAAGAACCAAGTGGCCCCGGCAATTCCAGTGAATCCCGCGAGCAGACACAAGACGACCGCCGCGTTTGCCGCCTTATCTAAAATCAGCAGAGGAAGTCATGCGCGAAGAGCTGCAATCCATCGACTGGCTAAAACTTTTCGATCTCGAACCCGACGTTGGGATGACAGTGATCGAAGACAACGGCCAAATCATCCATTTCAACCAAGCCGCCCTGAAACTCTTCGGAGTGGAGGACGACGGGCTTGCGAATCGAAACCTGAACGATGTCTTCAGCGAAGAATACGTCCAGGAACGCATGACCTGGGTTCGCGACGTATTGGACAACAACCGCCCCCTGCGGGCCACGCATATTTATTGTGGCCGAATGTTGGTGTCCTCGTTTTATCCGCACCGTCACGAGCAGCGGAACTTCGCAATCGTGCTGACGCGACTCGATGGCATCCTGCCAGACGGTGACATTAAAGACACCCAGAGCCAGTACATCGACCTTGGTCCGCTTTCGGTACTCAGCCCTCGCGAACTCGAGGTGCTGGTGTTGTTGGGTCAGGGCAATAGCGTCCCCGAAGTTTCCCGTCTGCTGTTCCGCAGTCCTCGAACCATCGAGCGGCACAAGACCGAGATCGGTCACAAATTAGGTGTCTCTTCGATTGCACAGCTCACGCGTCTGGTTGCGCAAGCCGGCCTGCGTCCGGAGCACCTACCGCTTCAACGCTTCAACGCCGTCCCCAGACCCCACAACTGCACTCCGGATTTACTTCCGGTCAACTCCGACGCTCCATCATCACCGGCCTAGCCAACTCGTGGACGCAAGGAGGCGGCAGCGACAAAGCAAACTGTCATCGATAGTCCCCAAAGATCTGCGGAGAACTTGATGCGGGACAAACCATCCCGCCCCAAGTTCCCGAGAGCGTTTCCAGGCGATACACTTCTGCCCAGACACCAACCAAGCCCAGGTGGTGGAATTGGCAGACACAGGGGACTTAAAATCCCCCGGCCGTTAAGGCTGTGCGGGTTCGAGTCCCGCCCTGGGCATTTTGTTGGCGTTGGTTTGCGTTCGTCATTTGCGCATGAAAAACGGGCCGAGAAACTGTCGGCCCGTGAGTGAATGCTGATTGCCCGCTTTACGGAGCGACGGGCAAATCGAAGTCGCCCGATAGGTCGCGGTAGACGCAGTGGATGTGATTCGCGGGGGTTCCTGCTGGGTCAGCTTGCGTGTTGACGAATTCAATCAAGAAACGCTTGCCGCGAATTCGGTAGTAGTGACCGATGCCGGGTTCCAAGGCACCCGCCCAGGCGAAGTGAACGTTTTCCCAGCCATCCGCTTGAATCTGCTCGGTGCGTTCTTTGGCGACTTCCTCTGGTGCCACGTTCACATACTGGGCAATCACGTCACGAAGCAGGGCTTGTTGATCGGGGTTCAGTCCGGCGTAGGCGATGCCCTCTGGCTCACCAACCTTCGGCTGCGGTTCGCCCGCGAATCGGATTTCAGCGGGTGCCTCTTTGCTGATGCGGGCCACTTTCAATTGCTTGCCGTCCAAAGCGTTGACCAGTTTGAACGCAAGCTGTTCCTCTTGGTTCAACACGGCGGTGCCTTTGCCCAACGTCACGCTGGTTTCGTTTTTGACGATTGCGGGGTTGGTGGCCATGAATTGGGGCGTTGAGTCGACCAACTTGCCACCGCGGCATACGAAATTCAACGACAGATGGTGTCCTTCGAACGACAAACCCCATGGCGTTTCGTTGTCCGATTGAGCCTTCGCAACGTCGCCAAACAGGGTGACGTAATAACGCTGTGGATTGCGTTCCCATGTGCCCTTGCCGGCTTCCATTTCATTGAGAACTTCTTCGAGCAACATGATGCGATTGGCTTTGCTGTAGCCCGCCTCGCTCAACGCCGCACGCAGCAATCGCAACGCCGCGGTGCGTTGTGAATCGCTCATCTGTTCCAACATCAAACCCTTGCGTTCTTTCTTGGGAATGAAGTGCCATCCGACTCGTTTGGGTGAGTCGTAGGGCATCACGACAACCGCTTTTTGCTCGTCAGACAGCGAGTCCAAGAACGCCGTGGCGAAGGTTTGCATTTCTTCGGCGGGTGACGCGGCGAGTTTCCAACCTGCGAGACCGAAAACGGCAACGGCCGAAAAAGCCAGCACGGCAAGACGCATTTTGTTCATAGTGAGGTGGGTCAATGGGAGGGCGGGGACGTTTCCGATCATCAATCCGTCAGAAACGTGAATTCTCAGCCCCGTAGCGTAATTGATTCCACGCTCGGAAACACTCGTAGCGGGTGCCACAATTTTCCTTGGGGTCGAAGAATGGCCACCAGTTCGCCCAACGGAGCCCCCACCGATCGATCCACCGCGACGCAATCCCGCCCGTCGGTGTTGCGATCGAAGGTGTCGACAAGATCCATGCTTTCCTGCCATTCCTTTGGAAGCGGTTCAGGCGGTGACTCCGGATTCCCACTGATCAAAAGGCCATCGCGAACACGTCTGACCTCGTCGGCATTCAATGGCATCATCGGCAGATGGGTCAGGCCCTCCATCGACGTTCTCAAATAGGTTTGCATGGGCCGAGCCGGAGGTTTTTCGCGGTCGTTCTCGTCAAACATGAACTCGCAATCCAGCGTGTCCTGAAGAGTGAAACGCCCGACTTCGGTTCGCACCAGCTTTGTCATCACGGCATCGCATCCACACGCCTTGGCGATGTCCATTCCCAAAGTCCGCAAATACGTGCCCGAACCACAACGCACATCCAGTCGCATCATCGGCGGTTCGTAGGAAAGCAGTTTCACCGCATCGATCAGGATCCGTCGCGTCGGCATCTCGACGCTTTCACCACGGCGTGCTCTTTGGTGAGCTCTTTGGCCGTCGACCTTGATGGCCGAGTGCGCAGGCGGAACCTGCTCAACCACCCCGTGAAAAGGTTCGAGTGCAGCGCGGAGTTCCTGTTCCGCCGGATAGCTCACATCTTTCTGCTCTTTCAAGGGCGACTCCAGGTCACCGGACTCGCTGCTGACCCCCAAACGAAAGTCTGCGGTGTAGCGTTTGCCGTGTTGCAAGACCCACGGCGTGAGTCGCGTCGCGGACCCGATCGCGAGCAGCACAAGACCTTCGGCCAAAGGGTCGAGCGTCCCGGTGTGCCCGACTTTCAGTTTCCGAATTCGAAGTTCCCCTCGCAGCCGACGCTGTGCACGATTGACCAAATCACGCGACGTCGCCCCCGGTGGTTTGTAGCAAGGCAAAAAACCGAGCAAGGTGGGAGATCCATTGGGGTCCATGCAACTATCGAATCCACGAGGGGCATTGATGAAAAAGGATTAGACCGCAGCGACAGAAAACGCGTCGGACGGAAGACGGAAAGAGAAACCAGCATGGCACTCACGCGCCGAAAGAACGAGCCATCACGTTTGATTCGATCATGCCGACGCCGGCGACATCGCACGCAAGGCGAAATGACTGACCAACGCCATCGCGCTTTCGACCACGATGAACAAGATGCGTGCGGTGATCACACAAAGCAATGCGTGGGTTGGATCCGTCACCGTCCCCAACACGATCAACGTCACCCACTCACGCACTCCCGCGCCCCCGGGAAGCAGCGACGCGAACCCAAGGACCATGCCGAGACTGATTGCGGCGGTCGCTACCACCAAGAGATGACCGGCTATTGGCAAACCGTTGTAGGCAGGAATCGATTTCATCACACAAGCGAACGACAAACCGATCAAGCACCAAGAACACAGGGACCAGAACCATCCGAGCATCAACCGTGGCCAAGTGATTGCCGTCGACAGATCCTCTTTGGGCGGTGCGGCGGTTTCGGGTGAATCGAGTCCGGCGTTTTTGGCATTGGCCCGGCGTCGACTGACGATGGCGATCACCCGTCGCATGACGGGCGGCAAGGTTGGAATCGAAGCGGCAATTGCCATCAACGAAGCAGCCCATTTCACCCACTGGGGAAGCGGCGTCGACCACATCAGGACACCGGCCAAAGCACCACCGACGGACATCATCAACAGGGTTTCGAAAAAGACGCACGAGGTCGCTCTGCCAATCAAGCTTCGTTTGGACTCCGGTGAGGCAGAAGTCATTTCGGATGAAACAAGTGTTTCTCGCGGAACGAGTTCGCCGCGCGGAATCAGCTCGCCACCGGCGACGATGGCTGAAACCCTCAACACCACCACGACCGCTTTGCCGGGAACATACTTGCCCAGATGCCCGAGCAATTGTGCCGCCGTTGTTCGAAGCAACGAGCACCGCACACCGAACCCACGCAGTGCCGCATGCAGAACCAATGCGGGCGGCAGCAATCCCAACGCATAAAAAGCCGCGGCCAGCGACAGAGCACCCACCGATACGTTGCTCCACGTCGGAAGCGATTTCAACAAACGTTCGCGTTGCTCAATCAGTTGAGTGCGTTCATGCCCCGGCAATTCTGCCGAGACCTCGCCACCGACGTGCTTTGGCGACAGTTGCTGGTCCAGAAGATCGACTTCGGATCGAACAGCCGCCACCTCCATCTGCCAACGCTGCACCGCGTCTTTCGCGGCCAGCACCAAAGCCACCATCACCAGCAACGCGATCACGCGTTTGGCCCAGCGAACCCAGCCGACTTTGGACCGCGCGGGCTTCGATTCCCGCGGATCAAACTCGACTGGATCGGGCATGGACCATGAACTCGGCGTTTGATTCAACGGGCCGGAACGAGAAACCGTTCATGAACGAGATGGCCCGGACGTGGTCGACTCGGGTTGGGAAGATCAACTCTTCGATGCTAGCCCGAGACCTTGTCAAATCAGTTGTCCGCGAGAGGCTCTTTCTTTTCGGTAATGACTTCGCATTCCTCAGCCTTCTCAGCGTTCAGCTCGATGTAGCTCTGCCATTCTTCGGGCAGGTTGTCTTCGTGAAAGATCGCCTCGACGGGACATTCGGGAACGCAAGCTTCGCAGTCGATGCACTCTTCAGGGTGGATATACAACATCTGCTCACCCTCGTAGAAACATTCGACGGGGCACACGACGACGCAATCGGTGTATTTGCATCCGGAGCAGGGTTCAGCAACGACGTGCATGGTTTAACCTTCCAGTTTGATTTGAGTATTCGGAACGACCTGATAAGACCGCTCTCGCACTATATCGGTTCGTGCAAGGCCCTCACTTCGGTCAAAACAAAGCAGTCTTGAGCGACTATCCTCGCAGTTCGCCTATTTTGCCACTTCCGCCGTCCCCGGCAAACCCACCTCCATCGACAATTTGGTGACTTTCAACCTGATGCAACCCAACTCCGCCTCCACCGATGCGTCCCATTGGCAAATTCGCACGCGTCCCAATCGCCACTTCCCGTTTCTTTCGCGACATCCTTGGGTGTTGGCGAGCACGCTGGCTCACGACACCCTGAGACCTATTCTCAGAAATGACGCAAGCGACCAAGCACCGCAAGCTTCTGCGAACGACTCCGCCCAACCGACGGCTCCTCAACCCAAATGCGGTGATGTCGTCGATCTGTTGGATCACGATGGCAATTGGATCGCGCGTGGGTTGATCAATCCCGAAAGTCGGTTGCGGATCCGTCTGTACGTTTTCGCGAAAGAGTTGGCGATTGATTCGCAACTTTGGTCCAGCCGGATCGATCAAGCCGTTGCCCGCCGGCGTTTGATGGGCACTGCCAATCCCGAAGGCGGCGAGCGTTTGATTTTCAGCGAGTCAGACTTGTTGAGTGGATTGATTGTCGATCGCTACGCGGATTGCCTGAGCGTTCAATTCACGGGCGCCGTGCTGCTACCATTTGCCAAACACTTGGTCCAAGAAGTCCAGTCGGCTGCGGCCAAGCACGGCACCCCATGCACCAAGGTTTTGGTGCGAATGGATGAGGCAACGGTCAAGCACGAAAAGGTCAGCGAGGATGACCTTCGCCAGTTGGAATCACTGACGTCCATCGAAGAAACGGACTCAACCGTTTGGTATCAGCACAACGGATTGGAGATGGCGATTGATCTGCAAGACGGTCAAAAGACAGGCGGCTATCTCGACCAACAAAACAACCATGCGGCTGCAGCGGCTTACATGAAAGGTCGGCGGGTCCTGGATATCTGCACCTACACCGGCGGGTTCGCCTTGGCCGCGGCTCGGGCAGGTGCGTCGGAAGTCGTGGCCGTGGATAGCAGCGAACGAGCCTTGGCAATTGCCCAGCGAAATGCGGAGCGGAATCAACTGACCAACGTTCGGTTCGAACAAGGCGACTGCTTTCACGATTTGAAAGAGCGTCATCAAAGGGGCGAGCAGTTTGACGCGATCATCCTCGACCCGCCACGCTTTGCGGGATCGCGCAAACAGACCGAAGCCGCCCTACGAGCCTACACTCGGCTCAATGCGTCCGCGGTGGACCTGCTCCCTCCGGGGGGAATGCTGGTCACCTGCAGTTGTTCCGGACGGGTTTCTCGGTCCGACTTTCTGAACATGTTGGTTGATGTCGGTCGAAAACGACGACGAGACTTGGTTGTTCTGGAAAGTCGCGGTCCCTCCCCGGACCATGTTTTCGCGATCTCTTGTCCAGAAAGCGACTACTTGAAGTGCATCGTTGTTCAGGTGATGTAATCGCATTGCCGATCGGCAACATTTCCGATTGATTCTTGCTGAAATTTCCTGCGGGGCGGGATCGCCGAATGCGCTTTTGAACTATAAAGGACGTGTACTTGTGACGGCTTGGAAGTCAGCTTTTCATTTCGGCGTTCGCGTTGTCGCTCATCGACGCCTAACAAACGTCAGCAACACTCCAGATCGAGGCCCGCGGTGTCAAGCGTAACGATCAAAGTCCTGCACGGCGCCGACCGTGGCAAGGTCTTCGAGGGAATCGAGCCTCCTTTGACCATCGGACGGGAAGAAGGAAACGACATTCAACTCAATGACGAACGTGTCAGCCGCTGTCATCTGAAGATTCAACGCGACAACGAACGTTTGGTGTTGACCGATTTGGACAGTACCAACGGAACCAAAGTCAACGGTGCCGAGTGCCAGCTGAAGATCCTTCGTCACGGCGATCTTGTCGCCGTTGGACGCAGTTTGTTGTTGCTGGGTTCAGAAGAACAAATCGCCGCTCGGTTGCAGGCAATCGGTGGTGGAAGCAAGGGAGCCATTCAACGAGACGTGAAATCCTCGGATGAATCGGTGGGTGTCGATTTTCGCCAAGACCCAAAATCCCCCATTCCGGTCGATGCGTTGCATGTGGAAGATCTGCCTGCAATTCCCGACGATTTGACTCCTGGCCAGAAAGCACAACTGTGCGAAATCCTGGATTACCTACAATCTCGTCTGGAAAGATTGATCGATTCCGCGACGACCCAGGAAGAAACGGAACAAGTCCTGCTGCAACAGGCTGCCTGGCAGCGTCTGCTCGACGTGCAAGCACGCCTGGCGACCCTGAATCGAAAAATCACCGACCCGCAGTGGCCCTGAAGCATTTCATCGGGCTGATGGCGGGACACCCAAGCCATTGACCCACGAAAGCTTCCCTTGCGATCTACTGAATTCCAATCGACGCCGTCTTTGGCAGATCCGAACACCAACGCGTCGGAATCGTCACCCCAGGTCTCTTGTTCCACCGGAGCCGATTTGGCGGATAACATTCAGGCCGGCTCCGACACTTCGTCCGGCAATCCCTATCGAGAACTGCGTGCCCCAAAATCGTCCTTCGGCACGCTGATCGAGCCTCCGCTTTGCGATGCGGAACTGGCTCTCAAAAACAACCTCGCCACCGCCCAACGTGAATTGCCCGCGGGCTCTCTCTGGGATTCGCTCCGCAAAGACGCCCGCCGTCAAATCGTTGCCGACGCCCGCCGGTACACATCGGCTTACCGTGACGTCTCGTCCGTCGGCCTGGGTGCCTGTGCCCCGAATTCGGCCAGTTGTCGGCCGATCGTCATGGCCGGCCATCAACCCACACTGTTCCACCCGGGTGTTTGGTTCAAGAACCACACTCTGCAGAAAATTGCCGGCAATTGCGGTGCGTTGCCTATCAACTTGGTGATCGACAATGACGCGGCCTCCGCAAGATCGATTCGCGTTCCACGCCTTGAAAACCTGATGGCTGGCACCGGCGATGAATCGAATCGCCGTCGTGGCACGTGGGAAACGGTCGCCTACGATGCGGGCGGGGAAAGCCTGCCTTACGAACAAGCTGCCATTCGCGACGTCGAACTGTTTCAGCACTTTGACTCGGGCGTTCGCCGTTCGATTGCTCCGCTGGTAGGTGATCCATGCGTCACCGAACTTTGGAAACACGCTCGCGAAGCGATTGCACGCTGCAACATCGCCGGCTGTGCGTTGGCACAGGCTCGTCACGCTTTGGAAGCCGAGATGGGTTGGCAAACCCTCGAACTTCCGTTGGGTGTCGCCGTCCGGGGAGTCCCCTTCGCTCGATTCGTCATGGAAATCATCGACGAAATCGAACGATTCCAAGACGTCTACAACAGCTCCGCCGAACACTATCGAGCCTGGCACGGCATCCGCAGCTCGGCTCATCCAGTCCCCAACCTCGCTCGCAGCGATGATTGGTTCGAGATGCCGCTGTGGGTCTACGGCAACAGCCATCCTCAACGCCGCGGAGTCTGGGTGCGTCGCGAAGGCGATCAGTATCGAATTAGCGATGCTCCCAACGTTGGTGCAACTTCAGCGTCCAACGTTTCGCTGTTGGTTTCCGCGACGGACCGAGACTCGGCCGCTGAGCAAATCGCCGAGGCCGCGTCACCGGAACTGAAGATCCGCCCCCGTGCGCTGGTCACGACCATGTTTTCGCGTCTGGTCCTGAGCGATCTGTTTCTGCATGGCATTGGAGGCGGAAAGTACGACCAGCTAGCCGACCGCATCCTTTCGCAGTTCTTCCGCATCACGCCGCCCGCGTTGCAAGTCGTTTCCGGCACCATCCGCCTCCCCGGCCAATCTCCGGATCCGACCCGCGAAGACAAGCGGCAACAGTTGCTTCGCAAAGAACGTGAGTTGCAATTCCAAGGGGAAAACTGGTTGGATCCCGAGAACCCTCATCAGAAGGCACTCCGCGACCAGAAGATCGCCCTGCTAGAACAAATGCCGACCTCAGGTAGCCGAGCAACCTGGCACCATCAGGTCACTCGTCTGAACACTCAGATTTCGGCGGAGCTGACTGCCAAACGCAAGGAAACACGGGCTCAACGGCTCCACCTGGAGCAGGACGCCGCGACGGAACGGATCCTCTGCAGCCGTGAATTATCGTTCTGTTTGTTTCCGCTGGATTTCCTACGAGAATCCTTTGCCAAAATGGCATGAGCTTGACGATTGGAGTTGTCGAGCGCTAATTTTTCGCTATTCTCTGCCGTTTGCCGACGAACAAAGTTGGTTTTTGGCATCAACATTTAACCCGCGAGTAGCATCGGATGAAGGTCGTTAGTAGCATTGGAGCGTTGAAGTACCGCCACCCGGACTGCCAGGTGGTCAAACGCCGTGGACGTATTTACGTGATTTGCAAGAGCAATCCAAAGTTCAAGGTCCGCCAAGGCGGTGCTAAGGTTAAGAAAGCCCGACGCTAAACAGCCCGTCTCATCGAAGGCGGGATGAAAATCGGCACCGTTTTCGATGAGCCCGGCATTGTCCTCCCCCGCTTCTCCCCTGACTCCGCCGCCCTCTGAGCCCAGTGACCCTTCAGGTCCAAGTAACCAACGGGCTGGGTTCACTGCTGAGTCAACTCCATCGGGATTGAAGCCGGAATCATTCGCCGCTGAACTCACCGACTTGGAAACCACTCCAATCGGCTCAGCACGCCACGACAGCCAACCGGGAAGGCTGAGCACTCAACCTTCCCCACACAGGCTTGGCTCCCTGGACACCACCGCCGATCATATCTCTGTCCTACCGCTGGCTGATCTCGGCCCGGCGGAATTGGAACGTTGGGAACAAATCCGCAGCACGAGAGACGAATTCGCGCCGCCGTTTTTTGCTTCGCGGTTCGCCGCCGCCGTCAACTCCGTCCGGGGTGATGTCTGGGTCGCGGTTTTTCGATCCAGCAACAACGACCCAATCGGGTTCTTTCCATTTCATCGGATCCGTGGCATCGGTCTGCCAGTCGGACGTTTCCTCAACGATGCCCAGAACGTGGTCGCCGCTCGAGAACTTTCCGTCGATTGGTCGGAACTAGCAAAGGCCGCTCAAGTACGCGCATTTGATTTGCACGCGATCGTTGGGGGCGCCCCGGAGTGGACAGATCGCTATCACTTGCAAACGACCAAAGCCTTTCGCGCGGACCTCGGCAACGATTCAGAGTCCTATCTGCGTAACTTGCAAAAGGAACACCGGACGATCGCCAAACAAGGGCAGAAGACACGCAAACTCGCTCGCGAGGTGGGTCCTATCCGACTGGAACTCGACTGCCGTTGCCCTGACATCCTGAAGCAAACCATTCAGTGGAAAAGAGACCAGTACCAGCGAACACACATCCTGGATCTGTTCTTACCTGACTGGACCCGCGAGCTGATTCAGACACTCTACGAAAACGAACTCTCGCTCGATGGCATTCCGGAGAATTCGCCACTGAGCGAACACTTCGCCAACGACTCACTGCGCGGCATCTGCTCCGTTCTTTGGGCAGGTGACCGACCGGTCGCAACGCACATTGGGACGATCGAACGAGGAAGGCTGCACTACTGGTTCCCAACGTACGATCCATCGTTCTCGAAATATTCCCCGGGAACGGCACTCTTTACCGAGATCATCCGCAACGCGTCGTCGCATGGCATTCACTGCGTCGACATGGGATACGGCGAGCAACCGTACAAGCAAAAACAGACGGCGACAACGACCACGGTTGCCCATGGAACCATCACCGATTCCTGCTGGCATCGCTTTGCCTTTCACGCCGAAGCCACCATGGTTCAGGCTCTCAAGCGAGTCCCCATGAAGGAGACGGTCAAACGTGCGATCCGCACCATCAATCCCGCTGCAGGGATTCGAAAACTAAAATAGCCCGCCGTTGCCGACGGGCTATTTTGAATCATTCAGAGGAAGCAAGGATTACTTGCTTGGTGGCAACAGGACAGTGTCGATCACGTGGATCACACCGTTGGTTGCCATGACATCGGTTTTGACGACCTTCACTTTGTCGTTGAGCATCACGGTTCCGTCTTTGACCTCGATGGTCACTTCGCCGGCCAAGGTGTCTGCCTTCTTCAGCTCAACCACCTTTGCAGCGGGAACCTTTGCTGCCACGACGTGGTACTTGAGAATTTGAACGAGCTGATCTTTATTCTCGGGTTTCAGCAAGGTTTCCAGCGTTCCTTTTGGCAATTTGCCAAAGGCTTCATCGGTCGGGGCGAACACTGTGAATGGGCCTTCGCCGCTTAAGGTTTCCACCAACCCGCCGGCTTCGACAGCGGCGACCAAAGTGTTGAACTTCGCTGCCACAGCGGTTTCAACGATGTTTTTCTTAGCGGTTTCCTTGTGGTGATCCGCTTGAACGGTGGCGGGCAAAACGAACAGGGCCAGAGCAGCCAACATCAATTTCTTCATTAGGGAGATCCTTGTGCTTTCGATCGTGAGATCGGAACTGGGTTTGGTGAACAAGCTTTCAACAGGTCTCTTCGATCATTGGCCGATGATCGTGAACCCTCGCTTGCGTGGCTGATTCTCGAATCGCTGGACTGTACAGCCAGGACAAGCGAGCCCAGACATTTTTTTTGAAAAAGCAAGGGCAGACGCCCGCTTTCGCGGGCCAAGATTTCAAAAACTCGCGAAACCTGCGTGCGAACCGAGTGTTAGATCTCCAGTAACAACACTTGGTTTCAATTTGTACGCCAGCTCAACACACGCCGCGGACAATTGGCCACCTCTCATCTAACCACTTCACAGGGTTACTCAACAATGAACCGTTTGTCCCGTTTGCAACTTGGCCCATCGATGCGTTTCCTGGCCATGGCGGCCGTGGTGGCAGGGTTGTCGCTTCAATCCATCGCGAGCGCTCAAGAAGGTCGCGGCCGAGGTGGTCGTGGTGGTTTCGGCGGAGGCCCCGGTGGTGGTGGACCTCGCGGTGGCGGAATGATGATGGGCGGCCGCGGTGCTGGTGGTTCCGTGCTTGGCCTGCTGCGAGCTGAAAAAGTTCGCGAAGAATTGGGTGTCGACGAAACCCAAACCGAAGCCCTGAAAAAACTGGAAGAGCAGTCGCGTCAACAAGACCGACCTGACTTTGATTTCCGAAACGCGTCGGACGAAGAGCGTCAGGAATTCTTCCAAAAGATGCAAAAGCAACGCGAAGAACAGCAAGAAGAAATTCGCATGCAACTCGAGACCGTGTTGACGCTCGAGCAAATGGAGCGTTTGGATGAGATCTCGATCCAGGTCCAAGGCGTGATGGCTTTGGGAACCGAAGAAGTCCAAGAGAAGCTGGCGATGACTTCGGAGCAAAAAGAAAAGCTTGCCGAAATTCGCTCGGGCATGGAAACCAAAATTCGTGACAAAATGCGTGAAATCATGCAAAGCCGCGACCGCGAACAAATGCGGACCGCCATGGAAACGATGCGCGAAGACATGGAAAAAGAAGTCCTGGGCGTTTTGACCAGCGATCAGAAAAAGAAGTTTGAAGAAATGAAGGGCAAACCCTTCGACCTGGAAGCGCTTCGCGGTGGTAACCGTGGAGGTGCACGCGGTGGCCCCGCAGGGCGTGGTGGCCGCGGCGGTGAAGGCGGACGCGGTGGTCGTGGTCCTCGCGGTGGCGATGGTGAGTGATCACCTCGCTCGAGCCATCGTCCAGTAAAGACGTACTCGCGAACTTCGACGATTGAATCAACAAGCCGCAGCAACCCGCTGCGGCTTGTTTCGTCTTAGCCCAAGTAATTGCCCACAACTCAACGCTGATAGAGGCCAAGAGTCAAGCGTCGCTTAGCTGGCTGATTGCTCGCCGGTACGCGATTGAACCACGCGAGGTGGGCAACCTCGACTGCTGTTCTGCGAAGCTCCACCTGCTGGTCAATCGCATAGCACGACGTATGCGATGGCCTGCGTTCGACAGCCCCCGAGACTGAGATGAATCACATCAATCTCAGCCTCTTCTGCCAGCGAGGCTGCGATTCCATGTAGCTGAATCGATGGCCCTTCGTTGGGATGCGTTGCGATTTCGATCTCCGTCCAGCTCACGCCTCGACGGTGGCAACGCAACGCTTTGAAAACAGCTTGTTTGGCGGCCCATCGACGAGAGAAATGCCCGGTCGCATCGGGCCGCTGAGCACAGTGGTCAATCTCGGCTGCGGTGAAAACGCGTTCTAAAAATTGCTCGCCATGCTGTTGGATCATTTGTGCGATCCGAGCACACTGAACAATCTCCGTTCCGACAGCGACGATGGCCATGAACTATCTCAGCCCACAATTTCTACGAGCACGCTCCAGCACACTCGCGGCGACTTCGCGTGCACGCTTTGCACCTTCCGCCAAAACATCTCGGACGGAATCCAAATCGGCTTCCAACTCTTCACGCTTGGCGCGCGCGGGGGCGAAGTACTCTTCACTGACATCCGCGACGGCTTTCTTGATCTCGCCATAGCCAAAACCGCCGGCGCGATACTTCGCCGCCATCGCCGCCACGTCCTCGGGCCCGGCAAACAGCTGGTACAACTGGAACAGATGGTCGTCGTCTGGTTCCTTCGGATCTTCCATCGGCCGACTATCGGTCACGATCCGCATGATTTGCTTGCGGATCTTTTTCACCTCGCCAAACAGGGGCAACGTGTTGTCGTAACTCTTGCTCATTTTCTGACCGTCGGTACCGGGGACCTTGGCTCCCACGTCCAACGTCTTCGCCTTCGGCAACACAAACGTTTCGCCGAATGCATGATGGAACGAACCCGCCAAATCGCGACAAACTTCGATGTGCTGAACCTGGTCCACACCGACAGGAACGATCTGTGAATCGTAGGCAAGAATGTCCGCCGCCATCAGCACGGGATAGGTGAAGAGCCCGGCATCGGCGGGCAGCCCTTTGGCTTTCTTTTCTTTGTAAGCGTGACAGCGTTCCAGCAATCCCATCGGCGCCCCGGTCATCAGCAACCAAGTCAGCTCGGCCACCTCGGGAATATCTGACTGAACGAACAAGCTGGCCTTGCTGGGATCCAGTCCCAACGCCAGCAAATCCAACGCGGCGTTGAGCACGTTTTCTCGCAGCACCTCAGGATCGCGGACCGTGGTCAAGGCGTGCAGATCGGCAATGAAATAGAAGCCCTCATTGTCCTCTTGCAGATCAATGTATTGGCGAATCGCACCAAAGTAGTTCCCCCAGTGAGGACGACCAGTCGGTTGGATTCCCGAAAGCACTCGCATAAGTCAGTCAAGCAAAGAAAAATTTGTTCTTAGATGGTCCATAGTCACAGTCACTCAACTTAACCAAATCCGACGAGTTCGGGAGATCACCCCCCGACCAAAAACTCGGCTGCGTTGAAGTCTCGAAAAGGCTGGCGAAAATACGAACGCTGTCACGGCCGACTCACGGTCGATGTCGCCCGCCGCCGCAGCGGCATTGGATCAGTCTTCCGCTTTGGGCGGCTCTTGTGCTTTGGCATCCGCGATCAGCTTCTTCACCGCTTCCAACATCGCGATGCGTTTGTCGGATTCTTTTTCCGTGAAGCCAATTTCAGTCACCGAGAATCCAATCTTGGGGTGCGCGGCATTCGGATTCAGCCCCACTTCTTCCAACGGTTTGTCCAGCAAAATTACGATCGTGGCCGCGGCGAGGTCACGAATTTGCCCCTGGACTTCTTCGCCGTTAACGAATCCTTGCTGCACGGCGACGCGATCGTCGCTCAAGAAAGGCTCGACGGAGCTGACATCACCAGCCTCACCAAACCGGCTGATCAGTTGCAAGGACAATCCGATCTCGTCGATCGAGGCATCCTTTAAAGCCAACGCCTGTTGTGCCAGCGACAGAGTGCGATCCATGTTGTGCTGCATCGACATCCAAAAAATCTCCGGCCAGTTGGAACGTTGGCTCCGCTGAATCCATCCCGCGAGCGCCGCGCGAAACGGCTCGTTCAACTGGTCGTCCTTCAGCACCTCTCCCGTGACACTCATCCGCAACATCCGCAGCAATGAACCTTCGCGGACGTTGGTGAGATTCAAATCAGGGTCGTTGAAACACAACAGAATGCCAAACACATCCGCGGCGGAAGGAAGCTGCGATTGAATGAGTTGTCGTTGCTGCACCCTGGCGATGGTCGTTTCCAAGGCTCGAGCTCGCGCGTCCGTGCTGACCTCCAATGCCTGTGCCAAATCTTCGTGCCGCAACATCATCTCAATGAAAACCTCGCGGAGACGCGGGCCATCGCCCAAAATTTTTCGATACACCTCCCACCCGTCGAATGATCCGGGCTGGCCCTCCAAAAACGAATCAATGCGTCCGGCAACGGAGCTGTTCACGATTCCCGTCGCGACGTCCTCCGCCCGCAACCGAACCTCCAAATCGGAATGGTTCTCCGCCGCGACGCGAAGGGCCGGCAGTGCATCGCTGCCTAGTTTCCGAAGCCCGGCGGTCGCCCGTTCACGATTGGCAAACTCTGGTGCTCCCAACTGCGTGATCAAACTCGCAATTTCGGCGGCCTGCTTGGCTGCTTCAACGGTTTGCGGCTCGGCATTATCAGAACCGCCGTCTTTGCCTGACTCGCTGAGATCTTCCTTGAACAAGTCGCCATCGATCGGCCCCGGTTGCTGGCCCAATTCCGACTGTTCGCGAAAGACATCCGCGATGTTTTCGGGTTCCAACGGTGGCTTTCGAAATGACCGAACCTTTTCGCCCACCCCGTCCGCCCTGGGCGGAGACTGACCAATGGCCGGATTCCCGGACAAAATTGCCAGACACAGGATCACTAGAAGGGGGGCCGCCCCGTCTTTTCCCAGGCAGCAAAATCGAAGAGTCATCCCAACTTTTCCCAACAACAGCGTGCAACCAAACAGCCCATCCAGCCCCGACATTCAATCCGTCATTTCTTCGCGAATCGCGTTGAATGACCTCTCCGAAGTGTACCAGCTACCTTCGCCAAACAGCAGCATCGTTGCAATGGAACCAGCAACAAGACCGACCAAGCCACGCCATGTAAAAATTCGGTTGCCCAAACGCCAGGTCGTGGCTAGGCTGACAGAACGTCGTGGAGAAATCGCATCCCCTCCACTATGGCGTTTGTTTAGGGATTTGCGGCCGCTTGCAGCCTCACTGCTAAAAAGCCAACACATGAAACCGATCGCAATTGATCCGGTCGAATCGACCGGCGTACCGTCTCGCGCAGCGGGACCTTCTTCCACGGGCCTATCGACCCGCTGCGTCCATGGCGACTTGTCGTCAGACGCGACCTCCCGGCAGCAGGCCGAAGGAGCCATCACGGCTCCCATCTACACGGCCTCGACCTTTACCTTCGAATCCACCGATCGTTTATTGGATTTCGTGGAGGGTCGGGAAGATCGCGAGGAATACGGTCGATACGGCAACCCCAACGAACGGCTGGTCGAAAAGAAATTGGCCGCCCTGGACAACGCGGAAGACGCCGTCGTCTACTCCAGCGGCATGGCGGCGATCGTCGGTCTACTGATGAGTCGCCTGTCTTCGGGCGATGAGATCATTTTCTTCGACCAGTGTTACCATCGCAGCCGCGAATTTTGTGGCAAGCACTTGGCGAAGTTTGGTGTCGTCACTCGGCAAGTTCCCACCGGTGACTTCGCCGCGATGGAAGCCGCCATCACGCCACGCACCAAAATGCTGGTCAGCGAATCGCCCACCAACCCGCACCTGACTTGTGTGGACTTGGAACAATTCGTCGCACTCGGCAAAGCGCACGAAATCGAAACACTGATCGACGCCACCTTGGCGACCCCGCTGAACCTTCGCCCCTTGGATTACGGCGTGGATTACGTTTGGCATTCCGCGACAAAGTATTTGGGCGGTCACAACGACTTGTTGGCGGGAGTCATCTCCGGCCGAAAAGAATTGCTCGATCCGATCCGAGCCCTCCGTGGTTGCCTGGGCAGCGTCAACTCGGCTCACAGCATGTATCTGCTGGAACGAGGTCTGAAGACATTCTCTTTGCGGATGCAACGTCACAACGAAAACGGTTTGGCGGTCGCTGAGTTCTTGGATCAGCACCCAAAGGTTGACCGAGTCTACTACCCAGGACTAACCAACCATCCGTCGCACGACATTGCCAAAGAGCAAATGGTGGGCTTCGGTGGATTGATCACGTTCACCGTCAAAGACGCCGATTGGAAGACGACCTCCCGAGTCGTCGACGCGGCTCGCATCGCTCGTATCGCCCCCAGCCTCGGCGGCACAGAATCGCTGATCGAACAACCGCTGGTGATGAGTTACTTCAAGTACTCGCCCGAAGAACGCGAGCGGTTTGGCATTGCAGACAACATGATCCGATTTTCATGTGGCATCGAAGACTCCGCAGACCTGATCGCCGATCTGGATCAAGCGTTGGCAGCCGTTTGACATGAGCGACCTTAAAGACGAAACCGAATTCCGCACGCGGGCCATTCATGTCGGCAACGAAGTGGATCCTTCCACCGGTGCGGTGGTTCCTCCCATCCACTTTGCCAGCACCTTTCAACAGCCGGGTGCGGGCGAATGGGGGCAATACGATTACTCACGCAGCGGCAACCCAACTCGCTCCGGGTTGCAGACAACGCTCGCTTCGCTCGAGAACGGCTGCGGTTCGCTCGCGTTTTCCTCCGGCATGGCCGCCATCCATGCGGTGACGATGTTGCTGGAGAGCGGTGATCACGTGGTCGCCGGCACGGACATCTACGGCGGTGCCTACCGACTGCTGCACCAAATCTGCAACCGCAGTGGCATCGAGGTCACACTGGTGGACGTGACCGACCTGCAGGCAATTGAAAATGCAATCACAGACCGAACTCGACTGATTTGGACGGAATCGATCGGCAATCCTCGGATGACGATCTCCGACCTTCCTGCCATCGCGAAACTTGGCAAACGTCGAGGCATCCTGACCGGCGTAGACAACACGTTCGGCACGCCCGCGTTGTTGCGTCCGCTGGAATATGGCATCGACATCGTCATGCATTCCGCAACGAAGTACCTCGGCGGTCACAGTGACTGCTTGGGTGGTACGCTCGCGGTCGCAGACAAGGAACTTTTTGACCAACTCTACTTCGTGCAGAACGCAACGGGAGCGGTATTGGATCCCATGAGTAGTTTTCTGATTGCTCGTGGCTTGAAGACTTTGGACCTTCGCATTCGCGAACAATCTCGCACCGCACTTCGACTGGCGGAGTGGTTGGAATCACACGCGAAAGTTCGTTCGGTGTTGTACCCAGGCCTGGCATCGCATTCCCAACACGAGTTGGCGATGCAGCTGTTTGGTCAGCACCAGAATGGATCGAAGGAAACGCACGTTGGTGCAATGATCACGTTCGAATTGGACGCGAGCCTGGACCAAGTCCGTCAGGTGTGCCAATCAACCAAACTGTTCCGTCTAGCGGTCAGTCTTGGGGCGGTGGAATCATTGATCGAACAGCCCGCGACCATGTCGCATGCGTCTTACGCACCCGAAGCCCGCGCGGAACACGGCATCACCGATTCGTTGATTCGACTGTCGGTCGGGCTGGAATCTTTCGCCGATCTGCGGTCGGACCTCGAACAGGCTTTCGCGGCGACTTCGTCATAGTCATCGAGATGTCCCGTTTCGCTTCTCTCTGGCGAGCGACCGAAGCGGGTGCTGCATAACTGCCAACGGATCGCTTTCGGGTGGTAGCGAAACGGCTCTGCAATTCGGTCTGCCGCGAACCAATGCGTCTCAATGCCGTTCCATTCCCAAGGCTCGGTTTGCTCAGCGACTTTTGCTGCGGATTGCACTAAACTAATGGCTGCTTCCCCGCCCCTTCCGTCGCCCGCCCGCCTCGACATTCCATGCGTTTCCCCGACCTGTTCTCCTCCCGAGACGCATCGCGCACCGCCGCGTTGCAGTGGATTGCAAAACAGGCGGTGGAAGGCCTGACCGCAGGTCGCCATCGGTCGCCGCACAAAGGATCCAGCGTCGAGTTCAAGGAGCATCGCCCTTACGTCCCCGGTGACGAACTCAGAAACATCGACTGGCGCGCCTTTGGCAAGAGCGACCGACTCTACATTCGTGAGTTTGAGGAAGAGACGAATCTTCGCTGCACGCTGCTGGTCGACCGCAGTGGAAGCATGCGATACGCCGGTAGTCGTGCGTTGCAATTGAATGGCTCCGGCGCATCGACAGGCAACTCCGCCGGCAGTTCCATTGGCAATCGCAAACAGGATTACGCCACATCGGTCGCCGCAGCCATCGCGTACATGATGCTCTCGAGCCAAGACGCGGTGGGTTTGATGACGTTCGATGATCACATCGATGAAAGTCTGCCACCACGAACCATGCCCTCTCATTTGCAAGCCATGCTGAAAGTCTTGGCTGGCTCATCCCGTGGCGGTGAAACGGATCTTGGCACGGTGATCCGCCAGGCCATGTCGAAACTTCCCCGCCGCTCCTTGGTGGTGCTGATTTCGGACGGACTAGGTGATGCCGAATCGCTTGGCCGTTCACTCGCATCCTTGCGTGCCCAACGACAAGAAGTGGTCTTCCTGCAAGTCTTGGATCCTGATGAAGTCGACTTCCCCTTCAGTGATCGAATCGAATTTCGTGATCTAGAAAATGCGGATCAAAAAGAAGTCATCGATTCGCGACAAATTCGCGAGCGATACCTCGAGTCTCTGAAACGTCATAACGCGACCATCGAAGCCGCCTGTCGTCGCAACCGAGTCGACCATGCCCTGCTCACCACGGACACACCTGTGGTTGAGTCCCTGGCTCGCTTTGTCACGCTTCGTCGTGGTGGCGGAGTCAGCGGGACGCTGGATCGACTAAGCTCCCTCGCAGGAGCGTCGAACAAGCGATGAACTTCCTCAATCTAGGAATGCTCGCCGGCGCTTTGGCGTTCATCGTTCCGCTGGCGATCCATTTGCTGTTTCGCAGTCGATATCGATCGCTCGATTGGGGTGCCATGTTCTTGTTAAAGGATGTGGTGGCTCAAAACCGACGCCGCATGCAATGGCATCAATGGATTTTGCTGGCACTCCGCTGTGCAATCCCCATCCTGCTTGCGTTGGCAATGGCTCGTCCTCTGCTATCTTCCGCGCGAGCCCTTCCCGGATCCGAACCACTGACTTTGGTTCTGCTGTTGGACGACAGTCGTTCCATGCAAGCCGCGGGACGGCATGACCGTGCGTTCCAAGCAGCCTCCGGTTTGATTGAAAATCTCTCACGCCGCGACGAGGTGATCCTGGCCACCACCAGTCGGCTGGAGGAGGTCTTCGAACGTTCTTCCCCACGAGACGCGTTGGCAAAGCTTTCCGAGTGCACGTTCAACGGCCCGCCCAGCGACTACACGACAACGCTGCGTGTTGGCTTGGACGCTTGTCAGGAAGCGTCCCACCCCAACCGCCGGATCGTACTCTGCGGCGATTTTCAAACGAACTGCTTGCCGAGCAGCAATCGTTGGCTGGACTACATTGACGAAATTCGCGGCCAACTGGACCGCATGACACCCTCACCGCGAGTCGATCTGCTGAACGTGTCCGGTGCCGACGATGCACTCGACAACTTGCTAGTCGAATCGATCGAGACCGCTTCGCCAGCAGTTTTGAAAGATCGCTCCGTTCAGTTCATTGCCAGTGTCCGCAATGACTCCGACCGCGCGATCTCGCGAATTAGCGGACGTTGGTTGCTCAACGGGCAATCGGTGCAGACGGATTCCATCGACCTTGCTCCACGCAGCACCGCCCGAGTCGCGTTCACCCATGTTCCGGACCAATCCGGAAACCATTCACTTGCTTTCGCAGTGGAACATACCGACGCGATTGCGGCGGACAATCGTCGTCGCTTGGCATGGAACGCGTTGGAGCAAATTCAGGTTTGGCTGGTTGACGGTGCCCCATCGAACGAACCGCTTGAGAGCGAAACCGATTTCCTACGTCTTGCTCTCAGCCCATTCGCATTCGCAACCGTGGATCAACACGAGCGAGCCGACTTAGTCAGCAGCCGAGTTCTCAGTCCATCCAATTGGAAACGAGAACTAAGAAAGCACCGGGACACGGCGTCTCGTCCAGATGTGATTGTGTTTGCCAATTTGCAGAAGAGCACCATGGATCGGTCCGACGACCGAGACTTACTACAGAGTTTCTTTGCCTCCGACGGACAAGTCGTTTTCTTTGACGGCGAGCAAGTCTCCGCGGAGTCTTGGAATCAGATGGACTGGCTTCCGGCGAAACTGGATCGATTGATCACGTCGTCCGATGTCCAGCAAGTCTTGGATGACACCGTCGAAGTCACGGCGGATGAGCAACTTGATCTCGGCTTCTCGATTTTGCCACCTCGAGGCCGCCAGAGCGTTTGGGGCAGTCTGCAAGATGCCGGAGACGCCATTTGGGAAGAGGTCCGTGTGGGTCGCTACCGCCGTTTGCAACTGGATCCAACCACAGCGGAAACCACCAGTATTCTTCTGCGAACCGCTGACCAGGCTCCCTTGGTCGTTGGTCGAGGACCGGTGATCCAATTTGCAATCGGGTGCGACGCGGAGTGGTCGACGTTCCCGTTGCGAGCGATTTACCTTCCGATGATGCAGCAACTGTTTCTGAGCCTGGTTGGCGATCAAGAATCGCTGAACGTCACCGCGGGAGACCCGATGTTGCTACCGCGAATGCCGTCCGCATGGAAAGTCACACTGCCCGACGGGACTCAAGCCGACGTCGCCACCCCGAGCGACTTGCCGACCGCAGACGATCCCGAACCCAATCGTTCATTCAGCCAATTTGCTTCAACAGACGCTCCCGGCATCTACCAATTTCAATCTGCCGAATCTGACGGCGAGCAAGCCACACCAGACACCTCACTCATTCGTGTTGCCGAAATTCCCGCGGAAGAATCCAATCTGCGTGGCCTCGAATCAGATCAGATCGAAACCTTTGCCGAACGCATCGATGCTCGCCTTTTTGCGACACCGGATGCGTTGGTCGAAGCGACCGCGTCGGACCGTTTTGGGCAAGAAGTCTGGCGTCCTTTGATGGCTTTGGTGCTGCTGGTGCTGATTGCCGAGTTGCTTTGGCAACAATTTGCCGGAAGACCTAAGTCGTCCATTCGCACTTGGACTCGCCCGATTGTCTCGACACAGGGGCGATCATGATGGCCCCATTCACAAAGGTTGCTCTTGCCAGTCTGAGATTCGCTTGGGACCTGCCGACTTGGCTGATCGTGATGATCGCCGTTCTGTTGGGAGGCGCCACAGTTTGGCTCTATTCACGAGAGACCAGAACACTTGATGGTGCCGCCGCTTGGACGTTGCCGGCTCTTCGTGGCACCGCGATCATTCTGATCGTGTTGTTGCTGGCCGGTCCCATTTGGCATCACCGTCAAACCATTGGACAACCTGCTCGCCTGATCTTCGCAGTGGACCAATCGCTCAGCATGAGTGAACGCGACTCGTCCGATGGGCTGTCACCGGACCGCTTGAAACGAGCGGCTGAATTACTGTTCGGTCGTGGTGAGCAATCAGGTTGGATCGAACAATTGAAGCAAACTCATTTGATCGACGTGGTCAGCTTCGACTCGACAGCTCAGACACGATGGAAGTCATACGATGTTGACGATGATCAGACACTGGAGTCGTCGCATTCGGTCCTCGGAGAAGCCACCGGTGTCAGCACAAATCTATCCGCGGCCTTGAGACCTTTGGTTCCCACCACGGACGCCGATACGTCGGACGACGCGATTCCGACTGAGCAACTCGAGACGGGAACACCGCTGGCTCTGGTCATGCTTTCGGATGGGCGAGACTCCGCCAACGTCGCAGACGCATCCGATCTTGCTTGGCAATTGTCGCAAACTGGATGGCAGATTCACACGATTGGAATGGGCAGCATCGATGAACCGGCGGACATCGGAATCATCAATGTGCTGCACCCAGAGCGGATTGCCTCGGATGGACGACTGACGGGAACGATCGTTGCGAAACACTTTGGTGTTTTGAATGAAACACTCCGTATCAACCTTCGATCCGGCGACCAAGTCGTCTGGAGCGAGTCAATCGTGGCAACGGAAGACGGCCAAACGGAAGTTGATTTTGAGTTTCCGGTGGAAACACTCAGTCAGCGATTATTGGACAACGAAAGCCGAGGGGTGGATCACGACAGTTTGGTACTGCCATTCACGGCGACCATTTCGCGGGAGAACGCTTCCGTCTCTGCATCCAAAGAATCGCCCCGCACCGATGGCAATCAACTCGCGTCATCCTTCGACCTCGGACAATCCGACAACGACCGCTGGGATTTTCGCGTCGCCGCGGCCAATCGTGACCGCCGGTTGTTGATCTTGGACGGTTCCTCACGCTGGGAGACTCGCTACCTGAGGAACTTGTTCGCCCGTGACCCAGCGTGGGAAGTCGACACAGTTCTGATCGGTGCCGGCACGGACATGCCAAACATCCAACGTGGCGACCAGAACGACGAAGTCCCTCAGACCGAGACCGATTGGGGCCGCTACGATGCGATTGTTTTTGGCGAAGTCCCGCCGGAACAATGGACGGATTCGGATTCGGAAGGCTTGAAAGGTTTTGTCAAACGCGGCGGCGGATTGATCCTTTTAGACGGTCGATACAACCGCCTTTCGCGAATTGAATCTTTGAGCGACTTGATTCCAGTCAATTTCGAACAAGCTCCCACAATTTCCGACAACACGGCACTGCTTCGCTACCAAAAAAACCAACCGTTGGTGAAATCAATCGGTCCGTCGACGGCAGGTCGTTCACAGCCCGTGATGTTGCTGGCGGCTGGCACCGACAACAATGAAGAGTTGTGGCGCGCAATGCCGACGCCGAACTCCATTCCGCCCATCACCGCTCGTGCCGACGCAGAAGTTTGGGCGGACGCCATCGTTGAACCAACTCCGGACGGTCAAAACGATCGTGTTCCCTGGTTGGTCACGCGGTTGTTTGGTGCCGGCCGAGTGTTCTATCTCGCCACAGATCAAACCTGGCGTTGGCGTTACAAGGTCGAGAGCCAATTGCATGGGCGATTTTGGAATCAACTGCTCACCGCCGTCATGCCGCCACCGTACGCCGTGCGAGACGACTATGTTGCCATTGGCACGGATCAGATCGACTATTCGTCCGGTCAAAAAGCGTTGATTCGGGCAAGGCTGTTGGACACGGATGCATTGGAGACAGACGCTTCCAATCCATCGACGGCAACAGTCGACGCGATCCTGATTCGCGATGACCAAATTTTCGCGACGATTCCATTGAACTTGGACAACGCCGCTCGAAAGACGTACCTCGGTCAAACTCCACCGCTGCCGCCCGGTGCGTACCGTGTCCGTATTCGAGCCAGCGGCTATGACGCCTCGGCTTTGAAGGCCTCGGCACCGATCTGGGTGGAATCAGCCGGAAAAGGCGAATTGGATCGTGTCGCGGTGGACGAATCGAGACTGAAAGAGATCGCTTCCGCGGGAGCCGGCACATATGTCCACGAATCATCCGCCGAGGAAATGTTGAACCAGTTGATTCCACTTTCCCGTGGCCAGATCATAGAAACAGACACGCTGTTGTGGGAATCATGGTGGCTATTCGTTGTCGTTCTGCTGCTGTTGGCGGCGGAATGGTGGATGCGAAAGAGGTCGGGACTGATATGAGCGAAGTGCCCTATGGAATGTCGAGCCCCATTCAGTTGAAGGCTCCCACCGCCCCCAGCGAACTGCTGCCAACGACGCGAAGCGTGCTTCGCTCGTTCGCGAGACGCCGAGCTTGGCTTCAGGTTTGTCGTGGCATTGCGATGGGCCTCACGGTGCTGGTCATCGCAATGCTACTCCTCGCCGCGATCGATCATTTCATTCGCCCGGGCAACATCATTCGCGCACTGCTCAGTCTTGTCGCCTATGCGGGTGCAGGCTGGTTTGCATATCGATCCGGAATCGCATCCGCACTGAACAGCAATGACGCCGACGTCGCCAACAGCTTCGAATTGGCACAGCAGCAAATGCGAGGACAAGTCTTGTCCGCCGTGGAGTTGGCTGAAGTCGAACACCTCAACGGTTCACCCGATTTCCGATGTCGGCTCCAAACCAATGTCGCATCGCAGATGGTCGGCGTGGAAGTCCGCCGCTTGCTGCCCTGGAAAATGATTGGCCAAACCATTGCGATCGCATGTGGTTTGTTTTTGGTCGTCGGCCTATTGAGCCTGATCCCCAATTTGCAGATGGCACGTCGACTCGCGCGAGTCTTTGTGCCCGTCGCTCCGATCCAACGTGCATCGCTGGCGAAGATCCATTTGCTGCAACCCGATCCCGCCACCGGGATGGTTGCCGAAGGCGACTTGGTAGGGGTGATGGTCCAAGTCGAACGTCTGGGGAAATCAGAAGTATGGCTGGAAACTCGGGGCGAATTTGGCTTCAACCGCCAAAGGATGGTTCACCGCATTGACGATGACCTGATGGATGATGTCGCCCCCGCTGGCGAATCAGACTCGAAGCAACGAGCGAACTACGCAGCGAATTTGGCGATTGAGCAAACGCCAGTTGATTATCGAATCGTCGCGGGCGACGCGGAAACTCTTTGGAACACGTTGACACCGCGGCCGAGGCCACGGGCGATCAAATTTGAAAAGGAGTATCAATTCCCGGCTCACACGAAGCTTCCCAACCGAACCGTGACGGAAACGCACGGTGACCTGAACGCATTTGTCGGAACCAAAGCTTTGATGACGGTCACGTTCGACCAGCCCGTTCGAGATGCCAAAGTGCTGTTCACGACGCGTGGTTCCGGGATGGATCTTCAACCGGTTTCGTCCGACAACCAAGAGTTTCAGATCTCTTTGCCAATCTCGACGCCGGGCAGCTTTCGAGTCGACGCAATCGCGAAAGAGTCGGGCCTGAACAACCCGTTTTCACCTCGTTACACGATCGATCCAATTGTGGATCGCAGCCCCATCGCGAGCTGGAATGATTCGTCGCCTCGACGCCAGATCGCTTCCCCCGCGGCGGTAATCTCTCTCTCAGGAGAAGTCGAAGACGATATGCCGATGGACTATGCCATTCAGCAGATCGTGCTGGAAGGCGAGGGCATCGTCGAAAACCGACTCGCGATTTCACCTGCGTTGAGCTCCGCGCCGATTGATGTGCAGTGGGATTTGGCACGGTTTGACGGCAGGAAGTCTTCTGATGCGAAACTCCCCTCCGGCAGTCGCTTGCGAACCCGTTTGATCGCGGTTGACCGATCCGGACATCGTGGCCAATCGGATTGGATTGACGTCTATATCGCCCAATCAAATTTTGATCCGGCCCGACATCAATCACTCAAGAAACAACAATCTCTGACGCAACAGATCGTTCCTTGGCTCGACGAGTTGCTTCAACTGAACGAAGAAATACGAATCAACATTGACAAAGGTCTGCAAACACCGGATGCAAACTCCGCTGGCCTGGACGATGAAACCGAGAGACAGTTGCAGGAACTTGCTAGCCGTTGGGAAAGCATCTCGGGATGGGACGAATCCGGTGATGAGATCGCTGCGACTGACGGCGCGACAAGTATTCGTCAGATTCTTGCGGAGGTTTCTGATCCGATCACCATCGACCAGTGGGCTCGAGTGATCTCAGCGGCCAACCATGCCTTTGCACAATCGCAAGCCAACGTATCCGCCTGGCAGTCTCTATCCAAATTGTCTTCAACAAGCGATGCAGCCAACCAGCGAAAACGTGTCTGGAGCACGTTCGGCGCGCAACCAAAGAACCTGTCTCGTCTCACCAAACAAACGAGCGATGCGGTCCAGGCGATGCTCGCCATCGAGTTGGCCGTCGGTCTCTCGAAAGATCTGCAAACCATCCAGTCCACCTCGGAGTTGTTAGCGGATCCTTCCGCGGGCATCCCGCTGATTCGGCTTCCGGGTCAAAGCGAATTGCTGGTGCAGCAACTGCGACAAGTCAGCGGTCTGCTGAAAGAGTTCGAGAATGATGTTCCCGAACAAGTCAGCCGACATCACGAACAAATCCATCGCTTTGTCGATCAGAAAACCCAACTGATCAACGACGCCCGAGACCAGCTTCGCACCTCACAAGACGGAAACGCGGAAAAACCGTTCCGCGAAACCATGCGTCAAATTGCTGCCGAGATCCAGTCTCTTCGCATTCATGCGTTGCTGCACGGAGAGGCTTTTCGACAGGTCCTCACCATGACCAAAGAAACTGCGGCCGAACCGCTTGCGTGGACCGGACTGATGCGACGTCTCGCTCGAGTCGACAAACAACAAACTGACGCCAAACGCAGGATCGAACAACTGACGGAGCGAGGTGATTCCAACGAACTGGCCGAGGCGAAGTCTTTCGAGAACGTCTACGGCGAGCACTACGAAACGTTGACGACGTCGATGCTACAGAGACTGGAAACACTGAAGTTTGCGGAAGAACAACGTGCTGACTCCAAAGTCACGATCGTTTCGGACCTCGATCTGATTTTGCGATCGCTGCGAGAGGTCACCTCCGAGGGCTTCAGAGTTCCAGATTCTTTGCAGGTTGACCAAAACGTTTTCTTTGATCGTTTAACGAAAGCGATCATGACGCTCGATGCGGGCAACCTCATCCAACGTTCCTCTAGACAACTTCAGTATGTTGCGGATCGTGAAAGGTACGCACGTGGTGAAGCGGACACGGTCATTCAACAACCAATCCGGATGGAACACATTCAAACCGCCAACGAAGTGCCGATGGCGCAAATCCGGCACATTGGCATGGAACCGAAAACTGCCGATCGTTTGCAGGCGACTCGCTGGGATGCAAACGCCAGCCAAGCACGTGACCGCTTGAACCGTCGACGCTGGGCAAATGAAATCCCGGTTTCTGCCGCCATCCCCATCGAATCACTGGTCGCCGTTTACCAGTCCACCTCCAGCGAAGTGGATACTTTGATGGAGGAGGCGAGACTGTTTCTGAAGAGCATCGCACCTTCACTTGCTGACCAAGCTCGAGAAGCGGCCGTGGAAGCTCAACAACAAAGTCAAGCGATTCAAGAGGACCAATCCGAGAATCCCGACGCTCCAGCGGAAGTTGCCGAGGCAGCGGAGGAAGAATTCGAAACGCTCAAGGCTCAAGTGACCGACATCGCTGAACAACTTGCGAACCGAGCTAACAATGCGGACTACTCTTCCGCGGAGGAGTCACAAATTGCCAAAGACGCGGACACCGCGATCGCCGCAATGCAACAACAATCGGAAGCGATTGCCAAAGAACTCAGCGAAAATGCACCGGACCAAGCCTCGGAAAGCCTGCAGGATCTGGCCCAAACGTTGGAGGCGGTTGCGGATCATTTCGAGGCGGTCGATTCGGGGGAGGACGCCGCGCAGACGCGAGATGCACTCGACCAGTTAGCCAAGTTGGAAATGCCTGATGCCGCGATGAACAGCTCGTTTGATGCGGCGGAGTCGGTGGCTCAGGCCAATCAAATGACGCCCGAACAATTACTCAAACAACTGGAAAAGAAGCTTCCCACCGACGACACAATGCAAGAGTCGTTGCAAAACATCACGGAGCAAACGGTTCAGGCTGCTGAGCAAATGATCCGGGAAGCTGCCAATGAAGAAACCGACTTGCGTCGCAATCTGGAACGTTCGGACGCTGAGTTCTCCGAACGCAAACGAGTGGCTCGTGACGAGCTTCGATCGTTAATGGACCGGGCCAACGCGGTCCAAAATCATCTCCTGGACGTCGCGGAATCTGCGAGCGGTTGGGCCAACGAACCAGCGACTCGGAAAGAAATCCAAGACGTGCGTTCGCAACTGGACAATGCGACGCGGGCCGCCGCACAATCGCAAAACGAACAAGCTTTACTCGACGACCTTCAAACGGCCAACGAAACACTTCGCGAAGCCGTGCAAGCTTCCGCGGAGCAGACAGCAAAGCTCGAGGCACGTGCACGACGTATGCAGCAGAACTCGCTCCACAACAGCGAGAACTCACGAGCCAAAGCTGCTCGACAATTGGAGTCCATGCAGCGCCGCAACAAGAACGAATACTTGCAATCACTGCAACGCGAAACCCAGGCGTGGCGACGCAGTGCCGACGAAGCTGGGCGGCGTATCCAGCAGGCTCAGAACCAAGAACGTAACGCACGCAATCAATTGAACCGGGCGGAGAGCCAGCTCAAAAAGCATCCGGATGAAGCGTGGGCGAAGCAAGACGTTGCCAATCGGCAAACCCAAGTCGACGAAGCCAAAATGGCTGCCGAAGCGGCCAAGCAAACTCGCGATGTTGCACGTGCAGCGGAGGAGAAGTCGAAGGCGAGATACGAGGATGCTCGCAACCGAGCGGTCGCCAACTTGGACGCTGCCAATCCCGCTGCTGAATTGCTTGCTCGAGCGACCCAGCAAGCCGCCGAAGAGCTTCAGTCCATCGCAGAGTCGTTGCAAAGCAACCAAAAATCATTGGCGATGGCTGACACACTCTCACCACCCGATTCATCCAAAGAGCCTTTCACAACTCGACAGGAACGCTTGCAAGATTCAGTCGCGATGGCAGCGGAAGAACTTCGCCGCGCCGCGCGACATGAACAGCGTCTGGGCAACGACACCTCCTCAACCGAGCTGTCCGAGATCGCAGACGACCTCGAGGAAATCAACCAAGAATCGATGAACAGGTCTCGCGATTCACTTCGATCGGGCCGAGCCAGTCAGGCCAACGAGCAATTGGCTCAGGCGGCCGACCAACTGCGACAACGTGCTGATGCATTGGCTCGGCAAAGTCAGCAACAGTCGTCTTCGGACTCATCCGAATCGTCTTCTTCTCAGGCAGCATCCTCGGAAGGTCCGAGTCAAAAACTTGCCAAAACACTCGACGAATTGGATCGCGCGATCAATGCCCCTCCGCCAGAAATGCAGGAGGGAAGCTCGAGCAACCAACAGTCGCCCGAAGGTGACTCTCAATCCGCTGATTCACAAGACCAAACGGATACTTCTCAGTCTGGGCAATCGGAAGGCGAAAGCGGTCAACCGTCAGCCGAAGGTGAAAGTCAGTCGGGTGGTGACTCACAATCGCAATCCATCCAAAGCACCCAGATGTCGTCCGGCCAGGCATCGTCCACGCTCGCGGAAGCTGCGGAACAAGCCATTCGCAACCTGGCACAGCAACGGCGACAACAAGTGCAGCAGATTGCTCAGGCCGGAATGCCAACGACCAATGGCGAGCAAGCATCCGCGGAGAAGATGGCGGACCAAGCCAATAATCCAGCGTTGGGAGAGGGACAGAACCGCGACAATTCGCTGATCGATGCGAGTCAGTGGAACATCGTCGATGGTGATTGGGGATCGCTTCGAGAACAGCAAACCGAAGAAGTAATCCAAGACCGAAAAGTGCGGATCCCGCTGACCTATCGACGCGCGGTGCAGGCCTATTTCGAAGCAGTCTCGGCCGAATCCAGCAAATCGAAGTCGTCAGCGCCCCGGGACAAGGAGGCTGACAATGAGTCGGAATGATCATGCTATCGAGACTCGCCGCCAGTGTTTGGCGAGACTGCTTGCATCATCTGTCGGTCCAATGATGCTTGGCTCACTGACCACGATGAATGGCACAACAACGCGGGCAGCCGAAGACCCACGTGACCTGTACGTGGACGACTCGATTGACCAATCCGTGCGCCGGGGCGTGCAGTTTCTTCTTCGGTTGCAAAAGGCCGACGGCTCGATCGCAGACCGCGGAAACTCAACCGCCATGACGTCTTTGGTCATCATGGCTCTGGCCTCCATCGGCACAATCCCAGAGCCCAGGACCGCTGAAGGCCGAGCCATGAGCAGGGCCATCGAATTTGTGTTGCAACCCAGGAATCAAACGAAGGGTTATTTTGGACACCATGATGGATCCCGAATGTATGGGCATGGCATCACCACGCTCATGCTGACCGAGATCCTTGGCATGGGAGCCACAATTGATCAAAACGAACGAATTCATCAAGCACTGGTTCAAGCGATTCAGGTCATTCTGAAGTCTCAAGCGGTTCGCAAACCGCAACGTCTGCAAGGCGGGTGGCGTTACAAACCCGATTCCCGTGATTCAGATTTGTCGGTCTCGGTTTGGCAAGTCATGGCATTGCGATCGGCTAAGAATGACGGACTGGATGTTCCCGCCGAGGCCATTGAATTTGCGGTGGAATACCTGGAAGAGTCCTACACATCGCCTCTTGATGAGAACGGGCAACCGCGAGAAAAGGTCAGCGGTTTTGCCTACACACCCGGCACGCATCATCCAGCCTTCACCATGACCGCCGCTGGTCTGCTCGCCATGCAAACCTGCGGACGGTACGACTCGCCATTGGTTGCGGGGGCGGCGGCGTGGTTGCTGGAACATCCGCCTCGCACCAACGAACGCTTCTTCTTCTATGGCATGTACTACTACGCCCAGGGGATGCACCAGGTCGGTGGCGAGGCCGCTGAAACGGCGGCGAAATTGGTTCCCGAACTGCTGCTGCGTCTGCAATCCGACAACGGATCTTGGGCCAGCCATCAGGGCGAGGAAAGAAACGTCGGCTTGGCGTACGCGACCGCTCTGTCGATTTTGAGTCTCAGCGTTCGCTATCACTACCTACCGATTTACCAGCGGTGAACGAATCGCCCAAAGTCCCCGGCCGGTCTTTTGGCATCATGAAACGCTTGCATTTCCGCAGTTCCAATTTTTCGGGTCGAAGGAATTGGATTGACAACCCGAAGGCGGCTGGGAATACTACCGCCAACGTTACGTGGTGCCAGTCTGTCGAAGCTGACAGTCTGGAAACAGGGAACTTCGGTGCGATTCCGAGACGGCCCGGCCGCTGTATCCGACATGAAGTTGATTCAACTTCAGCAGCTATCCTTCCTCTTGTGCCATTGTCATTGATCGGAGTTTTCCGTGACGGACGAGAAGGCGAAGGTTGCAGTTTTTGTCGGGAGTCAGAAGACCTACCACGCAACGGACGCTAAGTGACCTTCTTGGGCGAGGTCGGCGTCGAAGCGAAACGGACTTTCGCTTTGCCATTTTCATCCACTTCGGTTTGGATTGTTCAACGAGGTTGATAGCATCAACATCGTCGGGCGAGCAGACCGCATCGACTGCATGGCATCGTGCTCCTTCCCGCGTTCCAACAAAACCCCGCTCGAACTGCGCAAACAGGTTTCACCTTGGTGGAGCTGTTGGTTGTGATCGCCATCATTGGCGTATTGGTCGGTTTGTTGTTGCCAGCGGTGCAAGCCGCCCGTGAAGCCATGCGACGAGCCAGTTGCCAAAACAACTTGCACCAAATCGGATTGGCACTGCAGAACTACCACTCGGCCTATCGACACTTTCCACCGGGCGCAATTGAGGTCCGACCGCAATTTCCCAATGGGAAACAGCATGCTTGGTCGGCGTTCGTGTTGCCTTTCTTGGAGCAAGCATCCCTTGCCGAACAGATCGATTTTGGTCTGCCATTCGATGCCCCCGAAAACGAGGAGGCAGCCTCGACCGTGCTTCCTGGTTTTCTCTGCCCAACCACTCCACGTTCCGAGGGCACGATTCAGGGAAGGGGTGCTTCGGACTACGGCGGCATCTATGGCCAACGGATCACCGGTCGCAACGATCCGCCCAACGGCATGATGCTTCACGATCGAGCATTGGCCTTTCGGGATGTGTTGGATGGCAGTTCGCACACAGTGATTGTGTCAGAAGACGCCGCCTTTCCCGATGGGCAATGGATCAACGGTCGCAATCTTTTCGACCAAGCTTTTAGCATCAACCAAGCCCCCGCATTTGAGAACGACATGCGTAGTTTCCATGTTGGCGGAGTGATGGTTTTGAAAGTGGATGGATCTGTCTCGTTTTTGACCGAGCAACTTGACTTGGAAATCCTGGCTGCTCTTTGCACCCGTGCGGGCCACGACAACGCCAATCTGTAAGACACACCCAACGATTCACCACCCTTGAGAACTCCCGTGTTTTTTCGAAACTTCACCCGCACCGCCCGACGCCAACAACTTCGCCTGGCGTTGGAATCGCTGGAAAACCGTCGTCTCCTCGCGGCAGGTCCGTACGCTCCCGCCGCCGGACAAGAAGGATCGACCGCGATTGATCGTGAATCACCGGCAATCGTGGGCTGGGCGACAGGCGTTTCGGACTACTCGCCCGGAGCCGAAGTCAGCGACACTTGGCAAGACAGCTCACAGGCTCTCGGTCCCGCGGAGGGACTTTCGGGAAGCATTGTATCGTTGGGTCGAAACGGAACGTTGACACTCACATTCGACGAGCCCATTCGAGACGGCCTGGGCTTCGACTTTGCTGTGTTTGAAAACTCCTTCTCGGATACCTTTCTTGAACTGGGCTTTGTGGAGGTTTCTTCGGACGGCACAAATTTTGTACGATTCGAAAGCGATTCGCGAACCGATGCTGCGGTCGGTGCCTTTGGCTCCTTGGACGCGACGAACCTAAACAACTTGGCGGGCAAATACCGCGGTGGTTTCGGAACTCCCTTCGACCTGGAAGAACTGCGCGGCAGTGCCGGCTTGGATGTCACCGCCATCACGCATGTTCGGTTAGTTGATATTTTTGGCGACGGCACTGTCACAGATGGGCAGGGCGATCCGATCTATGACCCGACACCGACAGTCGGCAGTGCGGGATTGGACGTTGATGGCGTCGCCGTGCTGCACGCGAAAGAGACGGGGTTGGCAACGGTTGGCTTTGAAACGATCGGCGCACAACTGTCCGGTGATTTCTCGAATCGCAACGACAACGGTTTCGCGGAAGACGAACTGTTGCTCAACAACGACTTCGATCCGCTGTATGGAAGCTGGCAGGCTTTTGCCATTTCAAAAGCAACCGATAACACCACGGCTGGTTTCATGAACCAGTACAGTGCGTTCACGGGCGAAGGACACCAAGCATCCGACACGTATGCCGTTGGGTTCTACTCAGAATATGCCGAGGCCTCGGACCGTCCCACGATCCAGCTAGATCCTTCTGTAGGATCGTCATTCGACTCGCTTTGGATCACGAACACCACGTATGCAGCATTGTCGATGCAGCAGGGAGACTCCTTTGCCAAACAGTTTGGGGGGCCGACAGGCAACGACCCTGATTTCTTCGAAGTCGACATCCACGGCTTGGATGCCAACGGCCAGAACATTGGAACCGTGACAACCGTTCTGGCCGACTATCGATTCGAAAACGCAGAGGATGACTTCATCGTTGACGAGTGGATTCAAGTCGATTTGTCTTCCTTGGTAGGGGCTCAGTCGATTCAGTTCCAAGTACGTTCATCGGACGTGGGCGACTACGGGATCAACACGCCGACGTATTTCGCGATTGATGATGTGACGATCAAGCGTCCTCAAGTTTCACTCGACCTCGCCTCCGCCGCGACTCCCGAATCGGAGGCCGTCCAAGCTCGCGTTTCGCGTCCATCGTTGGACAACACGTCGCCGTTCACGGTGTCGATTTCGAACTCCGATCCTTCATTGGTCTCCGGTCCAACCACCATCACCATTCCGGCTGGATCGGACTACACCGAATTCTCGTTCACACCAGCCGACGATGATTTGGTGGGGCCAGACACATTCGTCAACTTCACGGCAACTGCCGAACTGCAGGCGCCGCGAATTCGCACGTTGAGCGTTTTGGATGACGATGTTCTAGCATTGGCGTACACGGTCGAATCGCTGCAACAGACAGAAGGTCAGTCCGCCGCCACAGTCACACTCCGCCGTAATGCAGCCGATGTTTTAAGCGAACTTTCAGTCACTCTACAATCGAGCGAATCAACGCGTTTGGGATTCCCAACCAACGTGACCTTTGTCGCGGGACAACGCGAGACATCCTTCCAAGTCAACTTGTTTGACGATGATCGGTTTTCCTTTGATCAATCATTGCAACTGACCGCATCAGCCGACGGACATGAGAATGCGGTGCTGGACGTTGAAATCGTCGACAACGATGTTCGTGAATTGTCGGTAACCGAACCGACGAGTCCTTTGAGCGAAGGCAATCCGGGACAAACGGTTTCTGTTACCGTCGCCCGCAACGACTTCATTCTGGACTCGCCGCTGACGGTCAATCTCACGAACCCAGCGACAGGGCTCCTTGACCTTCCTAGCACTGTCACGGTTCCCGTGGGCGCCGCGTCCGCCACGTTTCAGGTGGGAGTGATTGACAACTCCTTGTTGAATAACGCCAGTGTTTTCACGGTGACCGCCTCGCACCCATCCGCCACCGATGCGGAATTCGCGGTGGAAGTCATCGACGATGAACAACCAACCTTCGCGTTGAAGCTCTTGGATGGGGACGACAACGAACTTTCGTCGGTGACCGAGGGCACCGAAGTGCGAGTTCAAATCACGCGTCAAACCAATGACGTATCGAACGAACTGGCGGTGACACTGTCTCAATCGCTTAATGACCGTGTGTCGGGGCCGACATCGATCACCATTCCTGCAAACACCGGATCAGCGGAAGTGACTTGGTTGATCCAGCACGACACGTCGTTGACGGGGGACCAAGCCTGGAGCATTCAGGCAAGTGCCCTGGGGTTTGAAACACAAACACTCCAAAGCCTCATTTTGGATCTCGAAAGCCCCAGCCTCTCGTTGACTGGCCCGGCGTCGGATTTGAGCGAAAGCAATGCCGAACTGATTGGCGATTTTGAAGTTCTCGGACGCGGCGTGCTTTCGGGCAGCTACGCGAACAACGCTGGACCGTCCGGTGCGTTCCAACAAGGCAACCTGAGCTTTGGAAACTCGTTCAGCAACGCGTTTGGTTTTGATAGTTGGTCGGGATTTGCCATCAGCCGAGCAACCGACACAACCACTCCCGGATACTTCAACCAGTACTCCGCGGTTACCGGAGACGGGGCCCGAGACTCCGGCACCTACGGCGTTGGCTTCAACGGATCCGACGCCGTCATTCGTCGCGAACAAGGTTCGCAACCGTTTGAATCCATCGCTATCACGAACACCACCTATGCTGCATTGTCGATGCTGCAAGGCGACGCTTTCGCCAAACAATTCGGCGGTGCAACGGGCGATGACCCCGACACATTTATCTTGACCATCGAAGGTAAATCCGCAACGGGCGAAAGCATCGGCACAGTGGACTTTTATCTTGCCGACTATCGTTTCGAAGACAACTCACTCGACTACGTCATCGACGAATGGACCACCGTCGACTTGACCGCCATTGGCGAGGCAACGGAACTTCATTTCCAATTGTCCTCCACGGACGTTGGCCAATACGGGATGAACACGCCGGGTTACTTTGCCATCGACGATGTCAAGCTCGCGGCTGTCGAGAACACGCTGCCGAATTTCTCGCTGCAGCGGAACACACTCGACAACTCGCAGGCACTTGAGGTCGCGTTGTCAACTGACAGCAGCGATGTCGAATTGCCGGCAATGGTGATCATCCCAGCGGGCCAAGACACGATCACGGTTCCGATTCGTGTCTTCGACAACCTGCATGTCGATGGCGATCGCCAGATCACAGTCACCGCCGCCGCAGTGGGCTTCTCCAATCAAGCGATCCAATTGACGCTGCAGGACGACGACACGTCCACTTTGACAGTGACCTACGAAGGTCAATCACCGCTTCATGAATCGACTCCCATCACCATCGATGTGGAAGATATCGGAAGCAACTTGCAGGAAGAGTCGTTTCAAAATGGCTCCGACGAGTCTGGGTTCATCAGCACCGGTCCGCTCGAATTCGCAAACTCCTACAACAGCGAGTATGGCTCATGGAGCGGTTGGTCGGCATCGAACATGACCGACGTGACGACCGAAGGTTACGGCAATCAATACTCCGCGTTCTCGAATCTAGATGCGGATGTTCCGGGAGGCGGTGATGGCTCGGATACCTATCTCGTTGGAACTGGCAGCGGATCGTCGGCTCCGACGGTATCGATGCCCGCGGAGTTGGCGAGCGGGCGTTTCGCATCGCTATCGATCACCAATACCACCTACGCCGCGTTATCGATGCAAAATGGTGATGCCTTTGCGAAGAAGTTCGGTGGTGAATCCGGTGACGACGCGGATTATTTTCTGCTGACAATTGTCGGCGTGGATTCGTCCGGGGCAGAGGTTGGCGAGATTGACTTCTATTTGGCCGACTATCGTTTCGAGAACAATTCGCTGGACTACATCGTTGATGAGTGGACGACCATCGACCTGACTTCGCTCGAAGGATCCAGCGAACTTCGCTTCGAATTTTCGTCATCGGACGTTGGGCAATACGGCATGAATACACCTGCCTACTTCGCCCTGGACAACCTGCTGATCGACCAAGTCCCGGGTGCACCTGGATCCGTCATCATCCACCACAATGACGCTGACCTCAGCCAAGCACTCCCCATCGAATTCGCAACGGACGATTCGCGGTTCGAGCACATTCCTGGACTCGAAATCCCGGCCGGCTCCGATTCAATTCGCGTTCCAATTTCGATTTTGAATGACCGCATGGTCAATTCGTCTGACTCGGCCACGTGGACCTTCCTCGCGGAAGGTTATACGAGTGGCCAAACGGTCGTTTCCATCGTGGATGACGAGGTTCCCGGCATTGAATTGGTCGCGGTCGGTGATGCTTCGTCAGTTCAGGAAGGCAGCACGGAAACTCTTTTCAGCGTTCGCTTAACCGAGCAACCGGCTGGCAACGTTGTTGTTGGAGTACAAGCCATACTGGACGGGATCGACGCGTCGGAACAAGTCGAATTGGGTATCGATCGGCTGTCTTTCACGACCGAAAACTGGGATCAGCCACAATCGATCTCGGTGTCTGGGATCAAAGATCAACAGATCGAACCAACGCAAACGGTTTCACTGAAGGCTTCGGTCCGAACAGACGAGAGTGACCCTGGATACGCAACCGCTGACGAACAATCGGCGTCGTTTGAATTGCTCGACTATCAACCGACCGAACTGCACTTGGCGATCGAAGACGACCGATTGGTAGTCAGAGACGAACTCGACCAAGCCATTTGGGCTTCGACATTGGTGAGCGAATCGCTTCACCTGACAATGACGGATCAAGCAGAAACGCTCACGGTAGATTCGCTGAACCAAACCAGCGGCTTGGTCACCATTGCAATGGCAGGTGGCGATGACCAAATCCTACTCAATACAACTTGGTTCACGTCCATCGATGGCGGAGACGGCTTTGACCGGATGATCATCCAGCCGGCTGACCATGGCGAAGGGGAAGAAACTCCCATCGACCTCGCAGCGTGGCTCCAAAATCGCGTGGTCAATATCGAAGAGCTTGTCCTTGGTGGAGCTGATCTGTCTGAACCTCTTCACTACGAACTCGACTCGGTACGCCTCAATGCACTTTTGGGTGCGAACGCCCCGACCATCACCAGCATCGGAAGCCAAAATCTGCAACTCACGGGCACCTGGCAATTGGGTGTGCCAATCGTGTCCGATGGCCTCGTCCGCCAACGTTTGGTGTCGGATCAAATCGAAGTGCAAGTGATCACCAGCACTCCTTGGCAAAATGCGATACGAAGCGAGGATGTGAACGCGAATGGTGAAGTGACGGCGTTGGATGCCCTGATGGTCATCAACCGTTTGAACGCGGACGGATCACCTGACTTGGCAACTCCGAACGACCCAAACGAGCTGATCGGCAAGTTCTACGACGTTTCCGGCGACGGGAAAGTCTCCGCGCTCGATGCGTTGAAGGTCATCAACTATTTGAACCAACACTCGAACGCAGAATCTTCCGCAGGCGAACCGTTGGGGACCAGTTCATCACTTCCGCCACAAAGCTTCTCTGATGCAGCGGGTCAAACGTTGACAGGTCGCCCGGCGTCCTTCATCGATTCGATCGACATGGATCAAAAAGTTGCGAGCGGCACAGATGACGGAGCGATCAAGGATGCCCCGAGCACACCATTCTTCGCGACGGCGGTGGATCAGGTCATGGCAGAATCGACGCGAACCGAAAAGATCGACTCCGCTTCCGACTCCGAGCTTGAATCGTCCATCCGCTTGCTCAGCGAGGCAACATGAACACGCCAACCTCACCTGATCCTCCTGCTTCACCATGCGTTGGTGTGTGCCAGGTGAATGACCGTCAAATCTGTGTCGGTTGTCACCGCTCCTTGGAAGAGATTGGCCGCTGGTCGATTGCATCTTCTGACGAAAAACGCTCCATTCTTGAGTTGGTGCAATCCAGACGTGCGAACGCAACCACCGGAATGGCCCCGACCGGCAACCAACTTAGCCCAGGCGGCAAGACTCAGTCGTCACTGAGTTCCGCCCCTGATTCATTGTCGTGACGAGCATTCTTTGCTCGCCCATCCCATTTCAACTTTAACTACTTGATTGAGTGCACTCGTGAACTTGAACCAATCCATTCAACGCTATGCCGTCGTCCTGGCAATGATCGCCATCGCAGTCGCATCCCGTCTGCTTCCTCATCCGCCGAACTTCACACCGCTCGCGGCGATGTGCTTGTTCGCTGGTGCGGTGACCGTTACCCCGCGATTGATCGCGGCCGCGGTGGTCGTCGCGATGTTGATCAGCGATGCAGTGATCGGCTTCCATGGTTTGATGCCGGCCGTTTATGCGGCACTACTGGCCAACTTCGTCATCGGACAAAAGCTGGTGGGGCAGAACGCAGGCGCGTTGCGAGTCGTTAGCGGATCGCTGCTTGGAAGTGTGAGCTTCTTTTTGGTCACCAATTTCGCGGTCTGGATCGCCGTTTACCCGAGCACCATGACTGGTTTAGCAGCTTGCTTCACCGCAGCCATCCCATTTTTCCAATACACGCTCGCCGGCGATCTGCTTTACAGCGGTCTGTTCTTCGGCGTCTTCGCCTTGGTCGCTAACCGAGAGCAATCAGCTCTTCGAACTAAGCTTGCGATGCAGCCCGCACGTATTGCCGAATAGTTTCATCCAACAAGGCGAGGCCACCGAAACGGAAGCCTCGCTTCTCGAGCTTCGCGGTCGACATCTCTCGACCGCTTTCTTTTGGTTGCCCAGTCAAGTTCGCGTTCGAGCCGGTGATTTCCATCACACGCTGAGCAACCTCGTGCTCCGAAATGAACCGGTCGCAGCAGTTGAAGGTTTCTCCCGCAACCGAATCCGACTCCGCGAGCAGATGCCGGATCGCTCGAGCAACATCCTTCACATGAACCACTTTGCCGCCTCCGTCCGCTGAGACTTCTTTCCCCGCGGCCACGTCCATCACCAATTGGAACCACTTCGAATGCTCGATGGGTTCCTCGGCGCCGTAGATTGAGACCGGTCGAACGGTGCACGCATTGATGCGTCCCGAAAGTCCGTAAGCGTGAACCATGGTTTCCATGCTCGCCTTGCAGGCACCATAAAGTGCCCCCGGACGAAGTGGATGCTGCTCGTCTAACGTCAGCCCATCGACCACATGCTGGTGAACGGCACCGGATGAGACAAAGACAAATTTCGTTGGTGTGCCAATCGCGGCTTTCTCAAGCAACGCCATCGATCCCATCAGATTTGTTTGTGCGTACTGCAATGGATCATCAGGCGTTGTCATGAAGCTTTCACCTTCACGTGCCAATGCGGTGTGGACCACCGCGTCCGCTCCATCAACGAGACGCTCCAAGGAATCCCAATCGTCTAGCTCGCCTTGAATCCAACTCACTAGATCAGACTCTGGTCCGATCTCGGGCGGATCCGGCTGGCGGGACATTGCTCGGACTTGATGCCCTTTTTCCACGAGCTGCGAGATCAATTCTCGCCCCAAAAAACCTGTGGCTCCTGTCACCGCGATGAACATAAAAACTCCTGGCGAGAAAATGCACCCAATTAAACGCACCTAGCGTGCCGGATCGGCGCACAAACCGCATTTTGACTAGTTGATTTTGGGATCGATCGTTAGAACGTGGGCTTCCGATAGAACATTTATCCATTGAAAGTTGTCCTTTGACTTCCACCGCCTCTCCCTCATCTGACGCCGGCACCGCCACCTCCAGCAATACCGCTGTGCGGGACGAGATTCGAAACGTCGTCATCATTGCCCACGTCGACCATGGCAAAACCACGCTGGTGGACTGCTTGCTGCGTCAGAGCGGTGAATTTCGCGACGCGGAGCTCAAGGGCGAACGGATCCTGGATTCCAATGACTTGGAAAAGGAACGTGGAATCACGATTCTCTCCAAAAACATTGCGGTTCACTACCGTGGGGTGAAGATCAACTTGATCGACACTCCGGGCCACGCGGACTTTGGTGGCGAAGTCGAACGAGTCGTCCGAATGGCCGACGGGGCGCTGGTGTTGGTCGACGCCGCCGAAGGCCCAATGCCGCAAACACGATTCGTATTGGAAAAGGCTCTCCAAGCGGGTGTGAAGCCGATCGTCGTTGTCAATAAAGTTGACCGTCCCGATGGTCGTCCGCCGGAGGCCCTCGACGAAGCTCTTGAGCTGCTCGCAGACTTGGGCGGAGAAGAGCAACTGGACAGTGCAGCCTACGTTTTCGCCAGTGCCAAGGAAGGTTACGCGACCGAAGATCCTGAGAAGCCAACGCAAGACATGCGTCCTCTGCTGGACTTGCTGGTCGACCATCTTCCGGGCCCAACGGTAGACACCGAGTCTGACTTTCAGATGATGGTCACCACTTTGGATTGGAGCGAATACGTTGGGCGAATCGCGGTTGGTCGAGTCAACGCGGGAACCATCCGCTCGGGCCAATCCTTGGATGTTCACACCGTTGACGCGGCCGGCAACCCGATTGTTCGAAAAGTGAAAGCTTCCGGTTTGTATGTCTTCGACAAGCTCGGTCGAGCACCTGCCGAAACCGCGGGTGCTGGCGACATCATCGCCCTGGAAGGCTTGGAAGATGTCGAAATCGGCGACACGATCACCGCATCAGATAGCGGACAAGCTCTTCCTCGATTGAAAGTCGACGAGCCCACGCTAGAAATGGTGTTCAGCGTTAATTCGTCGCCGCTCGCAGGTCGCGAAGGCAAATACGTCACGACGCGCCAAATCAAAGCTCGACTCGAAAAAGAGCTGGAACGCAACGTTGCCCTTCGGGTTTCGATGATTGAAGGAACCGAAGCCTACGCGGTGGCCGGTCGCGGCGTTTTGCACTTGGCCGTGCTGATTGAAACGATGCGACGCGAGGGTTATGAGCTGAGCGTGGGGAAACCGCGTGTTGTCTTCAAAGAAATCGACGGAAAGAAGCACGAGCCGTTCGAAACGCTGCGTGTTGAAGTCCCGACCGACGCCATGGGACCAGTCATGGAATTGGTCGGACTGCGCCGCGGCCAATTGGAAGAGATGAAACAACGTGGCGAATACAGCCTGTTGAAGTTCATCGTCCCGTCGCGGGGATTGATTGGATTGCGAACGCGGTTGCTCAATGCAACTCGAGGCACCGCGATCATTCACCACACATTCGAAAGCTACCGAATGGTCGAAGGCGAGGTTCCTCGTCGTGCCAATGGTGTTCTGATTTCAATGGTTGGTGGCAAGACGATGCCATTTGCTCTGTTCGCTTTGCAGGACCGTGCCGAGTTGCTCGTCCCGCCCGGTACCGAGGTCTACGAGGGAATGATCGTCGGCGAAAACGCTCGTGAGAACGACATGACGGTCAACCCATGCCGTGAAAAGAAGCTGACCAACATGCGAGCCAGCGGAAGCGATGAAAATGTGATCTTGAAGCCGCCACGCGACATGTCATTGGAAGCCGCATTGGAATACATCGAGGACGATGAGCTGGTCGAAGTGACCCCCGAGTCAATCCGCTTGCGAAAGATCTTGTTGAAGGAATCCGACCGCCGGCGTCAGAGCCGCAACGGTTGAGCCCGATCCGATGCAACTGCTTTTGATTCGTCACGCGGAAAGCGAAAACAATGCGAAGCCTGCCCACGCTCGGGTGTGCGACCCATCGATCACCGCTCGCGGACGAATCCAAGCTGAGCATCTTGGGAAATGGATGTCCGAATGGGAGATTGGGCATCTGATCACCAGCCCATTCCGTCGCACGCTCCAGACGACGGAATCAATCCTCAAACACCGTTCGGATTCAGCGTCCCGCTTCCCGATCGCCGTTTGGCACAACGTGTTCGAAAACGGCGGCTGTTACAACGGTCACCACGAAGGCAACTTTTCGGGTGCTCCTGGCTTTGGCCGCAACCAGATCGAATCGTTCTTTGATGCATTGAACGAAAACATCCCTGGCGAAACACTTCATCCCGTAGACATCGATCGCGAGATCGTTCCGGAAGGTTGGTGGGGACGCGACCGCGAAACCCTACCCGAAATGCAGACCAGGGCGACGGATGTTATCCATCGCTTGGAGCAGACATTCCCACCTTCTCCATTGGAGGCAGACGTGGAACGGCCAGCCAACCAAGTCGCGTTGGTGGCGCATGCGGACTTTCTGCGCGAAATGCTTTCGCAAATCTTCGTGGACCATGTGGAAACCGATGAGATCGGTCCAATCCCAAACACGTCGATCACGACCCTACAATGGTCCGCGGAAGGCTGGAAATTGACATCTCTGAACAGTGTGAAGCATCTGCCGGATCGTTTGGTCACCGGACACACTTCCGCTTTGTCGTGATTTTGAGCAGAAGAACGCAGACCCAAACGGGTTGCACGTGCGTAACCGTGTCTGCTCTCCGCCACTTGTTCGCCGATTCCGAAATGGATTCGTACTGATGCTCCAGATCGATTCGCTTACGAAACGTTTTTCGATCGAGAGCGGAACGGTCCTGGCGGTGGACGGTCTTTCCTTGAAGGTTTCGCCCGGCGAAGTATTTGGACTGCTGGGTCCCAACGGCGCTGGCAAGACGACCACGCTCCGGATGGTGCTGGGTTTGCTAGAACCGGACGAAGGATTTGCCGAGGTCGCCGGGATCCGCACTTCTTCGGATCCATTCTTAGCCAAGTCCAAACTTGGATTTGTCTCAGCGAGCGACGGCGTTTACCCATGGCTGACCGTTCGCGAGATGCTGCTTTATTTTGCCGACCTTTATGGCGTCGATCCGTCACTGGCAGCGACGCGTCTGCAGGAACTCGCAGAGGTCATGCAGATTCAACCTCTACTGGATCGACGTTCAGGCGGATTGAGCACCGGCCAACGTCAACGAGTCACACTTGTCCGCGGATTGATCCATGATCCTCCAGTCATGCTGCTGGACGAACCCACTCGTGGGCTGGACGTGGTGGGTGTGCAAACGATCTTCGAATACATCGAACATCTTCGATCCGCCGGAAAAGCGGTGGTCGTGTGCACTCACCGACTGGACGAAGCCGAACGCCTTTGCGACCAATTCGGCCTGCTTCATCAAGGTAGAATCCGCTACCGCGGTTCTCTCTCGGACCTGCGGTCACAAACAGGGCGAGAACACTTGGTGGACATGTTTGTCGACCTGATGCAACAAGAAACAACTGCTGGAACTGAGGACCTCGCGTGATTTTGACTTGGTCCCGACTGGGACGGCTGGCGTTGAAAGAGTTGCGAGAAACGCTTCGCGACCGTCGCACCATGCTAACCTTGGTAATGATGCCTTTGCTCGTGTATCCGTTATTGAGCATGGCACTCAATCGCTTTTTGCTTTCCTCGGGAATGCCGGCCGAGAAACCTTTCATGGTCGGCGTTTCTGACTTCGAAGAGCAGCAGGTCCTTCAATCACTTCTGAATGATCCGCGCAGCACGCCTCCCGATGCGATCTTAGAAGTCAACGGTGGTCGCTTGGCGAAATTTGAAGTCGTGGTTCCAGAAAACATGTCGGCGGAGGAAGCTCTATCGAACAATCTGCTCGATCTGGCGGTCATGTTTCAGCAAAGCGATGAATCCCCGTCAGCTTTGGAGATCATTTCTTACAACGGCGACCAAGCGAGCCAGAACGCTCAACGCATTTTGACCGAACGCCTCCATTGGCTGCAGCTCTCACAAGCCACCCAAATCATCCAGCGGATCGATCCGACTTTCCACTCGATTGACCTTCGTATTCGAAGCATTGGAGAAGCAAACTCAGGGTCGATTTTGGGCACCGTCATCCCATTGGTGTTGGTACTCATGACCATCACAGGGGCAGTCTATCCGGCAATCGACCTGACGGCTGGCGAGCGGGAACGTGGCACCATGGAAGCACTCATGGCTTCTCCGGTTCCCCGCTGGTGGCTCCTGCTCGCGAAGTACATCGCGGTGGTGAGCGTGGCATTCCTAACCGCCATGGCCAACCTCATCGCAATGTTTGTGACGATCAAGGTCACCGGTTTAGGAAGCATCCTGGCTGGCGAGAACGCGGGCATTGGAATCGCGCAAATTGTCCAAGTATTCGGCTTGCTGGTGTTGTTCAGCTGTTTCTTCTCAGCGTTGCTTCTTTCGCTCACCAGTTTCGCGAAGTCGTTCAAGGAGGCTCAGGCGTATCTAATCCCCGTCATGTTGCTCTCGCTGGGACCGGCGATGCTTTCCTTGATGCCGGGTATCAGTTTGGACGGTCCGCTCGCTGTCGCCCCGCTGTTGAACATTGTGCTGCTCGCGCGAGACATTTTGTCGGGCACAGCCGCTTCCACCGGCGCGTTGATCGCAATTGTGAGCACTATTCTCTACGCCGCCGCGACACTTGGGATCGCCGCAAGACTTTTTGGCAGCGACGCTGTCGAACGAACGAGCCAAAAATCGATCGGTTCAATCTTGCAGCGGCCGAGTTCCTTCACACCGCAGCCAAACATCAACGAAGCCTCGCTAACAATCGCTCTCTTGCTTCCCGCGTCATTCGTTGTTTCAAACGGGTTGATGCAGTGGCTGCGACTAGCTTCCGATCAAATTTCTGTTAGCAGCCAGCTAATCCTCAATGCAGTGAGCCTGATTTTGGTGTTCGGCCTGATACCGCTGGCAGCAACCTTCATTGGGCGGCATCGGTACAAAACGACCTATCGTTTGGCAAAATCTCCCGCCTTCGCCTACTTGGGTGCCCTTGTGCTGGCGGGCGGCGCATGGGCATTTGCTCATGAGGCGTTGGTTTTGGCAGACCAGTGGGGATTCGCCCTGCTGTCTGATGACCAAATCGAAAAAACCCGTTCCTTACTCGATAAGTGGAAAACGGTCCCACCATGGCTGCTATTGATCACGATGGCAGCAACGCCAGCGATCATCGAAGAACTGTGTTTCCGCGGCTATCTCTTTTCCGCCTTTCGGTCGAAGCTGAAGCCTTGGACGACCATCACGGTCACCGCCGTGCTTTTCGGACTCTTTCACGTCTTCGTAGGAAGCACGTTGCTGGTCGAGCGTTTTCTTCCAACCACGTTGCTAGGAGTGCTGCTGGGGTGGGTGGCATATCGGACCGGCAGCGTCTGGCCTGGGATCGTCTTGCACTTCGCTCACAACGGGATGCTTGAACTTGCCGCCCGCTATCACGAACAGTTAGCGTTTCTCGGCCTGAGCGATGCCGATGGATCCAAGCACCTCCCTCCTCAGTGGCTGGCCATTGCAGCAATTTGCGTCGCCATCGGAGTCGCGATCATTCATTGGAGCACTCGGAACCAACGGCCTCAGCCTAAAATCCCCGACTCCTCAATCAGCTAGTCGTCGCTGCTTCAACTTCGTTCGCAAGTGGTTTAGCGACAGCATCCGTCGATTGGCCAGCTTGATCAGATGTGGCTTTTCGAGATCGAAGGACATTCAGCTTGTCTACCAGATGATGAACCTGCGTCTGCAACTCCTCCACATGCTCCAAGAAGTATCCGAGATGCACCAGCGAGTCGGTCGTTGAGTTAGTGATCACCTCGACTTTCCCAATTGGCACGGCCTCATCATCGCCGGGTCGAGTTGCATACAGAGGAATACGAACAACGTTCTGGAACGCTTTCTCAGGTAGACGAACACTTTGCCAAGTTGCGTGATAACCTTCGTGCAACCAAGCCATGTTTGCGTCAATCTGCACTTTCGCAAAATCGTGAACCTTCGCAAATTCGACCAGCGGCTCCCATACGGGTTCCCAGCATCCTTCGCCTTGAAGCTTCACCGTCCGCAGCTGCTTCGATGAATCGCATTGTTGTGGTCGGACAGCAAAAGAATGTGCAAAGTGATAAACCCGGCCGAGTAGCAACCGGCATTCGGAATGACCAAAGGTTCGTGTCAGGACGAGAAACCCAAGTACACCGATGGCACCAATCGGAACCAGCCATTCCTGCTGAAACTTGACCGACAAGATTGCAATAGCAGAACTGAAGGTACACAGCCCAGCCACCACCATCAGCATTCCGTTTGGTCCAAATTTTTCGCTCAGCAAATGGTGCAAATGTCCTCGATCCGTCGCGTACATGCTGCGGCCGGTCATCCAGCGACGAACAATCGCTGCGGTTGAGTCAAACAGTGGCAAAACAAGAATTGCGACCGGAGCGGCTACCAATACGGCAGACTCCTTGAGCGAACACCACATCGCCAAGACACCGACCATCAAACCAATCATCATGCTGCCCGCGTCTCCAAGAAAGATCGAAGCGGGTGGTCGGTTAAATACGAGGAAACCGATGAGAGCACCGCACAGTGCAGTGGCTGCGATCGCGGTTGAAGGCGAATGGGCGCTCGACGCGCTCAGCAAAGCTAAACCACCGCAGACGAAAGCCCCGACGGTTGTTGCCATTCCATCGGCGCCGTCCAACAAGTTCAAAGCGTTGATTGACAGCAGCAACCAAAGAACGCTGACTGGAATCGCGAAGATTCCCAGCGGGATGTCCCAACCAAACAGTGAAACCGAATTCATCACGGTGCCGCTGCCAACGACAATCATCGAGATCACGACCTGAGCGAGCAATTTCTGACGCCCTCGCAGTGCCCACTTGTCGTCGATCAATCCCACCACCAAGATCGCCGTGGACGCCCCCAAGAGCACGTACCATCGAGACGAAATTTGGGTCAATTTCTCGAACTCTTGCCAGCCACTTTCGTAAGCGACCCCCGTAACAAAAGCGATTCCGGTCGCGATGAACACGGCCAAACCTCCTGCGAGGGCGATCGGCCTTGCGTGCAACTTGCGTTCTGCATCCGGGTTATCGACCAATCCCACACGAATTGCGCCGGCCCGTACCAAAGGGACGAGCAACAGCATGGAGGCGAATGCTGTGGTGAGCGTGATGAGGATCAGTGTTGTCATCTTGGTCGATTCAAATACAGAGAAGAGACGCGAGAGCAAATCAAAACCTGTTCAACGACAGATTGAACACTCCCGACTTTGAGTTTCACAGAACCGGGACGCCCCACATGACACGGTGCCGAAAACTCTAGCTCGCTATTCTAGTCAGCGATATCGGAACGATCTCATCTTACGCAATCAGCGCCGCAGAGCATTCCTTCGCTCATGAAAAGTTCACCGTCGACGGACGAAAAATAGATTGCCAATCGTTGCAAAACGCATTGTTCGCCGAATCGTTCAAGATTCAAGGCATCCGGAAAGGGGGAGCCTTGGCCCCAGAATCCCCGGTACATCCGCATCTGAAACGAAAACAGGAACGATACCGAGACTCGCCCCCCGGAATAGCTTCACTAACCGCTCGGACTAGCAGCACCCCCATTTCGTGCACATTTGGCTAAACCGAAACCACTGAACAGGCGATAAACAGTGCGGGGACATCGCTCGCTAGCACAATCGCTGCGATCGGTACGACCCCAATTCCGCAAGCCGTTGCAGCCAGTTTTGGGGGGCAAGATGGCGACTGGAACCGTTGCACGTACGAGTCGTGCGATCCAGAAAGATCCGCCGCTAGGGGAGCCGGCAATATGACCCAGCTTAAACGACATGACGACTCCGTCCGCCCGAAACAGTGTCGGCGTACGGCCCTTCGACGACAGGCTCAACGAGCCTTTCTTGCGAGCCTTGTGGCTGGCGTCCTGACCAGTGGACTGACTGGATGCACGATCATGGGTGGGCTGCAATCCAAGCTCACTCGCAGTGACTGCATCGACGACTTCATGGTCTCGCATCGCAACAAAGTCATGGCTACCAAAGCTTGGTTGCGTCACGCTCACTGCTACAAGAATCACCGTCACATGAAGGACCTACGCAAAGGCTTCATCGATGGCTACATCGACGTTGCCACGGGAGGTTCCGGTTGTACGCCGGCGGTCGTGTCTCCGCACTACTGGGGTTGGAAACACCAGTCTGGTGACGGCCAGAGCGCCGTCAACGCTTGGTTCGAAGGTTTCCCTCTCGGCGTGAAAGCTGCTGAAGAAGACGGCATCGCCTTCTACAACCAGATTCGCATCCAAACACCGACGCGACCGGCCCATCCGCCGATGACCGGATCGATGGCACCAACTCCTGCCGCGGCCCCAGTGGTGACAACGCCGACAGCACTTCCGCCAGGGATTCAACTTGGTGAGGGAGAAACGCTGGTACCTGGCAAAGTCACCATCGAAGACGCGATCGATCCACCGAAGCCAGCCAAAGAGACGTTTGAAAAGATCGTTCCGCCAGTCCCAGTGCAGGCTCCAGCGACCGACGATCCATTCTCGATGAAGACACTGCCACTGGACAACGACGATGCGGGTCCGAGCACTTCATTGAGCGATCTTCCGGCCGAGTTCTCCGAGACGCCTGTTGATCTCGTCCCGAAAGAGACGCAAACGCCGGTGAGCACGAATATCGCGGAACCGACCCAAGATGAAATCGACTCCGTGATTGAAGAAATCTTTGGCCGACCAGACAAATCGGCCGACGCGGAACCAGCAGTCGAAACGCCTGCGAAGAATCAATCGATGCAATTCTTGTTTGATTGATTTTCTGATCGTACCTCAACCATTGACCAGTCCGGGCGACCAAGCACCCGATTGCACATTTCGAGAGTTCAAGGATGAACACCAACCTTTTTCAAACGCGTTTGTGGAAGCACATTCGCAACTCGGTAGGCCTCGGCGTCGCCGCGTCTCTGGTCGCTTCGTTGACCGGTTGCTCAACACTGACTCAACCCATTGACGGAGTGCCTGCCCACCGTCTACCGCCAGAGTTCTTCCCGGCCCCCAAAAACAATTTGGTGCCGGTCGACATCGCGCTCCTTGCTCTTGAACCGCCACGCGAATATCAACTCGGCCCGGACGACATCTTGGGTGTCTACATCGAAGGCGTTCTGCCCTTCAACCCACCGAACACTCCACCGGAACCACCTCCGGTGAACTTCCCCGAACAAGACAGCACGTTGCCGCCTTCGATTGGCTATCCAATCGCTGTTCAGGAAGACGGCACGCTTTCACTTCCTCTGATCGCTCCATTGAAAGTCGAAGGACTGACACTGGATCAAGTCCGAGAAAAGATTCGGGAAGCCTACCTGGAAAACGACATTCTTCGCGAGGAGAAAGCTCGTCCAATCGTGACGCTCATCAAAGAACGAACCTACGATGTTATCGTGGTTCGCGAAGATGGGTTGGGCGACAACCAACGCAATTTGCAAGCTCAGTCCAGCGAATTCATCCGTGGACGTGACAATTCGGCAAGCGGTGGCTTGGTCAAGCTTCCCGCGTACAAAAACGATATTTTGCACGCCTTGGTTGAGACCGGCGGCCTACCCGGATTGAACGCGAAGAACGAAGTGCGGGTGCTGCGAGCCAGCGAAGCGGACAAGCGAAAACGAGCTCAGTTCGTTCGCGACTTCTACGCTTCCCAACGCAATGCGATGCTGGATCCGTGTGTTTGCCCGCCGGAACTTCCGGAAGACCCATCCGTCCTGCGTATTCCATTGCGTTTGCCGCCCGGAGTGATTCCAAACATCTCTCCAGAGGACGTTGAACTGCAAGACGGTGACATCGTTTACATCGAAAATCGTGAGACCGAAGTGTTCTATACCGGTGGATTGCTCCCCGGTGGTGAATTTCCACTGCCACGTGACTACGACTTGGACGTCCTCGGAGCCATGGCGATTGCCGGAGGCGGAATCGGCCAAGCCGGCGGCGGAGGTGGGATTGGAGGACTCGGCGGAGCACGCTCGGTCGGTGGCGTTCCTCCAGGGATGCTCTATGTCCTTCGCCAAACACCATGCAACGGCCAGGTTGCCATCGAGGTTGATCTTGCCCGAGCCGTCAACGATCCGCGTAGCCGACCGTTGGTGCAACCCGGCGACACACTCATCCTGCAATACAAGTGTGAAGAAGAACTGCTGAACTTTAGCCTCGGAACATTCTTCACCTACGGCATCCAGGAATTGCTTCGAAACTGATCTGGCACGTCCAGCGAAAGAAAGCAAAACATTCGAACGCCATGTCCCTTTTGGGCCGTGGCGTTTTTCGTTTTTGCTAGAAAATACTCATGGCCAAAAGCGATCCCAACACCTCGGCGGTTCCGCTTCGAAGTGCATTCGTTCTTTCAGGGTGGGGTGCACAATCGACAGTTTCCAACTGTGCAACGCGATTCCGCTGGGCCAGTTTGCATTCGCGGAATACTTGCGATCACCCAGAATTGGATGCCCCTGTTCCGACCACTGCAAACGGATTTGATGCTTGCGTCCCGTGAGAGGCTTCACTTCCAGGACGGTTGCGTTCTGCTGCGATCTGAGTTGACGGTATTCTAGCTTTGCTGTCTTGGAATCAGGCTGTGGATGCGGCGCGACTCGCATCCGGTGTGATGCCTCATCCTTGTACATCTCATCCTCTAAGATGCCTTCCTGCGATTGGACTTGGCCTTCCACAATGGCCAGGTAGGTTTTCTTTGCTCCATCCCCGGAATGGTTGGCGAACTGAGGCGTCAGCCGACTCGCGGCCTTGCTCGTTCTGGCGAAAACAATCACGCCAGACGTCATGGAATCCAACCGGCTCACAACGCCGAGGTACACGCGGTTTGGTTTGTTGTACACCCGCCGCAGGTAGTCACATGCCAGACCATGCAAGGTCGGCTGCCCCGTCGCGCCCATTGTCGCTAACTTGGTGGGTTTGTTCACCACGAGCAAATGGTTGTCTTCGTAGATGACTTTCACCCCGTCCACACCGTGTACCTCTTTAAAACAACCTCGCCGATGGGTGACTCCACACCGCTATCACGTACTGTACATCCCCTCGACGACGCACAGTCGACTTTGCAAACAGTCTTTGGCCATAATCAGTTCCGCCCGAGCCAATCCGCGGTCATCCAACATGTGCTGGGCGGAGAGCACGCCATGGTCATCATGCCAACGGGACGTGGCAAGTCCCTCTGCTTTCAGATTCCTGCCTTACTTGGCCAAGGGGCCGATCTGACAATCGTGCTCTCCCCATTGATCGCACTGATGCAAGACCAAGTCGATCAACTGCTCGAACGAGGAATCGATGCGACCTTCATCAACTCGTCACTGGACCGCGAAGAACGGCTACGGCGGCAGGACAATCTGAAAAGCAACCGCTACCGACTGCTCTATGTCACTCCTGAACGCTTCCGTAAAACCGAATTTGAGGAGGCAATTCACGGACGCAACATCCGCTTGCTCGCCGTTGATGAAGCCCATTGCGTGAGCCAATGGGGGCACGACTTCAGACCGGACTACAGTCGAGTCGCTGACATACGCGAACGACTCGGCAATCCAACCACCATCGCGCTCACGGCAACGGCCACCCCAGAATGCCGGTCGGACATCACAACGCAACTTGGGCTCCAACCAAAGCAAATCAAGCTATTTCACGAAGGCATTGACCGCCCCAACTTGCAGATCGATGTGCTACCGGTCATGGGTGAGGACGAAAAACGACAGGCAATCTTGGACGCTCTCACCTCGCCTCCTTTCTCTTCTGCAGAAGCCATTGAGGGCGGAGGTATTCTGTACTTTTCCCTCATCAAAACACTGTCACGATTCAGCGATCTTCTTCGCGAGTACGGCGTCGAACATGTCAGCTACCACGGCGACCTCTCGCGCCGTGAAAGAAAACGCATTCAAAACCAATTCATGTCAGGGCAAATCCCATTGGTGCTCGCGACGCCCGCCTTTGGCATGGGGGTCGACAAAGAAGACATCCGCTTGGTCGTACACGTCGAGACTCCGGGTTCCATTGAATCGTACTATCAAGAAATCGGTCGCGCGGGACGTGATGGACAGCCCAGCAGATGCCTTTGGCTGTACGATCAGGAGGACCTGATGACACAAATGCAGTTCATCGAGTGGGCCAACCCCGATGCGGAATTCTATGACCGCTTGATGTTTGCATTGGAAGACCACTCCGACCGCTGCATCGCTTACGGCATCGACTGGTTACGAAGGGAACTACAACGCGTGAGCCCGCATGATCACCGAGTTGACACGGCGCTGGCAATGTTGGACCGTCATGGTGTTGTTGCAGGACCACGAGAACCAGAATGTTTTCGGCTAATCGGGGAATTACCAGAACAGTTTCGAGACAATGATTGGCTGAGCGAGAAACGTCAGCGCGATCAAAAACGCCTCTACGCGATGGTTCAATTCGCAAGTATCTCCGCAAGCGAACGCCAAGCCTTCTTGAACGATTACTTTTTGAAAGGCAAGGAAGTTCTCTAGCTGTTTCGCGTCACCACGCGACGGCACGGGGTTCTAGATCGGCCCCAGACCGCCCGATGCCTCGAACAAATCCATCGCCTGAACAGTTTGTGCAACATCATGCACGCGAATGACGTGGGCTCCTGCCGCTGCGACAGCGAGTGAAACACCGAGACTTCCCGCGAGAGGATCATAGTTCGCATCGCCGTTCTCTCCCTCGTCAATGCGTCCACTTCGCTTCAGCACTTTTTTGATGAAGCCTTTCCGGGAATGACCGATCAATATCGGCACTCCGAGCGACGCGAACTGTGAAGTCGCACGCAACAGCTCCAAGTTGTGGTCGTGTGATTTACCGAACCCGATGCCCGGATCCAGACAAATTCGTTCTCGATCAATTTCGAAGTCGAGACAGCTCTGCAGGCGATCCTGGAGATATTGCCGGATGTCGGAGACCACATCTTCGTACGAAGGGTCATCTTGCATGGTCTGGGGCGTGCCCTGCATGTGCATCACACATACACCCGACTCACACTCTTTCGCGACGTAGGCCATCTCTGGATCACCCTCCAATCCAGTAACATCGTTGATGATCTCCGCGCCGGCGATCATCGCCTGCTTAGCGACACTTGCCTTGCTGGTATCAATGCTGATCGGGACATCACACTCTGACACCAATCGCTCAATCACGGGAATGACGCGAGCGGACTCGGTTTCCGCGTCAACAGGCTGACTGTAAGGCCGAGTACTTTCACCACCGATGTCGATGATGTCCGCCCCATCAGCCCGCATTTGCAAAGCGGCCTGCACTACCTTTTCAACGTGTGTCTGACTTGCCAAAGAATCCGTGGCTTGAACGAAGCGTCCGCCATCCGAAAAGCTGTCAGGGGTCACATTGAGGATGCCCATAACCAACGGACGTCGGCCAATCTGCAAGCGGCGTTTGGACGTCTGCCAAACCGATGGACCGATCATGTGTAACGAACGTTTTGATGCTCAGGTTCAAAGAACGCTGGCAGCAACGAATCCACCCGCAACAAACCTTCTCGTGTCAAACGCACTTCGTCAGAATGCAACTCGGCTAGGCCCTGCTCAACGTAGTCGCCCCAAACGGATCGCCATTCTTCCACAATGTCGATTCCGAATTTGTTTTGAAAGTAATCCAGTTCTAAATAGCCTCGTTTCAAAAGCAAAATCATCTCGCGAATCAATGCTTGCCGTTCGGTTGGCACGAAACCACGCCCCAAAGGCAAGTTGCCTTCCTCGATGGTGCTCAGATACTGCTCCATGTGCGGAAGGTTTTGATAGTGCGCCCCCGCAACGTGACCGAAACTGGCGATCCCGGTGGCGAGCAAGTCTGCACCACGCCAAAGATTGTCGCGATACGAGAAGTTCACTTTGCCAGTGTCCTTCACCAGCGTGTAGGCACTGCTGACCTTGTAGCCCGCGGATGTCATCTCATCAAACGCATAGCTCACCCAATCTCGCTTGGTCTGCCAATCTGCGACTGGGCTTTCAATCTTCTTGCCCAGGATGTCTGCGCTGTAGACCGTGTTGAACGGCAACTCCATCTGATAGATCGTCACGCTCTCCGGTGACATATCAATTGTGCGGCGAATGTTGTCACGCCAGTTCTCCCATGTCTCTCCGACCATCCCAGCAATCAGATCAATGTTGACGTTTGGAAATTGTGCCGCTTCGATCCATTCCCAAGCAGCAAAGACTTGCTTGGACAAGTGAGCTCGCCCGTTTTCTTCCAGCAACTTATCCGAGAAGTTCTCCACGCCCAAGCTGAGACGAGTCACGCCCATCGTGTCGCGAAGCGTTTTCACCTTAGTCTCGCTTAGCGTTCCTGGTTCACATTCGAAGGTGACTTCTTCCGCACCGTCCCAAGTGATGTGCTCTCGAAGGCGGTCGGCCAGTTTGGTCAGTTGCTTGGGAGAGAGAAAACTGGGGGTTCCTCCTCCGAAATAGACGAACCGGAAGGGACGGTCGCCCATCACAGGAAGCTGACTCACCATCGAAATTTCATTGCAAAGTGCATCCACATAACGCTGCACTTCCGCGGCATTCACATCCGTAAAAACTTTGAAGTAGCAAAACTTGCAACGCTTCCGACAAAAGGGAATGTGCAGGTACAGTCCCAGCGGGTTCTCGTTGCTCGGCGCTGATTGCATCCGCTGCTTCACGTCGTCGAGCGAATCTGATTTCCACTGACTGTAAGGCGGGTAGTTGCTGATGAAGTAGCTTCCGACTTCTGTTTTGCTGCCTTCAGGCTCTTTCTCGCGAGACTCACTTTGGGTCGATGCAGTCGTCATTGATTTCTCTTTGGAATGCGAAAGATTCAATTCAGGATAACGGAATCGCAGCAAACACCGAACCGGTGTGCCCATTCCAAAACTCGACCAACGGCGTCATCACCGAGTACCAAAACATCGGACGACGCCTTCATCGTCGGCAATGATCAAGCGATCCCCCACGATGGCCGGTTCGCCGATGAAGGCACCTCGAATTTCGAAGTTCCATTTTTCGTCACCGGTCGCAATGTCCAGCCGGACTAAACGACCGTCCGTGGAAGCAACCCAAACATCCTGCCCCGCAATCACCGGCGATGCATCCGCTCTCCTTCGCAGAGTCATCCTCCAACGACGCCTTCCCGTTTCCCGTTCGATTGCGTCCACCGTCTTGTTTCGGCTTGCGACCACGACCAATTCTTGGTTAACCGCCGCACTTCCTCGATACTCTTGGTTTCGCTCGTCATCGAGGTACTCCCATTTTGGCGAGACCTCCTCTTCCGGATCGGAATTATGAGCAAATGCGTACAGCACGCCGTCCATGATCGGTACATACAACTGACCGTCACGGATCGCGGGGGTACTGCCAGTGGGCCCACCGAGAGGAATGGGCTCACGCATCGCCTGTCCCGTCCTCAAGTCCACGACGTGCAAACCGCCGTCGCAACCACCCAAGAAAGTCTGGCCGTCTCCGACGGATGCTCCGCAGCGAATTTGGTCATTCGTTTCGTATTTCCAAACCAGTTTGCCGTCTTCCATTGCAAAGCAATACAGGCTGCCGTCTTGGCTGGTGACCAATACACGGACTTGAATGACGACCGCCCCCTCGTCGCTCAAGCTTCGATGAATAAAGAAAGAAGGTGATGCACTGATCTCTCCATCAGTTAACGCTTCCCATCGACGATCTCCGGTCGCCGGGTCCCAGGCGACCACATTGCCTTCGACATCACCCGATACGAGCACGGGTCGCTCGCTCTTCAACCAAGTTGCCCAAGAATCGTTCAAAACCGGATCGTCTGCGACTTTCCCCACATCCAGAGTTTGAATCCTCCCGGATTCTTCCCCGATCAAGGAAGGCAGATACAAAGATGGAGAAGCACTGAACCCCGTGTCGAGTTCATGCCTCCAAACAGATTGCCCGTTGGAAAAAGCCAAGGCTTCCAGCCCACCCATCACGTCCACCACGTAAACTCGTTCACCATCACTGACGGGAGCTGATTCAATCGCTTCCGCGGTTTTGGTTTCCCAAAGAAGTTGGAGGTCCTTCGCTAGAGTCGTCGCTGTGGCGCCCGTCGCAGCAAAATCGCCTCGGGCGGTCGGCCAAGCCGAAAGGGCGTCATCGGCATGCACGTTCGAACATGCCAGCACGCCAAAACAGAGCACCAAGCAAAACCACAGAGGACTCAACCGTTTGAGTCTCTTGCGGCGATTGGGTTCATGAAAAAACAAAAACATCAACTCACTCGAAATCGTCGTCACAAAAGGCCAAACGCCTCATCGAAACGGGACCGGTACTGCCCAATAAAGCGTTGCCGACTATTATAGCGGGGTGGTGATGTCCGCCCCATCCAATTGGCCCTCGATTCCCCAACTCCTTCTCCGTCCACAGAATCCCAATGATTTGTGTTAGTCTCGGCCGTGCTCGTCACAAACGCATGATTGCCGAACATCAATATTTGGTCGAACAAGGCGCCCAACTCGTCGAATTGAGACTCGATTACATCTCGCGAGCCGTCGACTTGAAACGCCTTTTAAATGACCGTCCGGGGCCCGTGGTCGCCACCGTTCGACGGAAAGAAGACGGCGGACGTTGGGAACGGTCCGAACAAGACCGGATGATGTTGCTACGAAGCACCATCGCCGCCGGTGTGGAATACGTCGACATTGAAGCTGACGTCGCGGCCCAAATCCCCCGCTATGGTGACACCAAACGGATCATCAGCTACCACGATTTCAGCGGCACGCCGGAGAACCTGGAAGAACTGCACGAAGCCATGGCGGCCGAAGATGCTGACATCGTCAAGATCGCCTGCATGGCCAATTCCTTCTCGGACAACATCCGAATGATCAACCTGTGCAAGAACTCCAAAATCCCAACCATCGGGATCTGCATGGGTGAGATCGGAATGCTGACGCGAATTTTGGCGAACCGTGTCGGATCACCATTTACTTATGCCACGTTCAGCACCGACAAGAAACTGGCTCCCGGGCAACTGAACTGGAAGGAGATGAACAGCATCTATCACTACGAAACGATCAAAGAAGACACCGCTTTGTTCGGTGTGATCGCTGATCCAGTCGCGCACAGCCACAGTCCGCTGATCCACAATGCTGCCTTCGTGGACGCAGGCCTGAACGCCCGATACTTGCCGCTTCGCATCCCAAAGGACGATCTGCAATCGTTCATGAACACCTGCAGCAGCATTGGTATCCAAGGAATCAGCATCACAATTCCGCACAAAGAAGCTGCCCTTCAGTATTGCACGCAAGCCGAATCCAGCTGCACGGGGATCGGTGCAATCAACACCATGATCTTCAACGGCGACGAGCGTCTGGGCTACAACACAGACTACCGCGCGGCAATGGACTGCATCGAAGAAGCATTCAAGATCCAACGTGGCACGGAAAACTCCATGCAAGGAAAAACGGCGTTGATCCTCGGTGCGGGTGGCGTCTCTCGGGCCATCGCTTGGGGACTTCGCCAACGCAAGTGCGACGTCACCATTGCTTCGCGAACCCGTGAACGAGCCGAGATGCTGGCGGCCGACATTGGCTGCCGCGTTGTCGACTGGGAAGAACGTCACGACACAAAAGTGCAATTGCTTGTTAACGGCACTCCCATCGGTATGCATCCCGATGTCGATAACACGCCGTACAACCAATCGGCGCTCAACCAGTTCATGGTCGTCTTCGACACGGTTTACAATCCGGAGAATACCTTGCTGATCAAACAGGCAAAACAAAAGCAATCCCGGGTGATCACCGGTGTCGACATGTTCGTCCGCCAAGCAGCGTATCAGTACAAACTGTTCACAGGCCAGGAAGCGTCGACCGAGTTGATGCGGAAGAAAATCAAGGAAGCAACCAACCCGGTTCAGTTGAACTAGACCATTAGCAATTCAGCTCACGGTCACGAGCCGCTACCTTCCAACGCGTTGTCACCCGACCTTCCTGCACGCAGTGGGCATGCTGGTGCAGCGCAACCGTCGGACAGATATGCGTGGGCACTCCATAAATGACCGCTCCACATTTCAGATCGATCGACCGGTCAAAATTCAACACCAAGTGTTCTTCGTTGTGAGTTACTAACTCGCCGTCGTTACGAAGATTCAGCCAAGCAACGCGTGGCCACCGCATCTCGGATGCAACGGCTTTGTGCCCCAAATCCAAACACACGCTGGTCGGCGTGGGGCGACTGATCACACGAGCCATGATCAGAGCGGCTGTTTCATAGTCCATCGGTGGCGAAAACGTGGGCTGCCCAGAGTCCCAAAAGACGGTCGTTCCCGCGCCGGTCTCCACCGCCACTCCACGCTGCAACGACACATCTTGCCACAACGCGGATGTCGGTGTTCCTCCCGCTGCAATCGTCAGCTGAACGCCAAGTTCGGAATCGAGCGACGTGTACCATTCCCAGAATGGCGACAACGATGCGTCGAACATCGCCTTCAATTCTTGAACATCGGTCACATGCAGATGACCGTCATAGACATGCAACCCCGCCAGCTCCAAGCTTTCGCTCGCAAGCAATGACTGGGCAATCTCGGTGGCAGCGAGACCTGGGACCACACCCGTTCGGTTCATACCGACGTTGACATCCAACCAAACCGGCAATCGCGATCGGCGTCCATTCCAATCATCCGTCATCTCATGCAGCGTTTCCATGTTGTCAACGAGGCAAGCGAATTTGCAGGACGGAAAGCTTTCGACCAGGCGCGTCAATCGTTTGACTGTCGGCCCAACGGGCTGAACCGCCAACAAAATATCGCGAGCCCCCGCTTCCGCCGTCATCTCAGCTTCAGCGATTGTCGCAGCCTTGAACTTTGTCACACCCGCGGCCAATTTTAGACGGACCACCTCCGACATTTTGTGAGTCTTCACATGCGGGCGAAGGCGGTCCGGCGAACCCGCCGACGCAACCATCCGCTTCACATTCGCCTCGACTCGCTTCGGATACAGGAGCAGTGCAGGGGAGGCAATTTCATCAACGTTGGTGACTTCGTACCACGCTTGTTGACTGGCTGAATGACGATCAGGAATCGGTTCAATCCAATGTTTCGAGTTCAACTGGCACCTGAACTTCCCGCCCCTGGCGAAGGACAGTCACACTCACGGTGTCGCCACTTTCATAGTTCTCAAAGATCAGCGTCAGATCCGACGTCGATGAAACATCCATTGCATCGACTTTGGTGATGATATCGCCGAGAACGATGTCGCCGAACCGAGTCCGTCGAGTCGGCAACAGGCCTGCTTTCGCCGCCATACTCCGTTCCGGCACATCCAGGATTAACACACCGGGCGGCAACTTGAATCGCTTGCTCATCGAATCGCTTGCGACCGTGATGGCGATGCCCGGCCGAATGATTCGGCCGTGCTCGATCAATTCCGGCACCACCCAACGTACAGTATCAACGGGAATCGCAAACCCAATCCCTGCGTAGGCTCCTGAGGGACTGTAGATCGCGGTGTTAACACCGATGAGCTGGCCCGATCGATCCAACAGTGGACCACCGCTGTTTCCAGGATTGATTGCCGCGTCAGTTTGAATCACATCCTTGATCGGGATTCCCGAATCCGATTTGATCTCTCGCCCCAACGCGCTGATAACCCCCGTCGTCAGCGTTTGGTCCAAACCAAAAGGGTTGCCGATTGCCAAAGCGGTTCTTCCGACTTCCAGGTCCGCGGAGACTCCACGAGGAATGGGTCGCAATCGTTCAGCGGGAGCATCGATTCGCAGAACGGCAAGGTCTTTGTCCGGGGCAACTCCAACCAATTTCGCAGGAAAGCTGGTTTGATCATCGAACGCCACCATCGCCACATCCGCGTTTTGAATGACGTGGTTGTTTGTCACAATGTGACCGGATTTGTCCCAAACAAAACCGGTTCCGCTGCCCTGAGGGATCTCTTGAACATTCATGCTGAAGAAATCACGTGAAACCTTCGAGGTCGTGATGTGCACCACTGAAGGCGAAGTCACCCGGAACAATTCGATCGTCCGAGCTTCCGAATCCGCCAGATTGACCGCACCGGAGGAAGGCGACGTCACCTGCACCTGCTTGCCTAAATCCGCAGGTGACTGCGCGTCAGACATGCTGCCAGAGGTTTCGATCACGGCACCGGTCGGAACGGGCCGCTCCAACGACCGAGTTCGAAAATCATCGCTGGCGACGGATTCCAGCTTTTCAGATGTTTCCCCTTCGGCATCGGGTGAGCGAAGGAGAAGGACAGCAACAACGCACATCAGTCCCACATTCATCATCACCAGGACAACGATTGCGGATCGAGTGGACGATGAAATCACGACGCGGTCAGGCTCCAATCGCGACGCTGACGGCTACTTGGGATACCCATTTTCTTTCGGTACTTGGTGACTGTTCGGCGAGCGACGGCCATCCCCGCCTTCTTCAGTTCGTCGACCAGATTCTCGTCGCTGTAGGGTTTGCTCTTGTCTTCTTTGTCGATCAGCTCTTGCAGTTTCAATCGAATCGTGTCCCAAGCCACATCGTCGCCATCTTCGGTCTGGGTTCCGCCAACAAAGAATCGACGTAAAGGCAGAATCCCACGAGGCGTTTGAATCCACTTGTCATCCACAGCACGACTGACCGTCGTGACGTGCACGCCGACCTTGTCAGCGATTTGTTGCATCTTGAGCGGCTCAATCGCCTCTGGACCTTCATCAAGGAATCGCTTTTGGTGCTCGACGATCGCCTCGGCCACACGCGTCAATGTGCTGCGACGCTGCTCGATCGAATCGATCAACCACTGCGCACCATTGATTTTCTGCTTGATGAATTCGCGTTCCGCCTCCGTGCAGTCGGACGCTTGCAAACGCCGGCGGTAGTATTCGCTGATGAACAAGGTTGGCACGCGGTCATCATCCAAACGAACTCGATACTCACCGGATTCGTCCTGTTCCAAGATGATGTCGGGCGTCACGTTCGGAACGTAAGTTTCCAAAAATGCCGCGCCAGGTTTTGGATTCAGCAAGTGGAGGTCTTCGCGTAAATCCTGGATCAGCTCGATCGAGAAGCCTGTCTTTTTCGAGATCTGCGGCAATCGGTTTTCTGCGAGGTCATTCAGGTGAGAGCGGATGAGGACCGTTAACTCCTCAAAGTGCTCGTGCGACGAATCGAGTTGCAAAATCAAGCACTCGCTCAAATCGCGGGCTGCAATACCGGTCGGCTCCAGAGACTGGACCACAGACAACGCTTCTTCGGCCTTGGCGTAGTCTTCTTTGGAATGATTCGATGGCAAGAGATCCGCGAGCGGCATACGCAGGTATCCGCCGTCGGATGCATTCAGCGTGCTGATGATTCGCTCGGCGATCTGCTCCACCTCATCATCAATGTCCATTTCCGCTAACTGATGCAAAAGATAGTCATTGAGGGACTCGGGACGCGACTGAGCGTTCGCCATCATGTCATGGCGACGATCAGCATCTTCGGACATCCGGTTGGCACTTTGCCGGAACGAGTCATCAAACGTACTCGGCAGATCCGAGTCCATGTTTAGCAAACGCTCAAAGTCGTCTTTGTTGTCATGGTCGTTATCGACAACGAGCTCTTTTTCGTTCTCGCTGCGGGTGTCTCGATCGGGCAAATCATCGTCACCCTCATCTGGATTGAGCGGATCGACCGTTTGCTGTTCCAGCAACGGATTTTCGTTCATCTCCTGCTCGATACGTTCCTGCAATGCCATGGTGGGCATCTGCAGAATCTCCATGGATTGGATCATCCGTGGAGCGAGTTTTTGTACTTGAGTTTGCCGGGCCTGAAGCCCCACTGACATCCGCATGAGAATCTTTCTGGAATGCGTGACGCGAATCGAAAGGGTGTTCGCCACCACAGCCGGAACCGGGTGAGCGAATTCGGTGCCAATCCGCCAGAGACTACCGGATTATAGCCTCTGTCTACCCGTCAACGCATCGGCAATTATTTCGCGGTTGGCATATTCCAGCACACTTCCGGAGGTAATCCCGCGCGCGAGACGAGTGATTTCCACCGGAAATTCCTGCAATAAGTTGGACAGATACAAAGACGTCCCGTCACCCTCGACCGTTGGATTGGTCGCCATGATGATTTCAGAAAAATTTCCTGTCCGAACACGTTCCACCAGCGAATCGATGGTCAACTGATCAGGCGTGATCCCATCGAGGGGAGCGATCCTTCCCAAAAGTACATGGTAAAGCCCGGTGTAGACGCCCGACGCGTCCAGGCTCAGTAAATCTCGCGGTTGCTCGACCACGCACAATCGAGTCGCATCGCGTTTGGGATCGGAGCAAATCCGGCACAGCTCGGTTTCAGACAGGTTGAAACATACGGAGCAGTACCGAACGTCCGTCCGCACCTTTTGGATTGCCGCCGCCAAGGCCAACGCTTCGTCCTCATGGACGCGAAGCAAATGAAATGCGAGCCGCTCAGCACTTTTGCGACCAATGCCCGGCAACTTGCTGAGCTGATCGACCAAATCCGATACGGCGCCGGCATGTCCGCTCATCCATTCCCGCCTGTCAAACTTGTGAGCAAACCGTCCACTCCGGGCATGTTCAGATCCATGTCCGATGCGAGCTGACTGATCGCACTGGCATACAGTTGCTTGGCTGCGGCGCCCGCCGCATTGGTTGCATCACGAACGGCGTGCTCCAGCGTTTCAGGAGACACCACTTCGCCACCACCTACGCCCAGGATTTCAGGTGCGATCGTCACGGATTGCACTTCGCCGATTCCATTCATCACGACTTCCACGTGATTGCATGACGAACTGGCCGAGACGCGTTCCTGTCTCATCTGCTCGTTCAACTCCTGCATCTTCTGCGGGATTTCTTGCAGCTTTCCAACCATCGATGCGATGTTGCCGAGATTGCCAAGGCCTTTGAACATGTTGGGTCCTATCCGGAGAAAAAAGTCATGAACGACGAGGAATCAACAAAGCCGCCGGAACAGCTCACTTTGCTGCGATGTCAACCGCGAGGCGTGTCAACGCGAACGATTTCTGCACCGAGCAGTTCGACGCACGATTGAACCAAAGGGTTGGCTTGAATCTCGCGCATTCGCTGCATGCGATTTCGATTCTTTGGTTTCGCGGTCGCGACCGGAGCCACCTTTTTCACCTCGGTTGCCTCGAACTGCAAATTAGCACGCTTGCCTGTCACACGGGCAACCGTCCGAGTGATTTCTTCTTTGTGTTCAGGCAACTGGCACCGACTCATCGCCAATCCAGAGTTGCCTGGAAAGATAATCTTCAGCACTCCCGGTTCGGGTGAATCCACTCGCTCAGCAGCTTTTGCTAAGGTCGCCGTCATCGGATCCATCTCTTGAATCACCTGCGGCCAACACGACTTTGCTTCGGCACTCGAAATCGGCGGATAGCCCTCAATGGACGTCGTCGAAGCCCGTTCCGCAGTAGCCACCGCAGCCGTCGACTGTTCGACCGTTGCCGAAGCGGCGGTTGCCGTCGACGATGGACTGACAGCGGCTTGCGTCGTTGCAGCGGTCGCTAACGCGGAAGCAACCGGTGCACTCGCAGGTGTCGCCGAGTGATTCCCCGCGGCTTTGGATGCGGTATCGACTCTGACCGTCGCCGAACCATCACCGGAGGGCACTTCAGCAGGATCGTTCCGCGGGGGCGAGGGAGCTGAAGCTGGAGCGGGACTAGCCGCTACTCGCTTTTTTTTTTCGCCGCCAGCCTTGCCACTGGCACCCGACGTCGCCGCGGTCAAGTCAGACAACGCCTGCAGATCGGGCAAATGGCAAACCTGAATCACGGTCGCTTCCAGCAAGACGCGAGCATGCACGCTATGCCGAATGCGAACCAAAGTCTCATCGACCAACCCGACGATCGCCAAAACGGTTTGCAGTCCCCAACGACTGGCCAATGCTGACAACGATTCGTGCATCGATGCTGCGGCGTATCTCATCAAGCTGGCTTCGCAACCGACCGCGACCGCCATGAGATCGCGAAAGTATCCCAGCATCTGCTCGGCCAATCGGCCGGCGTCGACACCAGCCGCGATGGCTTCGTCAATTTGCAACAACGCAGCCGATGCATCGCGATCGGCCATGGCTTCGGCCAATCGATGCAATCGTTGATCGTCGGCCGTGCCCAGCATCGCATGAACGTGCTCGGCCGTGAGGTGACCATCGCTAAAACTCAGCACTTGCTCCAGCAACGATTGGCTGTCCCGCATCGAACCGGCGGCACGCCGAGCCAAAAGCTCCAAAGCTTCGTCATCAACCGTGTTGTTTTCGGCTTCAACGATCTCGCGAAGACGACCCACGATCTTGTCACTCTCGACCGGTGCAAAGTCGAAACGCTGACAACGACTCAGAACCGTGATCGGAATCTTTTCCGGGTCCGTCGTGCAGAAGATGAACTTGACGTGCTCGGGCGGCTCTTCCAGCGTTTTCAGAAGCGCGTTGAACGCAGCTCCCGTCAGCATGTGCACTTCGTCGATGATGTAAATCTTGTACCGAGAACGGCTGGGCCGAACCCCAACGTTCGCTCGCAAAGAACGAATTTCGTCGATCCCGCGATTGCTCGCACCGTCAATCTCGATCACATCGACGTCTTCGCCCGAATCAATCGCTTGGGCAACATCACTGTCGTTGTCCGGATTCGCGGTGGGCCCATCGGGATGGTTCAAGGCCTTGGCGAAGATACGAGCGGTGCTCGTTTTGCCGACCCCCCGTGCCCCGGTGAACAAATAAGCGTGACCAACGCGAGAGGTCTCAATCGCCCCCTGCAAAGCACGGGCGACATGGTCTTGGCCAACCAACTGCGTGAAATCTCGCGGCCGATAGCGTCTTGCGACAACGACGTAAGACCCGTTGTCCGCAGAATGATCGTCGCTCACAGATTCACGTGAATTCAAAGAAACAAGCTGGGAAATCGGCTGGCATTGGCGTCTGCACGGTGGCGGCAACCCTCACACAAAGTTACACCGCTTATGGCTGCTCCAGTTAAGGCCTGACCAGGTTCACGACTCACAGTCGCAAGGGTCGCCACCATCGGGCAGATCGCTCGGGCAGTTTAAATCACACCCTCGATTTGCGAAACCCATCTCGACCAGAGATTGGAAAAGTCTGCCTCCGACACTTCGACCGTTTGCCGTTCGCGGCCAAACTTTCACGGTCGAGCTACGGAACAACGCAGATGCAGACGTTGTCGACATGTCGTGTTCTTCATCGCATCGATCGGTCTTTTCGGTTACGCTTAGGAATCGTCTCCTTTGAATTGCGAGCCCTCGGCGACTGGGCGATCCGATGAGCCCGGACCGAGTCGTCCGCCGTCATCGAATCTCGCGGGAGCCTTTTTGGCTGGATCTAGTCGGTTATGAATGCAATGGAATCTGAGGACAACTTCCAGAACGAGATTCAACCGGACTTGGACGAGTCCCTCGAGCTCGACACGACCTGGAATGCTTGGCAATCACTTCCGGAACGCTGGAAAGAAAACCACGGGTCGGTGCTCATGGTTTTTGCCACCCTGGTGTTCCTCACCGGCATTGGCATTCTGACCTATCGCCAAAATCAATTCCGGCCACCAGCCTTCCCCGACGCGTCCGCGATTACCCCGCCAGAAGAACGTGATTCGGTCGTTCTGCAAATGGCGGCTTCGGGCGACTTTGCAACCGCACCGGCGGACAACTCTGAACGAATCATGATTCGCGTCATCGGAGCCATTCCCAGCGACTCACTGGTATGGCTCGCGATTTACAACGCGGAACAGTCGTTCAATGATCGCGAAAACGCTTTGCTGGCGGCACAACTTCCCGTTCAGCCCGACGGAGTCGCGTCCTGCACGATTCCGGTTTCGCAATTACCAAAACGTTTTGCCATCGCGGCCTTTCACGACAGCAACAACGATGGCGACCTGACCCGCAATCAATTCGGCATCCCTTCGGAAAGATACGGATTCAGCAATGATGCTCGCGGTAAGTTTGGTCCTCCCGCATTTGAAGACGCCGTGATCGATCGGCCCGAATCAGCCGAAGAAGTCATCAACATTCAGATTTACTGAATCAAACGGTTTTGCGTTCCTTCTCGCGATGACTTTGCCGCGAGTGAGTCAACTGGCTTCGGCAACCAGGTTCGCGCGGCGACGCCGAAGTTGCGACGCTAGCAGAAACGTCGCCAGACCAGCCCACACAAAGACAAAGCCAAGCTTTCGGGAAGGGTCCAGCGTTTCCTCAAACAGAAACGCCCCCACGATGAACTGCAGGGTCGGTCCGATGTACTGCAAGATCCCCATCAGCGATAAGTCAACGCGCTGAACGGCGGCGGCGAAAAACGCGAGCGGAGCAACGGTGATGACACCTGCTCCCAAAATTAGCGTTGCTTCCGTGGGAGTCCCCACCTGCAACGTTGATACCCCTTGGGAAATTCGATAGCCGAGATAGATCGCTGCGGGAATGAACAGCACGGTGACCTCGAACATCAACCCTAGCAACACGGGCAAAGAGGCTCGCTTCTTCACCAAACCGTACATTGCAAACGAGGTGGCCATCGCCACCGACACCCAAGGCAGTCCGCCACTTCCGATCGCCATCACCGATACACCAATGGCTGCCAAAGCCACCGCGATCCATTGACCTCGGTCCAATCGTTCACCCAAGACCAACACGCCCAGCAGGACATTCAGCAGCGGGTTGATGTAATAGCCCAGCGATGCTTCGAGCACTCGGTCGTTGTTGACAGCCCAAATGAATGCCAACCAATTGATGGCAATCATCAACGCCGCGATTACATAGGTCCTCCAGACGGCAGCCTGTCGCAGTTGGTATCCCAGTGCCGCGAATCCTCCCCACCACCCGCGGGCCAACAACACCGGCAAAATCAAACCGAGTGTGACAAACGACCACACAATGCGATGAGAGACCAACTCCATCGAATCCGCACCGTCGATCTGTCGCCAATAAATCGGAAACAGCCCCCACATGGTATGAGCCGTGATGGCGCACACCAAACCGATGCGAAGTTCCAAACGATGCGACGGGTCCGAGGATTTATCCACCCGTTTGATCCATGCCAGATCCGGAACGGCTGGTCACTAAACTCTGACTCAACTGCTCGTAGATCGACTGCGCCAACTGCTTGACATGCGGAGCCTGCACCATGCTGTGGTGATGCCCCGGTGTCATGATGACCTCCGTTTGTTCCGACAATCGCGACCAACCTCGATCCACACTTCCTTCCGTTTCGAAAGGAACGTCCGTCGGGCGATACAACAGAACTCGGCTCTCAATCGGCTGCATCTTGTACTGCGTTGTCAAAGTCAGATGATGATGGAACAGCGTCTTTAAATCATCAATTGCACGAGCCGCCACATCGGCGGGCGTGTTGTTGTCCAGGACGCCGAGTTTCTCGGCATGCTGCCACAAGAACGGCAATTGCTCTTCGCTTGGCAGTTGCAGCAACTCTTCAAGATCCATATCGATCCCGTATTCCAAGCCCACGTTGGACTGGTCCTCCGGCGAAACCAGATCGCTTGCGCCGCTTGGGATCGATGAATCCAACAACACCAAATTAGCGACCTGCTCACCGTCAGCGATCAGTTGCTGAGCCAATTCCATTGCAATGACCCCACCGACCGACCATCCGCCAATCATGTAAGGCCCGGTTGGCTGCACCGAACGGACGGCCTCGACGTACTCCGCCGCCATATGTTGCATCGTTTGCGGCAGCAATTCTTTTCCATGCAGTCCACGCGAACGAATCGCGTACAGAGGCTGATCGTCGGGAAGGCTAGCCGCAAGCTCTCGATAGCAAACAACGATCCCACCCGGTGGGTGAACCATGAACAACGGGGTGCGGTCACCAGTCACCTTCAACGGCGCCAGCAACGCACTTGCACCTTGATGCTTGCCGACCGACTCGCTTTCGTACATCCGCACCGAAGCTTCATCAAAGCGTCGTTGCATCTCGTTCGGATACAAAGTCGCCAATCGCTCCGCCATGGCTGAGATGTCTGCCAGATCAAACAGCAAAGATGAAGGTACATCGACGCCCAAGTCCTCGCTCAAGCGATTGGTCAACATCGCCGCCTGAAGCGAACTCCCACCAAATTCGAAGAAGCTTTGGTTGACGCCAATCGAATGGATCCCGAGCACCTCGGTCCAACGGTCCGCCAAATACTGTTCCAACGCGGTTCTCGGCGGTTGATGTGTTCGGAGATTGGCTTCCTCCTGAACAATGGCGGGCAACCGATTCAGATCAACTTTCCCACTGGCCGTCATTGCGAATGCTTCGACCAATTGCAGATGAGCCGGGCGTTTGTACGGAGGCAGGTGCGCCGCCAAATGATGCTGCAGTGATAGCAACACATCCGGCCAAACCGTTTGGACATCACCACGTGAAGGATCGATCTGAACGAACCCGACCAACCGCTGATTGGCGGTTTCAACCATCGCGTGTGGAACCACCGCCGCCTGCTTCACAACTGGATGCTCACGGAGGACCGTTTCGATTTCTGTTGGCTCAATGCGGTAGCCACCGATCTTGGTTTGCCGGTCAATGCGTCCAAGCACTTCCACCAATCCATCGACTCGCCGACGCCCCTGGTCTCCCGTCAAATAGGCTCGTCGACCATCCACCAAAGTAACGAACTTTTTCGCGGTCAGCTCTTTGTCGCCGAGATATCCATCGGCCAAGCCCGCTCCCACCAAAGCCAATTCGCCGACAAACGTGGCAGGCATCGGCTTGAGATCCTCGTCCAGCACCAACACGTCAGTGTGATCCGCCGGTTTGCCCACGGGGATCCGCCTGCGTGAGTTCACATCGTCCACGCGGAAGGCCGTCGCCTCGACGGCGGCCTCCGTTGGGCCATAGCAATTCCAAATTTGGGCCTCGCTGCTGCGACGGATCAAACGGGGCAAACCTTCAGGCATCGCTTCGCCACCAATCCAAATGTGTCGAAGCGAATGGCAGGACGCAAACTTGCGATGCGACGCCACCAAATCAATCCACGATGGCACTCCCACCAGCACCGTGATCTTATCTCGAATGATCAGGTCGATCATGGCGTCAATGTCAGCCACGGTGCCCGCCTCCGGCCAAACAACTTCGGCTCCCTGCGAATAGGCAAACAGCGTCATCCCCAATCCTGCGTCGAATTGATGCGACAGAGGCATCAAGACGCGATCAGAATTTGTGAGCGGGGTGATCCGGCCTCGCCAGGCGAGCGTGTTTGCAATCGCTCCGTGAGAAACCACCACACCTTTCGGCGTTCCCGTCGTTCCGGAGGTGTAGATCACATAGGCGGGATCGCCCGGCGACACGCCTGGATTCATTTCACCATTGCCTTGCGCCCCGTTTCGACGGGACACCGTTCCCGAGGTAACATCCGTTTCTGTCAGATCATCCCATGACAGAACCTTCGCTACACTTGGAATGTTGTTCGCTCCCAATCCATCGACCAAGACCCGTGTGGCCGCAGTTTGGCTCAACACCTGTTCCAATAAAACAGAAGGCCGCGTCGCATCCAGTGGTACGGGAACCGCTCCGATCTTTTGCAAGGCCAGCACCAAATCCATCGCACGTTGACCAGGCTGTGCCAACACAGGAACAAATTCCCCTTGGACAACTTGGTTTTCTCGCAAGGCCGTCGCGATCTGATCACGTGCCGCTGGAGTACCGGCGACGAAGCTTTGCCTGGATTTTGAGAGTGACGGGCTGGCGGGTTTCAGCTTGGGTGATCGGAACAAACGATTAAACGGACGCCGAGGATCTGCTGCAGCAATCCGTTCCTCGACTTCTTCTTGGACGACGTCCACTCCATCCCCTTCCTTTCGTCGCTTCGCCCCGCGATCGATCAGTTCGTTCAGCGTCGACAACCGGTCGGCTGCTGAGCCATTGGATGAGTGGTCGTCGGCAACCGATTCTTCGGAAGCCATGTTCCAAACAACCGAATCGATGGTCTGCTCTGGTGAAGAAACCAGCTGTTGAAGCAGGGCAACGAATTGCTCGGACATCGCCTGCATCGTGTCCGCTTCGTACAAATCACGGCAGTAAACGATCATCCCGTCGAGGTGATCGCCCGTCATCTCGAAGATGAACTCCAAATCGTAATGACACGTTTGATGCGGAACGGGGAACGCTTCCTGACGCAATCCACCAATGTCCTTGACCTGTGAAGCAGATGGAAACAGATACCCCGCGCGGCCTTCTTCTTCACGCACATGAGCCTTTTCAAAGGTGCATGAAACTTGGATCAACGGGCTTCGCCCCGTGTCGCGAGGCGGATCCACGTCACGCACGATTTGTGCAAACGGGTACTCTTCATGTTGCATGGAATCGACCAACCGATCCCCTGCTCGCTGAACCAATTCCAAGAAACTCGGGTTGCCCGAAACATCAGCCACCAACGGCAGCATGTTGACGAAAAAGCCGACGGTGTCTTCCAAATCCGAATGCGTGCGTCCCGCGAATGGGCTGCCGATGACAAACTTTTCCTGGCCAGTGGCCCGGTGCAGCATCACCTGCAATGCCGCCATCACGACGGAGGACGAAGTCACCTGTGCCTGCTTCGCAACTCGATTGATCGCAGCCCCAACACTTTCTGCACACGCGATCCCCATCACATTTGCCGCTTGCGTGAAGTTGCTGGGACGAATTCGGTCGGTGGGCACTTCCAAAACCTTCGGCACATCCGCCAACGTCTTGGTCCAGTATCCCTTCAGATCCTCGCCTCGCTTGGAGACCAGGAGTTGACGTTGACGAGCCACCAAATCGAAGTAGTCTCGCTCCGGTGGCAGGAACTGCAGTTCGTTGCCCGCCAACATTTGCGGGTACACCTGACGAATCTCACCCAAAATTAGAATCAGCGACCAGAAGTCCACCACGATATGGTGCGTCGTCGCCACCACGACCCAATCGTCGTCCGCCAAACGGAAGACACGAATCCGCATCATCGGTCCATTTTGCAAGTCGAACGGCCGTTGAGTTTCCGCGATCACCGCATGCAACAACGGCTCTTCATTTCCCGATTCGATGCGGCCGGACCAATCCTCGACCTTAAATTCGGGTTTTAATGTTTCATGCACGATCTGCTGCAGGTCACCCGCCGCGTCGGTGAAGGTCGTGCGTAAAGCCGGGTGACGTTGCACCACGCTTTCGATGCAGCGTTGCAACGCATCAACATCAAGTGGCGAACGCAGACGAGTTGGCAAGAACACATTGAAGGCGGTCCCGTTGCGATTCCGCCGAAACGCATACCACAACCCCGTTTGTTGATCGGACATGGGATAGCGAGAACGATCCTGCATCGATGGATCATCCACAATCTCTTCAGCAATCGACAAACCACCACCAGACGAAGCACCGCTTTCGCCCACTTCAGCTGCCAAAGTTTCATTCAGCGTCGCGACAAGAGAACGCAAATTCGATCCCCGCATCAAAGCGCCAATCTGCAACTTCATTCGCAATTGGCCTTCGATCCAGTTCCGCAGCTCCACGGCCATCAACGAATCCAATCCCATTTCCAACATGGGTCGGTCAGCATCCAATTCCGCAACATTGCCCCCTAGCAAGGAAGCAAGCTTGACCGAAACCACTTCGAACAAACATTGCTCTCGTTCGGCGGAAGGCAACTCGCGCAGCGAATCCCCATTCACGGCTTGTTCGGCTTCGCCACCGCCGCGAATCAGGTGGGCGAACCGCGGCGAGACATCTTTCGTCAATCCCAACCCGCGCCACCGGGACCAATCCATCCGCAGGACGCTGCACTGGGTCGCTCCACGATGAAGTGTTCTCGCCAAGCATTCAGTTGCCTCGGACGCCGAGAAGTCGAGCACTCCCTGACGCCGCAAACGCTCGCTCAATTCTTCGCGCTCGGCCAGATAGCCGACCTCACCAAGGTGCCCCCAGTTGATCACCGTCGCTGGCAAACCACATGCTCTTCGGTGGTGAGCCAGACCATCCAACAAAGCATTCGCCGCCGAATAGTTCGCTTGCCCCGCATGACCAAACACGCTGGAAAGTGACGAGAACAACACGAATTGGTCCAGCACCCGATCGCGAGTTGCCTGGTGCAGGTTCCATCCTCCCAGCACCTTAGGCCACAGCACCCGATCCAACGTTTCGCGATCCAGATCCACCATCATCTTGTCTTCCAAAACCATTGCGGTGTGCAAGACACCTCGCAGTGGCGGAAGCTCCTCATCGATGAAGTCCAACGTTCGCTGAACGTCGTCAGGTTCGGCGATGTCGCACGGCCGCACAATGATGTTGGTTCCGCGTTCTTTCATTCGCTCGATCACCGGCAGCGCCGCATCGCGAATGGTTTGGCTGCGACCACTCAGCACCAAAGTGCCGGCTCCGGATTCCGACATCCAATCGGCGATACGCAAACCAAATCCGCCCAGACCGCCGGCTAACCAATACGTGCCGTCCTGACGGAATTCGTAGGTTGCGTCCTCACGCGCGCGAACACGTCTGGGTGGTTGGCTGTAATCGACGACCACCTTGCCGATGTGTTTGGCTTGTTGCATGAAGCGGAACGCGGATGATGCATCGGAGGCTTCAAACCGTTTCGGCGAGTGGCCTCGATAAACTCCCTCCTCGAACTTACGCACGATTTCTCGCAATCGCTCGCCCATGGACACCGGGTGATGCTGGAACAATTGATCCAGATCGATTGCAAACAAAGCCAAGTTGTTCCGCAGTGGATACATTCCGAGAGATTGATCGGAATAAATGTCTCGCTTCCCAATTTCAAGGAAGCGACCGCCGATTCGCAACAATCCCAAACCAGCCGGAATGGCTTCTCCTGGCAATGAGTTCAGAATGGCGTCGATTCCCGAGTCGCCTCGTTCCGACGTCAGTTGTTGAATTTCAGAGACAAAGTTCAGCGACCGCGAATCATGAACGTGCTTCACGCCCATCGACCGAACATGATCCCGCTTCAGATCGCTGCCCGCCGTCGCGAATACTTCGACCTTCAATTCTTGAGCCACCTCGATCGCCGCCAAGCCAACACCGCCGCTGGCCGCATGCACCAAAATCGATTCGCCCTCTCGCAACCGAGCGCACGTGTTCATCGCGTGGTCCGCGGTCAACCAAGCGACCGGAATCGCGGAAGCATCCACCAAATCCACATTGGACGGAGACTTCGCCACCAACGCCTCGTGAACCAAGACGTGCGATGCAAATCCTCCCGGCGCGACCGCGATGACGGAATCGCCGACCGCGAATTCGTGGACATTGCATCCGACGGCGGTCACCACTCCGCTGACTTCCGCACCCAACGCCACAGGCCCCGGCGGGAGACCGGGATATAGGTCCAAGACTTTCATCACGTCGCTGAAGTTCAATCCAGCACCGGCGACTTCGATCTCAACTTGATTCTCGGACGGCTCACTGCGGCCGAATGCTTGATGCCGTAACTCGTCGACGCCCGACGCGTTCCCCTTTACTAAACGGTAGGTAGATTGCTTCGGCGGAGCGTCACCACGAGTCATCTCCCCCCAAACCATTTCACGTTGTGTGTCGGGAACAAAGCGGTGCACATAACGCCGAGACGCACGCAGCATCACTTCATCTTCCGCATCATTGCGTCGCCACTCCGCCGCCAACCCTTGCAAAGGCCAACTGGCATCCGGATCGCAATCCACCAAACGAGTCTGCAACGAGCCGATCTCGCTCACGATCACTCGCCCGATTCCAATCAACGGCATCTGAATCGCCGAAACCGGTTCGGTGGATTCGTTCGCCGACTGCGCCCCCAACGTGACCATCGTCATTCGCGTCTTGGGGCGTTCGGTCAGCTTCTCCCAACTTTGAACCATGTGAAGTGGCGCTCGCGTCGTCAGCAAGGTGCTCTCGCGAATGGCCGCATTCGCTTCAGCGGGTGACAACGTTTCCAGCGTCAACGGATCGGGGGCGTCGATCGCCCAAAGATAAATCAGATGCCATGGCTCCTGCGATGCTTCCAATCCCAGTTCGGCCCAAAGTCGGTCAAACGAAGCCGGATCATCAGCGTCCACCCAATAACAGGTTTGTTCCAAAGAACGCTCGCCAACGAACTGCTCGCCCTGCTGAGCCGGATCCTGGATCGGATGCACCCAAACGAAGTCTTCTCGCTTCATCTCCCATCCGCGAACCAGTTCATCCGCCAAGTCCGCGGGAGCAAACACGACACGTCGCTCATTCAAATCATCAGTTGCGATCGAGTCGGATTCGTCCGTCGTGTCCTCCCAACGATAGCGATACAACAAATCACGAGTGGTCTGCTCGCTCTCCGCTCCGACTCGGCGACTCTCAAACCCAATGATCGATGCGAAATGAGTGCCGTCTTGCAGATAGAGGTCCAGGTCCGCCAACAAACGATGATCTGTTTTCAAACGAATCTTGGCATGCACCGTCAAGGGAACGTTACATCCAATCAGTGCCGAATCGATGGTGGAAAGAGCATCGAGATCAATTTGCACGTTTTCAATTTCATGCGGCAGATACAATCCACCGGGCGAGCGTCCAAACTGTGGGTCGCAGACGACCATTGCATGAAAACAACTGTCCAAGACCGCAGGGTGTATCAAGTGCAAAGCTGCTTCCGCTTTGAACGCTGGCGTTTGAACGTTGCTCGGTAATTGAACAACCGCGATCGACTCACCATCACGCCGCACACCTTCACGGATTCCTTGAAACGCCGGACCGTAATTCAATCCAATGGATTGGCAGTACTGATAGCATGCCTCGGAATCAAAGACTTGGTCGCATCGCAAGCGTCCGTCTGACAACGCAGTTTGTTTCTTTGCATCATCAATCGGTGCGGGTGTTGCGTGAGTGCTGGCAACCAACGGAGTCCAATGATCGCTGTCCGTTTCGCTGAAACGAATCTCGATTTCTCGCCGGTCACTGGCCATCGACGTTTCCAATCGATAGGCCGTCGCCTCGTCCAGAATCATCGGATTCAAAAGCTGCAGTCGCTGCAACCGAAGCTGCGTCGGCACTGGATCACCCGACGTTTCGCTGGCCCGTACCGCTTCCGTCCAATTCGCGGACAAAGCCATTTCAATCCCAGCGGCGGCGGGAAACATCGCGGCACTTCGGACGCGATGGTCGTGCAAGTACGCTTGATTGTCGGCGTCAACTCGTGAACGAAAAACGGGATCGGCAGATGGATCCATGTCACCCAACAACGGATGCACCGTCGTCATCAATCTGGATCGCTTGGATTGTTCGGACTCTGCCCACAGCGTTTGGCGTTGCATGGGGTACAGCGGAACATCGGTTCGAGGTGCGTTCTTCGAGACCAAGCCCTCCCAGTCCAAATCCAAACCGAAGGCATAGAGATCCCGAAGCCCCGCCAACCACTGCGATTCATCCGAATCAAACAACTCCGATTCCGTGGCCGGTTCTTCTTTCGCCCTGCGAGCCGTGGCAATCAGTTGGATATCTTGGTCGGTGTGGCCGTAACATTCCGTCGTGGCAAAGGCCAGCACGGGATGCGGCCCCAACTCGATTCCAATTCCGAATCCTTCCTCCGACGCATGCATGATCGCGTCGGCGAAACGAACTCCCTGACGCACGTTCGTCCACCAGTAATCTCCGCCGAGTGATTCGCCCTGTTCGATCCTTCGGCCGGTGACGGTGGACACCATTGGCGTGTGCAACGGTTGAGTTTGCACGTGCTGCAATGAACGCAACAATTCCTCTCGTACGGGTTCCATCTGCGGACTATGGAATGCGTACTCCACCGCCAAACGCCGACAGAAAATCCCGTCCGCTTCAATGGCGACCGCCAATCGCTCCACGGCATCGCTATCGCCCGACAGCGTGATCGACGCGGGACCGTTGACCGCTGCGATGGCAACGGTCGATGGCATCTCGGCATCGACTTCGGCGAGATTCGCGATGCGTTGCTTGGCTTCCGCCTCCGTCAATCCAACCGCGATCATCGAACCACGGCTGGTGGCTAGGTCCATCGTCCGGCCTCGATGAATGGCGACACAGCAAGCGTCCTCGAACGACAATCCGCCGGACAGATGCGCCGCCGCAATCTCACCAACACTGTGTCCAATGATCAAACTCGGCTTCACGCCGACGGACTGCCACATCGCGGCTTGAGCAACTTGGATCGCAAACAATGCCGGCTGAGCAATCGATGTGCGATTCATTCGCGTGGATTCGGCATCGCGATGCAGTTCTTCGATCAGCGACCACGTCGGTGCATGCTGTTGAAATTCGCGATCAATCCTTTGAATGCATTCAGCGAAAACTGCATAGTCGCGATACAAACCTCGCCCCATCGCCCACCACTGCGGCCCCTGGCCACAACAAAGGAACACCACGCCTTTGTCACGGGTTTCAGCCGGTAGTCGGTGTTTTGGATGTGGTTCGCCTCCGTCGTTCAGGTTGGCAGCCAACTGACGCCACTCATCCTGCAACGACGCGGCGTCCGTTCCGAAAACCAAGGTTCGCAGATCGTGGTGGGTACGGTGATGCATCGCCATCGCTGAACCAGCCACCAACTTCTCGTCGCACTGTGACTCCGCGTCCGCGCTCGCCCAATGCTGCCAGGCAGAAGCAACTTCCGAGAGCGATTTGCGATCGGTTGCCGAGATCGGAAAAACAAACTGCCGCGTTCGTCGAATTGAATCTGACTGCGAATCAGTTTCATTCGCGACCGAAGCACTATGACCTTCACCATTTCGCAAAGCATCGCTGGAGCAATTGCCTTGGCAGGTTCGGCTGGATGATTTTCGTGGAGCCTCTTCCACGATCAGGTGTCCATTGGCACCGCCGTAGCCGAACCCGTTGATTCCCGCGATTCGTGTGGAGCCCTCTGCTTTCCAAGGTTCCAAATCGGTCGGCACGTGCAGGTTCCAACCGCCAAGATCGATCTCCGGGTTCACGTCTTGCAGATGCAAGTGCGGTGGGATGGCCTCATGATGCATCGCCAAAGCGACCTTGATCAAACTCGCGATCCCAGCCCCGGCTTCGAGGTGCCCGATATTGGTTTTGACCGATCCGACACGGCACGGGTTGTCACGATGTGTCGTCCCGGAAGCAATCACGCGTGCGAGTGCTCCCGCCTCGATCGGGTCGCCCACCGATGTCCCGGTGCCGTGAGCCTCGAAGTATTGAACTTCGCCGGGATCGACACCGGCTAGTTCACAGGTTCGCCTCACCAATCGTTCCTGTTGCTCGCCGCTTGGCACCGTCAATCCGGGAGTCCGCCCGTCTTGGTTCAGAGCGGTGGCTCGAATCACGCAGTAAATCCGATCGCCCGACCGCTGCGCCTCCGACAGCGGTTTGATTAAGACCGCGCCGGCACCTTCACTGCGAGCGTAGCCGTTGGCTCGCGCATCAAACGTCTTGCAACGACCATCGGGTGACAACACACCCAGCTGACTGAATGCAACATAGTAATCTGGCATGAGTAACGCATTCACGCCTCCCGCCAACGCGACTTCCGCCTCGCCATTCCAGATCGCTTGACAAGCCATATGCAGCGCAACCAACGACGACGAACACGCCGTGTCGACCGCTACACTGGGCCCGCGCAAATCAAAACAGTATGAGATGCGATTGGCGGCGATGCTGCTGGAGGAACCGGTATTGGTGTACGGCCCCAATTCACCACGGTCTTCAAAACTCAAACTCGCAACGGCATAGTCAATGCTGCTGATTCCGGTGAAGACAGCCACCGGGCGCCCCGCCAAGTCGTGAGTCGGCGTTCCGCTGTCTTCCATCGCTCGATAGGCCACCTCCAACAGCATCCGTTGTTGCGGGTCCATCGCTGCTGCTTCGCGGGGAGAAATCCCAAACAGCGCAGGATCGAACTGATCAATCCCGGACACGTACCCGCCCCACTGGCTCTGAGTTTTTCCCGGCAGCGAAATATCGGGCCGATAAAACTTCTGCAGGTTCCATCGGTCGGCGGGAGTTCGCGAGATGGCATCGGTTCCTGACGCCAACAAATCCCAAAATGCGGTGGGGTCATTTGCATCCCCGGGAAACCGACAACCGATGCCGACGACGGCAAGTGGTTCGTTTCTCACGCCAATCCCTATCTTCGAAAGTTTCATTTGCTTGGTCATCCGCTCACCGCGAATGGATTCCGCTATCCGTGGTGGCGAAGCGCGTCGGTCGGTCGCATTTGCGATGCTCGCCAAATTGGCAACGACGCTCCGAGTATTCCAATCCCCAAACCAACCACGATGCCCCGCAGCCAAACGTTGGCCGCCATGGTCGGTTGCAACATTCCTGCTGTGGCGTCGCTAGTCGCCAACAATTGCAACAACAGCGCCGCCCCAATCCCGCCAATCAGCGAGGCCAACAAAGCGAGTATCACCGACTCGCAAAGAATTACTCCCGCGATTCGCTTGGCCGGCCAGCCGATGGCACGCAGGATGCCGATCTCACCGGTCCGTTCCAAAACGCTCATCATCATCGTGTTCAACGTGCCGATCGCGCCGACCAACAATGCGATGGTGGACGTCATCCATGCCATCGCGCCGGCCAACTGCATCCGCGTGTCCGAGCGTACAAATTCGTCCGTCGCCAACGGCAACAGTTTCGCGTCGACTTGTTGGATCCTGTGAACCACCGACTGCACCTGAGAGGCATCGATGCTTTCGTTGACCAACACGTTGATGTAGGTGATCTGCCCATCACGGCCAGTCAATTGTTGCAGTTGTGAGAGCGGAAGAATCATCGACCCGTTTTCCCAAACGCTGCCACTCTGAAAGACTCCCGCCACCAAGTACGGTTCATCGAACAAGGCCAACGTTTCTCCCATCGAGACATCCAATCGTTTCGCAAGATTTTCGCCAAGGAAAACCTCGCCGGCATGTTTCGCTTCTCCATCATGTTCGCCTGCCGTCGCGGAGACGTCGATCTGCTCCCGATCTGGCATCGCATAGTCCGTGAACAACCAAGAGTCGGTCCGCATTCCCATCGCGGGGATGCCGTAAACCTGTTGTTCCTCCGCCGACAGTGTCTCCAGCAAAACCCCGGCCGCATGGGCGACTCCTTCGACCGAAGTGACCTGAGCGACATAGCTCTCTTCCAAAGAACTGCTCAACCGGTCCGCGGAACCTTCTCTGGATACCACCACATCCACTCGGTGGGATTCATAAACGCCGCGAAACGATTCCGTGAAACCTTCGGCGACGCCGGACAGAGCCATCACCGAACCGATCGCGGTGGCCAACGCCATCAACGTCAATCCCGTGCGCAGCGGTCGCCGCATCAGGCCCTTCAGTACGAATCCGAAGTAAGTCAAAGAATTCCCCAGAAATGATTTCGTTGCGCCGCGGTTTGGCTGGCAAGTCGCCGCGCGGCAACGCCGACCGTTGGCGAGCCGAACAGCCGAGTCTTCCACGGGGAATGCGTTTCACGGTCGGACATATCGACTGCTGAATGGATGACGTCGAATGGGTGGCAATTTCGGTTCACTGAGAACCCCGGCGACGGGACCAAACGGTCAATCTGACAGCCGCCCAAAATCGCACGTTTCATTTGGTAAAAGGTACCACCCCACCAGGAGATCCGAAAACCCAACGCGAATTGAGCTATCGTAGTGACGACGGCTTTCGTCCCCTCCCCACTTCCCACCTCATTTCCCCCTCAAGAGATTCGATGCCGAGTTTCACACCCCGCCGCCAGTCGCTGTTGTTTGCCTTCACGCCACCCGCCAGTCCATCCAATGGGAAGGCATACGCCTTTCAACTTCCCACGATTGCGTTTCTGACGGCGACGATGCTCTTCCCTTCCATCGTCAACGCTCAAACCAAGAAATCAGCCGAAAAAGGCGGCAACGCCGAACGATTTCAGATCACCGCACGGGCCTCCGAAATCGATCCGCGTGTCAAAGCGTATCCCGAGATCAACTTTTTGATCGACGACGCCAAAGGAAAGCCTGCCGATCAACAACAAGCAATGTTCAACCCCAACGTGCCAGCCCGAGGCCAATTGGTGATTTGGTTGATGGGGCACAACTCGCGGTTGTTCGATCGCTTGGGCGACTACGGATTGCACGCCATTCGCGTCCACTACGCCAACAAGTGGTTCAGCATTTGTTGTCAGCAAAAACCTGTGCCGGCGACCTGTCGTGGCGACCTCCGTTTGGAAGCAGCCACGGGAGAGGACTTCAGTGACGAGGTCGACCTGGCCAAACCAGACGGGATGGCGGAACGAGCGTTTCAATTTGTCCGTTGGCTTGCAAAGAAGAACTCGCCCGGAAACTGGGAACAATTCCTGAACGCGGAAGGAACCGATCTGAATTGGGACAAAGTCATCGTGGCCGGTAGCTCACATGGTTCCACCACAGCCTCCCGATTTGCCAAGCATCAACGCGTGGCTCGGGTGGTTGCCCTCTGCGGTCCTCGTGACCAATACCAAAGCTGGCAATCGCTTCCATCCGCCACTCCTGCCAACCGCTACTTTGCGTTCTCTCATGTGCTCGACGGAGGCTGGGTCGACGACCATTACTGTCGAAGTTGGGAGATGTTGGGTTTGAACGAGTTTGGCCCCATCGTCAACGTCGACGAGGTCTCGCCGCCCTACAAAAACACACGGCGTTTGATCACGGATTTTGACGTCAACGGGGATGCTCGTCGGGCTCACAGCAGCGTCCAGCCCGGTGGTTCGGCCTACAAAGATCCGAAAACGGGAGAATTCAAACACGAAGCGGTTTGGCGATATCTGTTCACCCATCCGGTCGACGAGGTCGGGACACCATCCCCCCGAGACCCCGATTGCCTGCACGACCAGAAGCAATGAGCGCAAGCAATCCGCTCGTGCCCTGGTGGTAATCGTTCGGCGACCGCATTAACCGATCCGATCCGATGCTTTCGAAACTAAACGTTCGAACTCAATCGCTGGTACAGCTCGATGTGACGCTGGACCATCTTCTGTAAAGTGAATTCGGACTGGATACGATCCCGAGCGCTCGACGCAACCCGTCCAGCGTTTTCGGGGTCATTGAAAGCCGCCATGCTCAATCGCACGAGCGCGGCTTCGTCACCCACCGGAAACAACCATCCCGTTTCTCCATCAGAAACTAAATCTTGGTTCCCCGGGATGTCCGATGCGATCACCGGCACGTTTGCCAGCATCGCTTCGATCACTGCATTGCTTTGCCCTTCGTACTCACTGGCATTCCAAAATTGATCGGCGTGCGACAGTAGCTCCGCAATGTCGTCTCGCTGGCCCGCAAATCGAACGTGCATCGGTGCTGACACGGCGTCGCGGTGGCGGACCAGCTCATCTCGCTGTGGTCCATCCCCAAACACGACCAAGGTTGTGTCGCCACGCGCGGTGGCCAGCAACTCGCCCGCCCAGATCAGATCTCGAATTCGTTTCTGCGGCCACAATCGGCCGACCGCGAAAATCAGCTTGCGGCCTTCAGGAATTTCGAGTCGCTGATACACCTCGGCTCGGTCAATTTGAACAGAGTCTGCCGGTGGCAACTCCACTCCGTTGGGAATGACGACGAACTTCTCTGGATCCAATCCATTGGCAACGTAGAAGTCTTTCACACCCGAACTGTTGGTCGTGATCGCGTTGCTCCAACGTTGCAAACGTCGATCGATTCGAAAATGCCAAGCCGTTTTCCATGGATCCACGCACCGCTCGCTGGCGATGATCACCGGAACGCCAGCCCATTTTGCCGCGACGCGACCGAAACTGTTGGCGGCGAATAGCCAAGTGTGCACAACCTCGGGTGCAAACTCGGTGAGCGTTGCTTTCAGACGTGCGAGTGCCGTCGGATCTAATTTGAATCGTTTGCCAATTAAAATCACTGGCACGCCGGCACGTCGCAACCCCTCGCTGCGAGGTCCGTCGCGCGTCAGCAAGATCACTCGCACGTCATGCCCGGCTTCCTTCAAACCGATCGCCAGCAGCACCACCTGTTTTTCAGCTCCACCACGATCCATGGTGGGTATGACCAAAGCAATCTTCATGAGGCTTTCGAGTGGGGGCCGGTGGAATCAATTCCAGGCTGAAACAAAGATCTCCAAAACGCCAATTCGCGATCCATTGGATGCCGACCAGCCAAGTCCTTTGCCAACTCCATCGCGTGCTGCTTCGCCGCATCCATGTCTTCCCAAATGGAACGAAATGCCTTGCGAAGCGTACTGGGTTTAGCCGGATCGTACCAAGCCAAGGACTGCAAAATTGTCTCATCAAACAAAGCGTTCAAGTAGTCCTCCGACGCCGAGCGCCGAGCGACAATGACCGGCAGCGCCGCCGTGAGAGCGGAAGGGAATGCGGAGCGAAGCTGCGAATCTTCGTTCAACACCACCGCATCGCTCGCCTGCCAGACTTCCGTCATATCCGAAAACGACCCCGGCAACGCGACGACGCTGCGAACCCCTTCGGCTCTCAGTTCAGAATGTGCCCAATCGCGAAGCTTGCCATCGCCCAGAATCCAAATGCGAAGATCAGGTTCTCTTGCAGCAAGAAACCGAGCACTCTGCACCAATGCTCCCAAGCCGCTTTCGGAGGTCGCTCGCCCGGTCATGGGTCCGCACCAGAGCAGTACCTTGGAATCAAAATCCGTCGCCAGATCCAGATTGATTGCCTGCAAGCTTCGCCTCGCCAACAAACGCTGATCGTCACTGACGGACTTGGGGCGTTCAAATCCAAACGGTCGTCGTTGCAACAAATCCGCTTTCACCCCATGAGAAACCAAGAAGCGATCTGTCTTTGCATGCTCCGTCACGACGCGATCCAGCGAATTGCACGCTTGCAGCACGCGACGTCCGCTACGCGTATCAAGACACCAACGCTCGTCAGAGTCCTCGCCCCAGCCGCCGCAAATAGCCATGCCCAATGGCACTCGTGCTGCCAACGATCCTCGACCGGAGGAAATTGTCTCTACGTCATGTTCATCGCCCCCGACCGAATGGATGGCGTTCGCAACCGCCCGACACTCCTCACGGACTTGATGACAAACGATGGCATCCAAGCGTGGAGCCTGCTCCACCAACCAATTGCCCAGATGGCGGATGTATCGCTGCGTCGACCAATCGCCGCGGGGTGCCGCCGCGATTCGGTGGACCTTGACATTGCCCAACGTGATTTCGGTTGGCCACCCGTTTCCATGGCGCGTCGTGACCACCTCCACCTGCATTCCCCAATCCGCCCATTGCTGGGAAAGCTGCATGGCAGCCGCCGCCGATTCATGTCGCCCCGAGCAATGCGGCCAAAAGTGCCGAGCGACCAACATCACTCGAGTCATGGTCACTGGCGTGCAGTCGCTTCAATCTCATCTGGTTCCAAGACACCGATGAATGGCAGATTGCGATACATATCGAGGTAGTCCAAACCGTAACCCACCACAAATTCATCCGGAATTTCAAACGCGACAAAATCCGGTCTTGGTCCGATTTGCTCAGGACGCTGCTTTCGCAACAAGACCGCTGTCGAAACGCTGGACGCCCCCATCTCCGTGATCGCTTCGCTCAATTTGGTCAGCGTTGCCCCCGTGTCGTAGATGTCGTCGACCAACAACACGTCGCGCTGCTGAACATCAATCAGCATCTTCGAATCGATTTCCAATTTGCCGGCCTGCGTCCCGCCTCGGTAGCTCGACGCGTGAATCACACCGACTCGCTGAGGCATCGACAACCGTCGAATCAGGTCGGCGAAGAGCACTAGGGATCCGGTCATGACCGCGACCACCGTGATCGGTTTTTCTCCGTAGTGAGAATCGATTTCGTGGGCGAGCTTTGAAACTCCGTCATCGAGCTGGGATTCGTCAATCAGCGTTCGCATGGCGGGTCAATGAATCAATGAGAGGGAGAAATCGAATGTTGCCAAAAGGGTAAGCACACGAGAATGCCCACCGATCACAACGAAGCCCCAAACCGAAAGATAGGCAAACCCGGTCGTATTTGCCGATCGAGTTGCCCATGAGGCGACGGGAACCTCCACCGATGATTGGACCGGGAAGGTCCGAATGAATGGATTGGGCTGTCTTCGTCGGCCGCCCATTTTGCCTTATCAACGGTGGATCGAATAGACACATGACGCCTTCGCAAAAATTGGCTCGGGCTCGCCACTGCTTTCAAGCGTGGTTGAAACAGGAAAACGACACGGAAATCCGTGAAACGATCCAAATTCGCCCCGAAACGGATGCGGCACCGTGGAGCGAATCCGTCTTCATCTGCGACGGATTTTATCGAGGACGCCGATTCCGAACCGAAAACGCCTCCGCGATTTGGTTCACCGAAGAAGACGAACTGAAGATCCAAAATGCCGAAGGTTCCGTCGTCGCGACGCTGTCATCGTCGGACATGGAGGCTCAGTTCCAAACTTCGCATTCCGACTCGCAAACCGGCACGCAAACCGAGTCGCCGACACCACTTCGCCGCGCGGCTTGATTCACGCCGCTCGTCGAATCGAATTACACTATCGCGTCCCCTCTGGAGTCTTCTCATCCGGTGTGACGCGTCGCAGTGAGCAGCATGTGGTTCGTGGAAGCTTGCTATTGGCTTCGTGTTCCGGCCCGCGTGACGCAGATGGGACTTGGCTCACGACCGCCCCCATCCCACTCGACTCGGCTAGCTGTGCTGAAAACAATCTTATTGACCGCGACGTTCTTGCTTGTTTGTGCCACGCAAGGATTCTGCCAACAAACGGTTCTCTCGGACGAAACGGTCAGATTTGTTCCACTGAACGTCGATTACCCGGTTTCTCTGATGGAGATGTCGGACGAGGGTGACTGGTTGTATCTGTCACACACCGGCGACAACATGGTTTCGGTGTATGACGTTGCGGCCGGACAGGTTGAATCCACGATCGACACCCCGTCGCCGCGATCGGTGCTGGCTCGCGGCAACACGGTTGCGGTGGCGAATGAAGTGGCGGGCAACATTCACGTCTTCGTGAGGCGAGGGGCTGAGTGGAACGCGACGAAAGTCATTCCGCTACCCAAGAAGGGCATCAAGTACATGTCCGCCCCTCGCGGAAAGGCATTTCGGGACTTCGTCTTTGTCACCTGTCACGGAGAAGGCGGTTCAGCATCCTATCAAGACACGGTCAATTACGTTGTGAACCTGAACAGTGGCGCGTTCCAGCAGTTCCTGGAAGCCTCTTTGGTCACAGCCAGCCATGACGGCCAGTTTCTGCTCACGCAGCAGTCGTTCAACTTGAGTCCCGGCGGAGGCATCTCCGTGTATAGCGGCCAGAATCTGCTTCAAGCGGGTCGCAACGCCCGCAAGCTGTTTGGTGGTGGCACGTCGAGTACTCCTTTCATTTACCAGGTCAATGCGGGCGGCTACTGGATGGGCGGGAACATAGTGTTCGGTGGAACCCCGCTGATGCCGATCGGCGATGAACTTGGCGAGCTGGTCATTCCCGATGTGTCTCAGAAACTGGTCTACGCATTGAACGGGGACATGATCACCGCTCACGCACTCAAGGGCACTGTTCAATCACTCACCGGACGAAGAGCCGAATTCCCACAGGATTTTCGTGAGGCCGATGATTTGTTCAATCGCTGGCGAAGTCGCAGTTACCGGCTGGATCATCCTTTCGCGAAAACGATTGGCAACGAACTTCACTTGTTCATGCGTCCCGCCGGCGCCAGCGTCGTGCTGACGGCTCGCACGAAAGCGTTCGTCCCAACCAGCACGCCTTCCGTTCGAGAAAAGCCAACAGCCTCAACGCCGGAACGCCCGGCAAAAAGCATTGCCGTCGCCGAACGCACTTGGACCAGTGCCAAAGGACAATTCTCGGTCCGTGCCAAAATGGTCGGAGTCGAAGACGGCAAGGTTCAATTGCTTCGCGAAGACGGAAAAGAACTTTCGGTCCCGCTGGACAAACTCAGCGTCAAAGATCGCGAATTTGTCCGAGAATGGCAGGAAACGGAGATCGAAGAGAACCCATTCGAATAGCGAAGGACGTCAACCGAGCCGACTCGTTCGTCAGGACTCCAAAAACTCCAACCGCTTTTCCAACGCCTCGAGCTTCGCGGTCACGGAATCCAATCGATCTTGGATCTTTTCGATGCGGTCATCGTTGGCCGCCTTGGCCTTGGGTGTTTCGGACGAACTCGCGGGGCTGGAACCGGTGCTCGCCGCATCCTGCTTTTGAATTTTGTCCACCAAGTACAACCGTTCCTGTGGCGTGTACAAACAGTGGGCAAAGGTTTGACCGCGACCGGGCGGCGTCAACGATTCAACCAATCCCTTTTCGATCAACTCGTCCAGCTCTGTCTTCAGCGTCTCCAAATCATCGAACTTGTGCATGCGCGATGCCCGCGAACGCAATTCGCCCGCCGTTTGAGGTCCCCTCAACATCAATTCGGTCATGATCGCCGCGCCGGGACTGTCCACCCCAAGCCACTCGTACGCAGCGTGTCGATACTTGGTGACCCGGCCGTTGCCCTGAACTTCGCGTGCTGCTCCCGCCGACCGCAACTCATCGATCGCGGACAGCGCGTCGGATTCATCCACCTGCATCTGCGGCGAACGATTCGATTTTTGGTTGCAGCCGGTAATCAATCCCGCCAGTGACAACGGATAACCGTCCGGAGTGGTTTTCGCCTTTTCGACCAACACACCCAAACACCTTCGCGCGATGGCCGACAAAGGCTGTGGGGAGGCGGATTCGTTTTCGTCATTGGGCTGATTCATTGCATCTCCTTCTTGTTGCAGACCGATCCAATTCATTCACGTGGGATTCACCGCGAGACAGATGTGAGCGGTTGATCCGGTGGGGATAGCCACGAATTCGCAAACCATGCTTCATCGCGGCGACGGGAACGTTGCATGGTAACTTTTCCGCGACTTCTTGGCAGCAACGTTCATTTTCCGCGAGTCACTCTCTCGTTGCTGGGCTCTAAACCGTATCATCATGCGTTGGGTCGGCCGGCATTTGCGACGTCCCATGTGAAATTGCGTTTAAGAACTAGTGTGGGCGGAGCCGCAAACGGTGAACACATTTCAAATCATTCTTCTGGTCCTCGTCGCTCTTCTGACAGTCGCGATTGGCTTGGCGGTCTTCGCTCCACGACTTTTCGTTCGCGGTCTATTTCGGCCGGTTCTGGCAATACTGTATCGCAAACGTGTTGTCGGATTGGAGAACCTTCCCGCGGAAGGTGGCTGTCTGTTGGTCAGCAATCACGTGTCTTGGATCGATGGAATCTTGATCCTTTGGGCCCTGCCACGAAACGTTCGCTTCGTGGTCGATGGTGGCAATTTCACCAGCAAGATCGTTGGCTACCTGGGCAGAGCCTTCGACACCATCTTCATGATGGGCGGCCCCAAATCGATTGGCCGAGCCATTCGGGACGCTCGCGAAGGACTGAACAACGGCGACGTGATTGGGCTATTCCCCGAAGGCACCATCACGCGAACCGGTCAGTTGCAAGCCTTCCGCCCCGGCATGGGCAAGATGCTGAAAAACACCGACGCAAAAATTTTGCCGGTTCACTTGGAGGGCATGTGGGGAAGCGTTTTCAGTTTCTCCGGCGGCAAATACTTCTGGAAATGGCCGAACAAATTTCGCCGCACCATTACCTTGTATGTCGGTGAACCTTTGCCAGTCGACACGCCGATCTCCACCGTTCGCTGTCGTGTGCAAGCTCTCGGCTCAAAAGCTCAGATCGATCACCGCCGCGAATTTCCAGTCTTGGCACGCCAAGTCCTGCGTGCTTGGCGCCGGCGTGGCGGACGTTTGCAAGCCGCGGACACGCTGGGAACGGAAGCTTCCGGACGTACACTCTTGATCCGAACGCTCGCGTTGCGTCGGTGCTTGCGTCGTGAAGTGTTCTCGAACGAAGAACAATTTGTCGGCGTTTTGCTTCCACCCAGCGTCGGTGCGGTCGCGGTCAATGTTGCTCTGGCCGCTGATCGCCGCGTGAGTGCCAACCTGAACTACACGGTCAGCAGCGACGTGATGAATCACTGCATCAATGATCTCGGCATTCAGCACGTGCTGACCAGCGATCGCTTCATGGAGAAACTGGACATTGAATTGGATGCGGAAGTCGTTTCTCTCGATAAGCTCAAAGAAAAAGTCAGCTTGGCGGATAAGGTAATCGCCTTTTTACAAGCAACGGTTGTCCCCAAATCCATTTTGGAATGGATGCTCGGGCTTCACAAAGTCAAGAGCGATGACCTGCTGACAGTCATCTTCACCAGCGGTTCCACCGGCATGCCCAAAGGCGTGCAGCTTTCCAACGCCAACGTCAGTCACAATGTCGACGCGGTGAACCGAGCCATACGCCTCAACTCAGAAGACGTTGTGATTGGCATCCTGCCATTCTTTCATTCCTTCGGTTACTCGGTCACTTTGTGGGCTGCACAGACTCTCGGGCCCGCGGGTGTCTATCACTTCAACCCGCTGGATTCCAAACAGATTGGCAAGCTGGCTGAGAAGTACAAAGCCACCGTGTTGCTGGGAACACCGACGTTCATGCGAGGCTACTTGCGCCGCATCACGCCTGAACAATTCAAAACCCTGGATGTCGCGGTGGTGGGTGCCGAAAAAATGCCCGCGGACCTTTTCGATGCCTTCGAAAAACGTTTTGGTGTCCGCCCGGTGGAAGGCTACGGAACCACGGAGATGAGTCCCTTGGTCAGCGTGAACATTCCTCCCTCGCGTTCCGCTGCCAAGCATCAACCCGATCGAATGGAAGGCAGCGTCGGTCGACCGCTACCAGGCATCTCCGCCAAGATCGTGTCGCCGGATGACGGCACGGAACTTCAAGCGGGCGAGGACGGCATGTTGCTCGTCACCGGTCCCAACGTGATGCGCGGCTATGCAAACCGCGAAGAACAAACTCGCGAAGCAGTGATCGACGGATGGTATAGCACCGGGGACATCGCTCACATTGATGATAATGGATTCTTGCATATCACCGGTCGCCTCAGCCGATTCTCAAAGATCGGTGGCGAGATGGTACCGCACGTTCGCATTGAGGAAGAACTGGGCAAATTGCTCAGTGAAGGTGATGACGATGATCAACTTCGAGTCTGCGTGACCGCTGTGCCTTGTGAACGCAAAGGCGAACGCATCATCGTGTTGCATCTGCCAACCGAGCAAACCCCCGAAACACTTCGCGAAGGTTTGAAGGAAGCCGGTTTGCCGAATCTCTTCATTCCATCGGCCGACAGCTTTTACGAAGTGGAACAAATTCCGCTTCTCGGTACCGGCAAGCTCGATTTGAAGGGTTCCAAAGACTTGGCCCAAGAACTCACGCTCGCGAAATGCTGACCGTAGGTCCGGTTCCACCGGACAACAACGATTGCAAACGTCAACGTTCTGCAGAACGACCGCTCAATCTTCCTGAGCGACTGGCGAACTCAAATCGATCGCCTCGAAACGCCCCCGGTAAAGCATTCGCTCCCACCAACGCGCTTTCCTCAACGACGGATCATCCGCGTCGACCAAATGTCGCTTCCCGCGGCGAGTACACAGCTTCAGCTTGTTGTCCGAAGCAACCTCTTCCACCACCCAGTACTTTTCGACAACGTAACGATAGGTGTTGCCTTTCCCGGCGGCGTGCACATCCGAGGCTCGCGGACCAGGAGAGACACTGCTCTTCTGCTTCCGATAGATCACCCAATCGTTTCGTTGATAGCTTTGAGCAGTCAAGGCGGTACCTGAAGGGAGGAAGTCATGCGCAATGGCCGCCAGAATCATTGCATTTTTGAATCGATGGCACAATCGGACCATCGCTCTTCATGAGATCTGCATCAGTTAAAAACGATTCACATCGGGATGACCATTGGGTTCACCCACCCCGACTCACCTCAAACGCAAAAAAGAAACGCTCCGCACAAAACTTGCACAGAGCGTTCAATCAATTCGTCTGGAAGTGCAACGAGTCACTTCGCTCCAAACTGAAACACTGTCGTCGTGTCGTACTTCTCATCCGCCTCTAAGATCGCGGATGGAAACGACGGTTGGTTGGGACTGTCGGGGAAGTGCTGGGTCTCCAGGCAAAATCCACCGCGATGCACGTAAGGACGGCCTGACTTTCCGATCAATCGTCCATCCAAAAAGTTGCCACAGTAGAACTGAATGCCCGGCTCGGTCGTTCGAATCTCAAGCGTCCGTCCCGTCGTCGGTTCGAAAACCCGAGCAGCAACGACCATTTTGTTTTCGTCCGGTTGTTCCAAGACGAAGTTGTGGTCGTAGCCCAAACCGTACTTCAGTTGCTCGTTCTCAACCGCAATGTCCTTTCCGATGGCTTTCGCGGATCGAAAGTCAAACGGGGTGCCTTCGACCGGACGCAACTCGCCGGTCGGAATGAGCGTTTCGTCCACCGGTGTGAATTTCGATGCATTCAACATCAACTGATGATCCAGAATGTCACCGCTGCCTTCACCGGCAAGATTGAAATAGGTGTGCTGGGTCAGGTTGACGGGAGTCGCTTTGTCGGTGGTGGCTTCGTATCGCACGATCAATTCATTGGCGTCCGTCCATTGATAGGTCACCTCGACGTTTAGATTTCCGGGATAACCCTCCTCTCCGTCTTTGGCGAGGTAAGCGAGTTTCAGGGCCGGATGGCCATCGACCATGACTGGCGTTGCCTCCCAGACAACCTTGTCAAATCCAATCACTCCACCATGCAAATGGTTGGGCCCGTTGTTGGTTGCCAACGAATACGTTTCGCCGCCCAACTGAAATTGCCCCTTCGCGATGCGATTTCCGTAGCGTCCCACGATCGCACCAAAGTACGGCTTGTCGACAGCGTTGATGTACTTTTCCACGGAGTCGTAACCCAGAGCAACATCCGCCAAGTTCCCATCGCGGTCGGGCACAACAATCGAGGTCACGATTGCGCCGTAGTTGGTGATCTTTACCTTCGCGCCCGATGCGTTTTCCAGCGTGTAAAGCTGAATTGTATCGAAGTCCTCAACCTGCATTTGGTCCTGCCCGTGTGATGGACCGCCAAAACACATCACGACCAAAGCGACCGCGGCGACAAAACGAGTGAAAGAACGTGTCATCAAAAACTCCAAGAAGCTAAACCGCGAAGAAGGCGTAAACGCCCAAGCACAACAAGACTAAAAAACCACCGACGTAGGGTGCGGGCTTCCAGGGCGTCAGATCAACCAACTTCGCATCGCGTTGTTGGTAAGGCTCATCCCGACGAATTCCCATCGCGACCATCGCCAACTGAAGCAGCACCAAGAACAGAAACACCGCCCCCATGTAGTGGAAACCGTTTTTGAAAGTGGAGTTGAGCCATCCGTCGTCTCCTCCGCCGAAGAACGTCCCAATCACCATCAACACGAGCCCCACGACGAGCGCCGTCATCGCGGAACGACCATCTGCGGTTCGATGAAACAACCCCAACAGAATCACCGAAGCGAGAGGGATGAAGTACACGCCATTGAGCCCCTGGAAGAAGCTGAACACTCCGGCTTGACCATAAAAGACCAGCGGAGCGGCGATCACAGCCAAGACAGCCACGATGAAACTGCAAAGCTGCCCCGAGAAACGAACTTGCTTCGTGGTCGCATCCGGCCGGATGTATTGCTTGTAAACATCCAGCGAAAACAAAGTGGCCGCGGAATTCAACACTGAATTGAATGTCGACAAGATCGAACCAATCACGACGGCTGCAAAGAAACCCAACAACCATTCCGGAAGCACCCGCGCCACCAACGAGCCGTAAGCGCGACTCGAATCCCATTCTCCTTCGGCCGTCTTTCCGACCGACTCCACCATTTGCGTGTCTTGGACGGTGATGACCAAGTAAGCCGCCGCGATGCCAGGCAACACCAAAATCAACGGGGCAAGAATTTTGAAGAACGCGGCCAACAGGACGCCTTTTTGTCCTTCGGCCAAGTTCTTCGCTCCGAACGTGCGTTGAATGATCTGCTGGTTGGTCGTCCAGTAGAAAAAGTTCAGCAGCAGGACTCCGGTGAACAAGGTCGGCCAGTGAGTGGACTCATCCGCCTTGCCCAGCGAATGAAACGCATCCGGGTCCGCTTCATGGATTTTTTGCAGGGCTGCTCCAAATCCGCCGTCGGCCCCCGCGATGACCTGCAGAGAATAGTAGGTGATCATCAAACCGCCGACCAACAATCCGGCACCGTTAAAGGTGTCCGACACCGCAATGGCTCGCAAACCACCGAAGATGGCGTAGGCACCACCAAGCGAAGCGATGAACACGAGCAGAATCCAGATCATCGTGTAGTCCGACACGCCGAACCGCGTGTTCAATGACAGCATCCCGTTCAGACCGTTCGCACCTAGAAACAAGACGAACGGCAACAAAATCAGCATGTAGGCGACGATAAAAATGCCAGCGGTCAACGCTCGAACACCGCGACCGTAGCGTTCTTCGAGAAACTGAGGAATCGTCGCGATGCCGGACTTCAGATATCGCGGCAAGAAAACCAATGCGAGGACGACCAGCGAAATGCCCGCCACCACCTCCCAACACATCACGGACAAACCGTCGCGGAAGGAGTCTCCGTTGAGCCCCACCAACTGCTCGGTGGAGAGATTGGTCAGCAACAACGACCCCGCAATGAAGACGCCGGTCAACGATCGACCGGCTAAGAAATAACCCTCATCCGTATCCACGTCGCTCCCGCGTGTCTTCCACCAGGTCAGAAACGCCACCAATCCGGTGAAAAACAGAAAGGAAACAAACGTGGTTGTATTCATGGACGTCCTCGGGGGGCTGCATCATGCAAGGGTTTTCTGCCAAGTGACATACCATACAGCGTCAATAGAGCAATCACAGCCTGCAAGCAGAATTTTCTTCCGTTCAACGCACCTTGATGGCACCGATCGCTCCCTCGAACATTACCCGCTGAGTTCCCGAAGATCAAAAACTGCCGGCAACAGAAGACAAACTAAGATATTTTGCCTAGAGGATTCACTCGAACAAAGCGGGGCATTTCCATCGATTGCCCATGCGCCTCGCTGGCAAATGCCTATCGCCAACTCCACGAATTTCGCAAAATGGCCCCAACGGGCCTCTCCCCTCCGTTTGGTAGCAGGTAGAAACTACCGGCGGCCCTATCGCAATGAGTGCTTGGCCCGACAGTTCATCCATCCCCGCATCCGAGACAGCAGTGGCCAACAAATCCGAGGGCAAATCAACCGACGAAAAGCCAAGCAAGGGAAATCGCGAACAAATCCAAGTGAACCCGAAGGTTTTCAACGGGGACACTCAGATTGAGGTGGACGGGATCACGGTCGATCTCCGGAATCGATACCTGGCTGCTCTGCTGGCGTGGCTCGTTCCGGGCGCGGGGCATTTCTATCAAGGACGCCATACCAAAGGCACGCTGTTTGTCATCAGTGTTCTGTCCATTTGGATGCTCGGATTCGCTCTGGGCGGATTCCACGTCGTGTATGCGTCGTGGTACCCCGGCGACAAACGCTGGCACTACGTCCTGCAGGCTGGTGTTGGATCCGCAGCATTGCCCGCTTTGGTGCAAGGCAATCGCATGCGTTTGGCCACGGATGAGCGTGGCCGGACTCGAAGCGACTATGAACCCTTGTGGAACGGGTTCATGGCACCGCCCCATCGCCCCGTTTTGGAATCCGAAGCGGACGAAGTGGCAGCTTGGTACGCCCGCCGCGGATCGGGTTACGAAATGGGAACCTGGTACACCATGATCGCGGGACTACTGAATTTCTTAGTCGTGTATGACGCTTTTGGTGGGCCGTTAGCGGTGCCAATCAGCGGACGTAAGAAACGGAAATCAGATTCATCGGACTCCTCGTCCGACACGGGCGAGGCTTCCGCATTTGCAGATGCCGTATAACCCAATCACACTTCTCAGACTTTTCTCGACGACCAGCGGTCGTCTCTCTTCTCTTCTATTGCTGACTTTTCTGTCGAAGGACGAGCGTTGAACAAACCTACTCGCTCCAAACCCCACGTTGCCTTGATGGTCGAAACCGCGACCGTCTACGGACGTGAAGTGCTATCCGGAATCATGCGTTTCATGCGAACGCAAGAAGATTGGTCCGTCTTTTTGGAACAGCGCGACCTGCAAACCGCTCCGCCGTCTTGGCTGAACGAATGGCAGGGCGACGGCATCATCTCCCGCGGATCGACCGACGAGATGATCGAAGCCGCCAAACGACGCAATATCCCCGTCGTCGAACTGAACGACCGCAGCGAAGTCGACATCGCTCATGTCCGTAGCGACGACGCTCAAATCGGCGAGATGGCCGCTCGGCATTTGATGGAACGTGGCTTCCAACATTTTGGTTTTTGCGGTTTTGAACACGAAGCTTGGTCCCAACGACGCGAAGAAGCCTTTGCTCGCATGGTTCAGCAAGAAGGCTGCCACTGCGACTCGTTCAATTCGCCTTGGATGAATCTGGCTCGTCCTTGGGAAGAAGACCAGCAAGCCATCTCGGATTGGCTGCAATCGCTTCCCAAGCCCTGCGGCATCTTCACCAGCAACGATCTGCGTGGGCAACATGTCCTGGGTGTCTGCTCGACACTGGAACTGACCGTCCCCGAAGAAGTCGCGGTGATTGGCGTCGACAATGACGAATTGCTCTGCCAATTCTGTCAGCCCCCACTTTCCAGCGTCATTCCGAACGCGGAAGCCGTTGGTTTTCTGGCGGCCGAACGCTTGTCTCGGTGGATGAAAGGGGAATCGCACAACGAAACACAGCAAGTCGTCGCGCCGACCGGCGTGGCCACTCGTTTGTCGTCCGATGTTGTCGCGATCGATCACCCGGAAGTTGCTGCGGCACTCGCCTACATCCGCCAACACGCGTGCGAAGGCCTGACGGTCGACGAAGTCCTGCAAAACGTCGCTGTCAGTCGCAGCACGTTGGAACGCCAACTGCGTCGCTATCTAGGACGCACACCGCAGCAGGAAATTCGCAACGTGCAGCTCAAACGAGTTCGCGAATTGCTGGTCACCACGGAAATGGCGGCCGAGCAGATCGCTTACCGAGCCGGTTTTGATCATCCGGAGTACATGCACTACGTCTTCAAGCGAGACCTCGGGATGACCCCCGGCCAATACCGTCAAAGCGTCCGAGGCCAAGACGGTTGATCAGTCATTCGGCGGGACATAGTCGGGCGATTTGTTTTGCCACTTTCGCCAACGGCCCCACCGAAGAAATCGATGCTGTCGAGTTCGCATCGATTTTTTGTATTGATTAGACGGGTCGCACCGGATTTTCCGATCGCTGGCGAGGGCGTTCCGTCCGGCCGCTCCTCCACTTAGGCCTGCGGCGAGCCCGCATCGACAGTTCGCAAGCAAATCGCGATGGCGCGAGCCAAAAATTTTGTACCTGGGCCCGTGGCGAGTATACTGAGACCGCCTTGTCGCACCCCGCTCGCCACCGGTCCAGCCTCATTTCCAGGTTGAATCGGGGCACGTCGGGAACGAGCCTGCCGCACGTGGTGGCTTACGCCTCCCAATCGCCATCTCGTAACGAAGCCTCGTTCTTTCCTTCTCCCAGCACACTGATTCTCAGGATGTCGACCGTGAATCGCCACACCTCACGCCGCTCTTTGCTCAACTCCTTCGGGAAAACGACCCTCGCCTGCTTGGCCGCCGCCGCAATCGCGTCGACTGGCACGCTGGCCTCCAACCAAGCCCACGCGGGCGGGGAAGAGGTCTTGGTCGATGGTCTTTTCGATGCGATGGAAGCTGGCGCGGTCGAAGCCAAATTCATCCCTCAATCTTCTGCGAAAGCCAACTTGCTGGTCAAAAACTTGACTGACAAACCGTTGCACATTCGCGTTCCCGCTGCCTTCGCCGGAGTTCCCGTTCTCGCCCAAGGAATGATGGGTGGCATGGGAGGAATGGGCGGCGGTATGGGAGGTATGGGTGGCGGCATGGGAGGTATGGGCGGCGGAATGGGTGGCGGTGGCCAAGCCATGGGCGGCGGCGGAGGAATGGGCGGCGGCATGGGTGGCATGGGAGGAATGGGCGGCGGCATGGGTGGCATGGGCGGAGGCATGGGAGGATTCATGCGTGTCGCTCCTGGTCGCACATCCAAAATGGCCCTGAACACCGTTTGCCTGGAGCACGGCAAACCAGAACCCAATGCCAAAATGCAATACGCAATCGTCCCGCTCGAGAAAGTCTCCAAGGACCCTGCTGTGGCAGCCCTCTGCGAAGCACTGGGTAACGGCGCGGTGGCACAGAACACCGCTCAAGCCGCGACGTGGCACCTGACCGACGACATGTCATGGGAAGAGCTGGCCGCGAAAAATCGCAAAGAAAGCAAGTACACCGGCAACATCCCGTACTTCACGGCATTCGAAATTCGAGCTGCCGCCAACGTGGTCGGCGAAGTCAAACGAGTCGCCGCGGCTTACCAGGACCAACTGGAAACCAACGAGAAAACCAAAGGCGGTTTGACCTTGGACAACAGCTACGGCAGCTGAGCGAATTCGCTCCGCCTGAAAAACAAAAATCCCTGCGATGGCCGGTGGCGATCGCAGGGATTTTTTGTTGTCACTCGGCTGTCGCGTTTCGTGACTTCGATATCAACGCGACATGAAATCAGTCGTCATCTGTCGCAGTGACAGCTTCGGTCTTGCCGGCCTTCAGACGCAGAAACGCATCGAAGAAACCTTGCAGCTCGCTACCATCCAGCACGCTGTTGAAGTTTCCAACGTAGTGCCCCGTCCGAGCGTCTTTGACTCGTTGGTCAGGGTGCAGGAAGTAATTGCGAATTTGGCTTCCGAAACCAGTTCTCGCCTGGGTTTCGTACTTCTTCGCCTCTTCCGCCTCCCGACGTTCCTCTTCGACGCGAGCCAACTTGGCACGCAACATCTTCCATGCCGTGTCCCGGTTCTGGTGCTGACTGCGTTGGTTTTGGCACTGCACCACGGTGTTGGTTGGAATGTGCGTCAAGCGAATCGCACTGTCCGTTTTGTTGACGTGCTGTCCGCCGGCTCCACTGGCGCGATAGGTGTCTTCGCGAACGTCTTTCTTCTCGATGTTCACCTCAATCGAATCATCGATCTCGGGTGAGACACTGACCGCCGCGAAACTGGTTTGACGCTTGCTTTCGCTGTTGAACGGGCTGATCCGAACCAAGCGGTGCATGCCTTCCTCGCCTTTAAGATATCCATACGCCATGGGCCCGCGAACGGCAATCGAGGCATGGTTGATCCCGGCCTCTTCATTCTCCTGACGGTCGAGCAATTCGATTTTGTATTCGTGCCCCACCGCCCATGCGGAGTACATCCGCAGCAGCATGTCCGCCCAATCGTTGGCATCCGTCCCGCCGTCGCGAGCGTTGATGGTCACAATGGCTCCGGCCCCGTCGTTGGGCCCGTTCAGCAGCGCCTTCAACTCCAACTCATCCAACACCTCTTCCAGTCGATCGATCTCGGCCCGAACCTCTTCGACGATGGACTCGTCTTCTTCCGCCATCTCAAAGAGGGCTTCCAAATCTCCCGCCGAGGCTTCAAGCTCGTTCAAAGGGGTCACAATCCCCTTCAAACCCTTGAGAGTCATCACCACTTTCTGAGCTGCTTCGCTGTCGTTCCAGAAATCCGGCGCGGCCATTTGAGCCTCAATCGCCTTGATTTCATCGTTCTTGCCAGCGTGGTCAAAGAGAGTCCTGCAGTTGGACCAGGCGGCTGCGGATCGCTTGGCTACGTTGTGTCAATTCAGCGTCCATGACGAATTTGTCCTCTCGGATATGATGGTGAATCGGCTCGACCTTGCACGGCGTGTGCGGGCGACCCTTCATTGTTTCAGAAGAAATTGGATTCTACATGTCTCGCGTGGTTCTCGCGATGAGTGGCGGCGTCGATTCCAGCGTGGCGGCCCACCTGCTGCTACAAGCTGGTCATGAAGTGATCGGCGTGTTCATGCGACACGGCGAAGCCTCCGCGGCCGCATGCCGAATTGACTCGGACGAACCGCGAAATGCGAACCCGCTGAACTTGCCGGTCCTCGCCGGATCCCCGGACGGCAAACGGGCCGATCACAAACAAGGCTGCTGCAGCGCCACCGATGCGGCGGATGCCCGACGCGTCGCCATGTCGATGGGTATCCCGTTCTACTCGCTGGACCTGCAAGAAGACTTTCGTCGGATCGTCGACTACTTCGTGGACGATTACTTGTCCGCCCGCACGCCCAACCCATGCGTCAAATGCAATCACTGGATCAAATTTGGACGGTTGTTTGACTACGCCGACGGAGTCGACGCTGAATTTGTGGCCACGGGCCACTACGCGCGCATGGTCAGGAACCACGACACCCAAATCAATGAACTGCATCGCGGATTGGATGGTCACAAGGACCAGTCCTACGCGTTGTTCGGCATTGGCCGTGAACGCTTGTCACGAATGATGCTCCCCGTGGGCGACTACACCAAACCAGAAATTCGCGATTTGGCGACTTCGCTCGGCCTCGGTGTCTCAGACAAAAAAGACAGCCAGGAAATTTGCTTCGTCACGCAAGGGCATCACAGCGACTTCGTCAAAGCCCGACGTCCCGAAATGGTGGGCGCCACCGCCGGCCAAATCGTGACCACCGCGGGAAAAGTCGTTGGTGAACACAAAGGCTTCGAGGCCTTTACGATTGGACAACGTAAGAAGCTCGGAGTAGCACTTGGCGAACCACACTTCGTGATTCGGATCGAGCCCGATACCAAACGTGTCGTGATCGGTTCGGCCGAGGAACTCCTACGGCCCGGACTGATCGCCGATCAGTGCAATTGGTTGATCGATCCCCGAGACATTCCGCCGTCGCGAAAAGTGGGCGTTCAAATACGTTACAACGGGCAACCGCATCTGGGGCAGATCCAGATCAACGAGGAATCACCGACGCGAATGAAGGTTCTGTTTGACGAACCACAGTCCGCCGTGGCACCGGGGCAAGCCGCGGTGGTATACGACGGCGAGCGTGTCCTCGGCGGTGGATGGATCACGCAAGCCTTGGAAGCCGAAACTACGCGATGATCTCGTCGACAACTCGGCCGTGGACATCCGTCAAACGGAAATCGCGGCCGGCGTATCGATAGGTCAAACGTTTGTGGTCATACCCCATCAATCGCAGGATGGTCGCGTGCAGGTCATGAACGTGCACACGGTTTTCGACTGCTTTGAATCCCAGTTCGTCTGTCGCCCCCACACGCGTTCCTGCGTTGACGCCGCCACCCGCCATCCACATGGTGAAACCGTAGTGGTTGTGGTCGCGACCATTCATCTTGCCTTGGTTGGCGCCCTCTTTGGGCATTTCCACAACCGGCGTGCGACCGAATTCTCCGCCCCAAACCACAAGGGTTTCGTCCAACAAACCGGTGCGTTTTAAATCGGCAAGCAACGCGCCGATGGCTTGATCAACGCCCTTCGCCACACGGCGGTGGGCTTTGTCCAGATCGTCGTGGCTGTCCCAAGGTTGCCCCGCACCGGTGTAGAGCTGCACAAACCGCACACCGCGCTCAACCAAACGACGAGCGATCAATGCTTGGCGAGCGAAATTGCCATCGCCGTACATCTGGAGTGTCTCTTGCGTTTCTCTCGAAACATCAAACGCCTCGGACGCCTCGCTCTGCATTCGATAGGCAAGCTCAAACGATTCGATCCGAGATTCCAATTGAGGATCGTTCCCTCGAGCTTCCGCGTGGGCTTGGTTCATGCGTGCCAACAAGTCCAACTGTTCACGCTGGTTCGCCGGATGCACGGACCGCGGGCGAATGTTTTCGATCAATCGCTCGACGGTTGCAAAGCTGCTGTCGATGTAAGTGCCTTGATACTTGCCCGGTAGAAAACCGTTTTGCCAGTTCTGCGATTCTTTGATCGGATAACCACCTGGGCACATCGCGATGAACGATGGCAAATTCTCATTGTCAGTTCCCAATCCGTAGGTCAACCAGGAACCCATCGCCGGTCGAATCAATCGAGCCTCACCGCAATTCATCAACAACAGCGACGGCTCATGATTGGGGACATCGGCGTACATACTGTTGATCACGCACAGATCATCCGCGTGCTTGGCCGTGTTGGCGAACAGCTCGCTCACCTCCAAACCGCAGTCGCCGTATCGGTCCCATTTGTACGGCGAACGCATCACGTTGCCGGTGGGACGTTCCGTTTTCAGATTGCCCATCGGAGCCGTCTTGCCGTCAAACTCCTCCAAGGCCGGCTTCCGATCAAATGAGTCGACCTGGCTGGGACCACCGTTCATGAACAGATGGATCACTCGCTTGGCCTTCGCAGGAAAATGAGGCACCACTTCCCCATTGAATCCGGCAAGCTGGGCGGCATCACCGGGCGTGATGATGGCTTCACTGCCCATCGCGTTTCCCGATCGCCACATCGTGTCAGCCAGCGCCAGCGAGCCCATGCCCAGACCGCAACGCTTCAGTGCTTCTCGTCTTGAAAAATTGAATTGCATCATTCAGTCCACGAAGGCGAATTCGTTGGTAAGAAACAAAACCTGGGCCAACTGAGCCAAGCGGTCCAACTGTGGCGTGCTCGATTGCTCGAACGGTCCACTGAAGTCATCCACCGAATTGGCCTCCACCGTCCCGGCATTACCCGAAGCGGAAATCTTGGAACGCCAAAAGAACGAATCGTTGGTCAGGGTGGGACCACTGTGTGCGATGAACTCGACCGTGTCCCCCTGCTTCACCGGTCGTTTGATCGTTGGCAACGGGCGATTGCTACTGAATTGTTTTTCGCTAAAGACAACTTCACCGGCGATGCGAATCGTCGCCTGGACGCCGTCACCTTTTTTCGCTCGATGGCCCACCATCCCGGTGACCTGCACTCGCCCATCAATGGGGCAGATCCATCGCCGAACCACCACTCCATCGTCTCCCAAGCCTGGGTGACCTCCCTCGCTCGTCAACGAAGCGTAACTCATCGGCCCAGGACTCGGAAAAGCCGACTCAACTTGCCACTTGTTGCTGTCAAAAACTTCAAAGGATCGAAAGTTCGACAGCTGGTTCTCTTTCCACGTTGCCGTTCCATACCGCCACAACGAACGGGGATCGGCTGACGCCGCGGGAGCCAACGCTTCCGAACTCACAAACGCCACGGCCTGCTGCAACTCCATGTTGTTTGGCTCTCGTTGAAGCAAATTGCGAAACAACTTGATCACCTGTTGCTCGACATCAAGCGCATTCCCCGCTCGAATCGAACGTGCAGCCTCCAACGAAGCCGTTGCCAGTTGCGAATGATTCATCAAGAACAACGCCTGCTGCGGCACGGTGGTCTGGTAACGTTCCGGCGAGTGCATGTCAGGGCTGGCAAAATCGAACGTTCGAAACAGCCCCGGCAAATTCTGGCGGTTGATCAACGCGTAAAGCGTCCGTCTGGGAGTGATCGTTTGGGAGGTGATCTCCACCGACTCCCCACCATACTGTTCTTGCAATTGATCCGCGCCCAATAGGATGCAATCCCGCAGCGACTCAAAATCTCGACGTCGGCGTTCCGCTCGTGCCAAGGATTGGTTGTCCGGATCCTTCCGAAGTGTTTCAGCACTCGCTATCGAAGCTTGTTGATAGATCCGCGTCGCCAGGATACGCCGCATCAGTCGTTGCGTGCTCCAATCGGACTGAAACCTTGCCGCCAGATCATCGAGCGTTTCAGGGATCGCGGGCGGCTCGGTTCGGAACCCAAAATCGCTCGGCGAATCCACCAGCGGCCGACCGACGAGATGTCCCCAGATGCGATTGACATATACCCGCGCCGTCAACGGGTTCTCGTTGGAAATGATCTTGTTGGCCAGATCCAAACGACCACTTCCGGAGTCGAACGGCTCTTCTTGCGGTGCTCGGAACGCCGTCAGGTATTGCCGCGGAGCATCTTCGCCTTGATTGCCTCGCTGCCCCCGCACGAAAACCTTTTGACGACGCAGCTTTTCACGATCGACCAGCATCAATGGGCTCGCCGCCGCATCTAAGTCTTCTGGCGAGACACTGTTGTTCAGAATGTTGTAGAGCGAGTAGTAGTCGACCGTCGGAATGGGATCGAACTTATGGTCGTGACAACGTGCGCACGAAACGGTCAGTCCCAGCAGCCCCCGAGAAATCACATCGATCCGATCGTCCAATGTGTCATCATTGGACAAGAACTTCCGTCCAATCGTAATGAAGCCCATCGCATCGGTGTTGCCGCGTTCATTGTTCGGATCCGTACGATCCCCTGCCAATTGATGCAGGATCATTTGGTCAACGGGCATGTCTTCCGCGAATGCACGCAGCACCCAATCTCGGTAGCGATGCGATCCCTTGATGTTTCGTTCTTTTCCGGCCGTCGTGTAGCCGATGGTGTCCGCATAGCGAGCCACGTCCAACCAATGCCGTCCAATTCGCTCACTCATTCGAGGGTCAGCCAGCAATCGATTGACACGACGCTGAAATGCATCGGGTCGTTTATCTTTGCGAAAGGAGGTTAGCTCCTCGAAAGACGGTGGCAGTCCCACCAAATCAAAGTGCAGCCGCCTCAGCAACGTGTCACGATCGGCGATTTGATTAACGGGCACGCCCATCTGCTCCGCGTAAGTTGCCGCCAGGTCATCAATGATGTCGCGAGATTGCGAATGGGTCTTCACTTCCTTCGCCGCCAGCGCGTCCGCCGTCACCGGCCGCGGCGGAACAAACGCCCAATGCGAATCAACATCACGGGACAGCGGCGAAGCCATCTCCTCCGCTTCGCTGTCACCTTCGCGAGGGTCAGCCGCTCCGGACTGAATCCAATGTTTCAGAATTGCGATTTCGTCATCACTGAGCTTTTCGTCCGGAGGCATTTCCAGCCCCGGTTCGCTGTAACTGATCGCGCGAACCAACACACTGGAGTCCGCATCCCCGGCCTTGATCGATGGGCCACGCGAACCGCCTCGCCGCATCGCCGCGGCGGTGTCCAATCGATAGTCCCCCATGGACTCCCCCGATTCTTCGGAGTGACATTCGTAGCACCGCTCGATCAACAGCGGCCGCACCTTGGCCTCGAAAAACTCGACGGCCTCATCAGCGAACATTCGGGAGGGAATGGCGGTCGCCCAACCGACCAAACAGGTCACGAGCAAGATTCGAAAAACGAAACGATCGGCGCGAGGCCGATCGTCGCAGCAGGGGCGGACGAACATCGTCGAATCGCTGAACGGTGGGAGGGGGTGTGGAGGCGGGGATCGGCCCGGTTCAGAAACGTGCCATCGATCACCCAAGGGGATGCCATGTGACAAACGTCTCGCTCAACGAGCCGATGGATCACATTGTAGCATCACACCTCCATAGAGTCACTCTTGAAATGACTTGTCCACCAATCTGGCCCGAAGCCGGTTTCCGTGCCCCGTGACCGTTCGCTCGTCTTTCAGCAACTCAATCGCTTCTTCCCAGTTGCCGGAATGCTCTTTGGTGCGAGCCAAACTGTAACGAGCGGAATCTTCCCACATCGACATTTGCTCCTCGTCCAACACACGTTTGCCAAACCAGTTGCCCGATGTTTCGAAGCGACCGTCGTCGTACTGCACCAAAGCCAACCAATGCGTAGCGGTCCGTTTGCCCAATCGCATAAACATTTGGATCTGCTGAAGCTGTTGATCGTACTGCTGGCTTTCAATCCCTAAACCACGACGAAGACCATAACGTTTTTGCAGGTCCACATTGATCCGCAGATCTTCAATCTCGAACTCCGGCGCCCGCTGTTCCAGGTATCGAGTTCGAGCGCCCTTGATGCCTTCGATCTCATCATCCGCGAATCGGCCGGTCAGATGTTGCCAACGTCCGCTCGTCAAATTCTTCGCCATTTCGTCTTCGCCTTCCAGCACCGCCCAACGCGACAAAAACCAAAACGAAAACAGCGGGTCACGGTCCACCATCCGCCGAGCTTCCGCCTGGTAGATGTCCGCCAGCAACGGCATGGTCCACACTCGCACGCCAGCGATCCCAGAAACGTCGTCCCAACGTTTCGCGACTTTGTCCACATCCATGTACAGAGTCATTCGTCGGTCACCCGTCAAACCGCTTTGCAGCTTCTTCATTCGAGGCGACATGGCTTCCATGCGAGTGTTCAACAACGCCACGCTCTGCTGGATATCGGTTCGCGAAAGCGGGTAGTCGTAGAAACCCGCCACGTCCAAACGACGCATCACGGTCGGTTCTTTTCGAGCTTCACTGAGCGTTGCAATCCCGACTTGATCTGGACCAGGAATCGGCAGTCCCAGTTCCGTTTCGAACAGATAGATTTCATCCCCGGCCAAAACGCCAACGGCCCATGGATTCAACGAACCATCGTCTTCTGATTGAGTCGCCAAGACGGCTGCGGAGACTCCCGCTTGCTGGCACAACGCCGTGAAGACGTTGGCTCGTTGCAACGCATCCCCGCGTCCTCGCCAGATGGACTGAAACAACGTCTGCCGATAGCCGGGACCTTCCAATTTCATCCCGAAAGGAAACTGCGGCCGTGGCACCTGAGGCGGGACGCCTTCTGAACTATCCAGCGGTTCAGCCGCCACATTGCGAATCGTCCAATCGAACAGCCGCGCGGCCGTCTGCAACTGCAGGGCGGGGTCCTCTCCGATCTCTTTCGGCAATTCTTTCAGCCAATCCGCCAACAGCAAATCATCGCGAATGGGAGCATCGATCCACTGAACCGCTTGGCGAAAAAGATACGCATCGCGGAGCACGGAAACGTCCGTCGGTCGAAACTCGCCTCGCAAAATTTCCTCGCGGACAACGTTCTCGGGAACAACCTCCGTCAACGTCGATGCCAGATCGGGAACTCCCCCGTCCGCGTCTTTCGCCGCGTTTGCTTGGGACCACTGATTCAGGTGATAAGAGATCTGGCGGCTCGCCTTTTCCTCGTTCAGCTCCATGAACTGGCTGAGCAGCGACACGGTCTCGCCCAAATGATCCTGCTGAGACTGCTTTTGAAGTGCAATCTGACGCTGAGTTTGAATTCGGCGGATGGTGTCCGAATCATCCGTGCACCCGACCATCCCAGTTGCCAACAGCGTCACAGTCAAAACCTGAGCCAACCCCAACGCGAATTTTTTTGCAAACAACATGGTGGGCTTGGCGGGCACGGGCACTGCGGATAGTTGAGATAGAAATTCGAAAGGGTCACCCGCGTCCAACGCGCGAGTCGGTCAATCACGGATCCAAATTCGCGGTCAATCAGCCAGGCTATCCACGGTCTCCCGCAGACGAAGCAATCGATCCAGCGTTCCCGCGAATTGGTCCAACGGGATCATGTTGGGGCCATCGCTTGGTGAAGTTTGTGGATCTGGATGGGTCTCAAAAAAGAGAGCATCACATCCGATGGCTACGGCCGCGCGAGCCAATGGTTCGACCATTTCCCGATTTCCGCCCGTGGCTCCGCCCAGTCCCCCCGGTTGCTGGACGCTGTGAGTCGCATCGAAGACCACCGGCACGCCCAGCGACCGCATGATCGGGATGGACTGCATGTCGTTGACCAAACGCCCGTAGCCGAAAAAGGTCCCACGTTCGCAAGCCATGACACCACCGTCCCCGGACCCCCGCAGTTTGTCGATCACGTACCGCATGTCACCGGGAGCCATGAACTGCCCTTTTTTCACATTGACGGGTCGCCCCGTTTGAGCCGCCGCTACCAACAAATCGGTTTGGCGAGCCAAGAATGCTGGGATTTGCAACAAGTCACAGACTTCGCCGACCGCCTTGGCTTGCTCAGGCAAATGGATGTCCGTGGTGACGGGCAGTCCGGTGTTGGCACGAACGGCTTCCAACAATCCCAGCCCCTGATCGATTCCGGGGCCACGTTGAGACGACAAACTCGTGCGATTGGCTTTGTCAAAGGAAGCTTTGAAGACAACCTGAACATCCGACCGCTCGTTGATTCGAGCCAAGACCTCGCCGATCTCCAACGCCAATTCGCGAGACTGCAACACGCACGGGCCAGCGATCACCAAGAGAGGCTCGCCGGGACCACACACGTGATCAGCGATCCGCACCGGTTGAATCTCAGAAGTCTCACTCATAACGTCGCGAATCCGTGCTCTGGCTCGGGTAGAAAAGGCGGACACCGACAACGCAATTCTCGAAGTTGCCGACCCGATCTATCTTGGCGACTGACCGTGCCGTTGCCAATTGGACGCACGACTCCCCCGGCTCGACGTTCGTGCGTTTTTTTCAAAGCTGGCAGCTAGGCTTGCTGCGGTTTCAACAACGTCACGTGGTTCGGCAGAACTTCAATCTTGACCGGCAATCGTCCGGCGTAGTCCCCATCCACTTGATATGGCACCCGAGACAGACTGTTCCAAGTGATCTTGGTGGCCTGATAGCGAAACACGTCCGACCGTTTCAAATGCCGCCCGCCGGGCAGCGACATCAAATAACGCAGCCCCGCAATCACAGAACCATAGGTCAGACTGATTAGATCCAAGCGACCATCTCGCCCGTTGGCTTCCGGTTCGATGGGCAACGAAGCCGCATAGCAAGGCAAATTGAACGCCATCATCCAACATCCGCTGGCTCGGATATTTTGCGTGGTTGGGATGGAAGTCTCGGCGTCAAACGACGTGGACAGCGAATTCTCCGAAGGCCCCGCGTTGACGGATGACGCGACTTTTTTCGCTGCCTTGGTCGCCGTCGCGAATTCCATTTCCGCTTCGATCACGGGGAACGCATAACGTCGAATGGCTCGCCAAATCGGACCGGCGTAACTGAATCGATTGATATGCCCTCGACGTGTCAGGTGCATCGCGCGAACGACCTCGGCGTCGAACCCAGCCGTCACCATGACCAAGAACAATCGACCGTTGGCTCGGCCAGCATCAATCGTCATCGCATGGCCGCGGCGAATCGTTTGAAACACGGCACCAGCTTGCCGAGAGTATCCGTAGTACCTCGCCAATAAGTTCTCCGTGCCCATCGGCATCGGGACAATTGGGATTCCGCTGGGCAACTGCCCCGCCAACAACGCCAGTGTCCCATCGCCTCCGGCTCCAACAACCGCCACATGGTCGATCGGAGACTCACCCGACTCGCATTTCTTCGCCTCAATCCGCTCAGCCAACTCCGGCAAGCTGTCCATGTGATAGCAAGTCAGCCCCTCCGCACGACACAGTTTGATCAGCCGAGAAATCTCGTTGCGTCCCGCGCCCGTGCCAGCCTTGGGACTGGAGAAAATCCAGACCTCGCGGATGAGACGTTTGAGTTTCTCGTTGGACACGACGCGACGAATACCAAGTGTGGGTGGAGAAGTGATGCAGAGTGTTCAATATTTCGGCGTGACCGCCTAGGCGGAAGTCGCCGGCTTTTGCCGGACTCCCTATCGCAGCCGTGCGGCATCGGCAAATTCGTTCGGCTGATGAACGTCTGACCGTTTGTGCTCTTCCAACCAGAGCCCAAATCTCGGCGATTCGTCGCGAAAAGGTTCGATCTCGGCCATTTCGAGACATTCACGGGATGCGAGAAGAAAATTTCGCCGTCCATTTGCCCGGCAAATTTCCGCAACCTAGGCTTCGACGGAACCAATCAATCTCAATTTTTGTTTCCGATTTCGCTTTGACTTCACTCCTCTGAGTTCTCACAGAGCAATCCCGTGCAACTGCTGCGTCGTTTCTGGGCTCCCGCAATCATCCTGCTCATGGTGGCAATCCATGCTGCGGTGATTGGCTACGTTCGTAGCCGAGTGGCTCGGTTGAGCAACATGCAAAGCTCAGCGATCGAGATCGGACTGTTGCGGTTTCAAAACCCAAATGTTCCGGACTGCACATTCCAATTTCAATTGCACGCCATCGTCGACCCATCTCGACGGTTTCGCGGCGAGGAACGATTGAAGCTCAACCAAATGCCAATCACGGAAGCCGCCGAACAAATGCTGCGGCAAGTCGATGCTTCTTGGTTGAACGATCCATCCCAAAAAGAAATTCGCGAACGATTGATGGATGTGGTTCTGCAACACCTGGACGAACCGCTGGTGCAACGAGTCGTGATCACGGACTGGCTGTGCTTGCCAAGCCAATCCGTCGGTCTGCATCATCAAGTCGCCTCCGCCGGCCATTGAACCAACCAGCGTGTTTCAGAAACGGCTTGTCCGCCTGTTTGAATCACAACTTTCAATCAATGCCGTCGGCTCAGACCGCCACGAAGGGCTGAATGACACCGGTGCTGTCCGCGAATCGTGGCATTGAGACGCCCATCAATTGAGCCTGTGTCAGCCACAAGTTCGCCAGCGGCGTTCCTTCGGGCATGTTGATGTGACGCCCGGATTTCACCCGGTTCCCACCACCCGCAACGATGATTGGCAAATCGTTGTACTGGTGCGTCGATCCATCCCCCAAACCGGAACCGTAGGTGAACAGCGTGTGATCCAGCAGCGTCGCACCATCGGGCTGTTCAATGGCGTCCATCTTTTGAACCAAATACGCAAACTGCTGCATGTGGAACAAATCCACTTTCAACAAGTCATCGATCATCTTGGTTTGGTTGTGTGACATCTGGTGATGGCTGCGAGGCGTATCGAACAGGCTCTCAAATAGAAACGGTGTGTCCCAACGTTCAGGCCCGACCATGAACGTGGCCACATTCGTCAGCCCGGTTTGCAAAGCCACCACCATCAAATCGCCCATCAACCGAATGTATTCGCCTCGCGGAAGGTGGGCCTCCGGCGGTTCGTCCATTTGAATGCGAGCCAATTCGCCTTTCATTTTCTCGAGCCGATCCATCTGCAGCTCGATCGCTCGGATCGACTCGAAGTACTCCGCGAATTTGTGTCGGTCGTCGTAGGCCAGTTCGTGCTGCAGCTCATGAGCGTCCGCGAGAACCAAATCAGTCACGTCCCGATAACGATCAATCTCTCGCGTGCTGAACAATCGGCGGTACATTTTCCGCGGGTCGCGAATGGACGGTGCCAGATGCCCCGTTCCATACCATGAGATGTTGTCGAAGTAGATAGATTCCTTGTTGTCACGATGGCTGTTGCAACTGAACTCCAACGTTGAAAACGGTGTTTGGCGTCCAATGTGATCGGCGACCAAATGATCCAACGTTCGATCGAGTGGCCAAGCCGTTCCCTGGACGGTGTAAGGCACCGCACTGCTCAGGTAACAAGATGCACACTGCGCGTGCACGTCGGTCCCCTGTTGAAACGTGCGATCCATTCCGGTGATCAAAGTCAACTTGTGCTTGATCGGCTCAAGCGGCTGCATCGTGGGAGTCAACTCGCCCAACGGTTGGTCGCTGGCGAATGGGTTTTGCTTTCCCAGGGACTTCATCACGTTTCCGAGATTTCCCTTCGGAATGATGTGCTCCGCTTCGCCCGGAAAAAACCCGCGTCTCACGACACCGATGGGCACATAGAAATGCGCCATCCGCATCAGCGGCGTGGAGGCTTCCCCCGCGGTGGCCAAACTGGGCATCCAAGGCAATGCCAAGGAAGCACCACCCATGCCCCGTAAAAACTGACGGCGTGTGGTTCGTCTCATGGAATTTCCTCTTCTCGTTGGGACTGCGATGACGAACAAAAGGGCTCGCTCAACACCACCTGCCGCAGCAACGTCTGCATCCGGTATTCATCTTCGATCGTCGCGGCAGCGATATTCTCGACCGCGATTTTGTCGGTGGGTCCAAGGGGACGAGCCAACGCGAATGTCAACAAGTGGCCAGCCAACGCCTCCGTGAACCGATCCTTTTCGGCGAGCAACGCATCCTTGAACTCGACAACATCCGCGAACGAGTGTTTTCGAAACAACGTCCCGGCCATGTCGACTTCGCGACCGTTCTCGTATTGTTCTCGCCACGTGCCGATCGGGTTGTAGTTCTCCAAAGCAAACCCCAGCGGGTCAATCTTTTCGTGGCACCCTTTGCAATCGGATCGCTGCCGGTGCATCGCCAAACGCTCGCGAAGCGTTAGGTGCTCCTCGCCCTCCGGCGGTTTCTCATCCAAAGCAGGCACGTCAGCGGGCGGTGGTTCCGGCGGGTTGTTGAAGATCACGCCGGCCATCCATGCCCCTCGCGTGATCGGTTGAGTCCGCTGCGGTCCCGACGTCATGGTCATCACCGCCGCATTCGTGATCACGCCGCCCGTGCGTCGATCTTTGATCGGCATCCTGCGGAATCGAATTGCCGTCACGGATTGGCCGCGACGTTTGGGGTTTGTTGCGAGCTCTCCGTAGGCGTTCTCCAGCAAATCGGACCGGTACGTGAAATCAGAATCGAGCAACTGGGTGATCGGTTGGTTCTCGATCAACACCGTCTCAAACAACAACAGCGGTTCCAGCATCATGTGCATGCTGTCGCGATACTTCAAAAAGTAGAACTGCGGAAATTGTTCGCGGTCGGGAACGGACGAGACAATTCGATCGAGTTGTAACCACTGGGCTGGAAACGAGTCGCAAAAACGCTTGAGCCGGCGATCGCGAATCATCCGGTCGAACTGTTCATTCAGCACGTCAGGTTCGTGCAAGGTTCCTGCCTCGGCAAGCTGCAGCAACTCCGAGTCCGGCAAACTTCCCCACAGAAAAAACGACAACCGCGAAGCAAGTTCAAAATCGCTTGCTTCGCTGTCGTTGTCATCAGCGACTTCACCGTACAGATACAGAAAACGCGGCGAAGAGATCACCGCGGCCGCGACCGACTTCATGATATCGACAAAGGGATCCTCCGCTTGCACACGATTGACAGCGTACTGCGTGTAACGATCCACCTGGACGTCGGTAACTTGACCGCGAAAGGCTCGATGAAGAAACCGCACCATTCGCGGACGCAACTCGGCCTCGATGGTTGATCCCGTCGACTGATCCCACTGCTCCGGTTCGCGAAAGAACCAGTTCCAGACACCGACGTTCTTGGAATGGAAGTCGGGGCTTTCGGTGATGGACGTTCCCAACTTCAAGAACGATTCCATCAACAACGGGGACAAGGAAAGGTGGTCCGCCTGGTTGTCGTATCCGTGTTCGGCACGCAAGTCTTGCGGAAACGCCGCGACGCCGGCCAGCCGAGGTTCGATCATTTGAGACTTACCCAATGGCCGACTGCCCACGAACACTTCGTCAGGCATCTTTCCATTCTGCGGCTGAAAGTAACCGCGATGCTCGCGAAGCATTCGTTCGGGCAGAGTGAAGACGATGCACTTCAACTCAAACAGATCCATCACCGCGTTGTTGTATTGAAAACGGTTCATGCGGCGAATCGGCGTCTGAATCACGGGATGTGTTTCAGCCACCTTGTCGTGCAACGCCGATGTCAGTTTCGCCAACAACTTGGTGCGAGTGGCCTGCGGCAACGGCGGCTCATCTTCGGGCGGCATCTCATTGCGATCCAAGACCTCGATCAAACGCTGCAATCGATCTAAATCCTGCCCCATGTTTTCGTGACGGAGACCATTCAGGCTGACTCCCGCGGCGGGATCATCGTCTTGGTCATGGCACATCACACAGTGTTCTTCGAAGACCGCGGCAATCGACAACTCACGATTTGGCTCAACGCTCGGGTCGGTGCCGACTTCTTCCGCGTGAACAGGCGAGCCCGTCCATGCGTTCGATAGAAACGCGATCCACATGGCAGCAACGCAGCGGATGCCAGCGCATCTGTATCGGCGTTTGAACTGAATGGACAGCAGATTCCGCATGGGAGAGAAGTCCCTTGTCTGGGGCGGATTGGGGCGGGAGGGAAGCAAGGTGGGACGATCCATCCTAGCTGATGCGAAGCTACAGCGCGGAAGAACCAGATATCTCACTCGGAGCTGACCGACACAATTCAAAAAAATCCAACGTCGCTGCAAAGAAAAAGACGCGATCAGCCCACGGCGTGTCGCAATGTCTTCGCTTCCATGCCGTCGTCGCAGCTTCCTGCTGGCGAGCGTTCTTTTCCTCGAGCAAACCCCTCGGTTGTTGGTCGAAACAGCGTCTGAGCCGGAGTTTACGAAGCAAACGGTGGCTCTTTCACGACAAACGTTGCTCGGTCGCCCGCACGCGGGAATTTTTTTCATTTTGCATGAGGGGATCGCCGTCGGTTCCACGCATGACTCCGTGACCTCCCAATCGCCTCTCTTCCAAGGACCGAGTCATGATACGCTTCTCAATCCTCGCCATCCCCTGTTTGCTGGCTTGCTTGATTTCGTCCGCATCCGCGGGATCGATCCCCGGCGACATGCCGCACACACGATTGCTCGACTCGGATTTGGCCCAAATTCAAACGGACTGTGAAGCTCTTCGGGGGCGACTGACGCAACTTCGCCAGCAGGTCAAAACCGCCCGCGACGGAGTGGGGCATGCGATCGACGCAACCAAAACAATTCGATCCATGGACAAGAAAGTCAAAGACCTCGTCGACGATTTGCAACCCTACACATCCATTCCCAAAGTCCGCACGCTGGCCCGAACGCTTCGCAAAAACCTGGAACGAATCCAGGAGCAACTGCACACGCTGCGTAAGAAAACTGACAAGGCAGAAGAAGATGTCCTGCGTCCCATGCGAGATCGTCTGCGTTCGATGGAGCAAACGATATTCGGTGCCGAACAGAAGCTAGTGGCGTACTCGCGAACGATCACACAGCGACGTCAAGACTTGCAGGGCCTCGTCTCTCGCGCTCGATCCGTCCCCGGTGGCGTGCCCGCAGCCGAATCGGTTTCTCGAGTGACTCGGCCCAGCGTTCAAACCTTCGCCAGTGGTCTGCGTAACGTTCGCCAACAAGTCGACCGTTTTGGCAACGGGTTGACTCAGCTGAACGCTCCCGTTCGTGTCTACATGCAAGTCGATCAGTCTTTGATTTCCTTCGATAAGAAGTTGGCACCCGCCGAAAAAACCGTAGCCAAACTCGAAAAAACTCTCGGCAAAGAACTGACGATCAAAGTTCCGTTCTCTCGAAAGAAACTGCAATTCAGCATTCGAGAGATCTTGGAGGCCCCCGGAAAAATCCTCGGCGTCGTGCTGAAACCATTGGAGGCTTTGGCAGACAAGGTGCTTCAACCGGTGCTCAAAGAGCTGAAGGTTGAAATCAAAGCTCCCAAAGGTCTAGAGGAATTGGCACGCGAACTGAACTCGCTCCCCGCTTTGCAACGGTCGATGCAACGAGAAGCGGATCAGTTCCAACGCAGCCTGGAGCAACAGTTGGAACAAAGCTTCCGCACCCTGCTCACCAAGTCGCTTAAGTTTCCCGCTCATCTCGTTTCGCATCGATCCGATCCACGCGACAATGAGCCTCGCGACAACGAAACCATTCGCCAGACGCCCCCCTCGTCACCTGCACCGAAACGCAACTACCCCGTGATGTTCTTCCAAGTTCCTTGAACGGCTTGTGGTTGCCGGGAGCAAGAATCAACGAACGCAGGATGAACGTGCTTGCCCGTTCAACTTGCGGTTGTCGGCCAAGAGTGGCCAACCTACGGTCGAATCAACAATCCATGAACGAACGTCGCGATCGAGTTGAGTCAACCGAGCCCAATTCATCGCTTGCTTCGCTGCTCCATGAAGTGGGCATATTCAGAGACCGTCACCTCTCCGTCTTTGTTTGCATCGGCGGGAAATGGCTTCAGAAGCATGGTCTCCGCCTCCGACTCATTCAGTGAGCCCGATCCGTCTTTGTCGTATCGCTTGAGAATCCGCTCGGCATAACGATAGAACTTTGAGTCTTTGTCGATCGACTCAAGGCTGTGTTGCGCAGACTTCTCAGGCTCGGTCTGCGATTCCCAAACTCCAATGACTGCCCGGCGAACCTGTTTGCTTTCTGACTTCGACAGTTGCAACAACAAGTCCTGTTTTTCTGTCAGCTTCACCTGGCAAGCTTGCAAGAGCATCAAATGAACCTCGGCGTGCTGATCGTCTTGCTCCAACAATGCGATCAGCTTTTCACCAGTCAGCTCAGGATGTTCGCGGAGCACTTTCATGACTGGCCGACACGGATCCGCATCGAGACTGCTTGCGGTCTTGTATTGAAAAACCTTGAGAACCAATCTGGCATGAGCGATCGCCAAGTCGACTTGGTCGCTGTCTGACAAACCGATCTGAGCAATCGACTTGAAAGCCTCACTTGCCGTCATGAAGTTCGTATCTTCGAGGCAGTGCAAAACCACCGGCTTCAAGTCTTCCCCGGATAGGACTCGCTGGCAGATCTGCAAGGCGTTCAATCGGTTGACGTCGTCCGAATCCTGCATCGCCATTTCAGCCAGGCGTTCTGACACCTCATCGGGCAACCTGGATTCGGCTGAACGCTCTTCGCTTTGCGGCTCATCCTCGGCGGTCAAACTCGTGGCCACGCCACTGATTCCAACGAAGCAGAGTCCGGCCAAAATCCACGTGAGACTTCTCATACGACATTTCATCCAGGGAAGAGGGCGAAGCTTGAGCAGCTTTCAATATAGAACCAATCCACCGCGTTCCCGGGAGCCATCACCCGATTCGTTACAAATGCCACTGTCAGAAACATCGAAGCAGGAGTCATTGGGCGTTTCCTGGCTGATCAGCTAGAATGGCGACACGGTGTTGCGGTGGCACCCCGGATCGACAGGACCTCGATCCCGCACCTTTCGCGAATTATCGTCGCTGAAATTTGGATGCAGGCATGTCAGGGAAAACCATTCACGAGTTGCTGGAACTGCCTGAACACGTCAAATCACCGCATGCCTACCAGGTCTTTGGGTTGCAACCCGGTGAAGCCAATCCAGAAAACATTCACCAGGCCATCGCGAATCGGATCCATCAACTGAAAGCAGCCAAGTCCGAAACGTCGGCCGACGTTTGGAGTCGTGCGGCCCAAGTTGTTCAAACCGCCCAGCGAACGCTGACGGATCCACGAAAGAAATCACAGCTGGATGCTCGATTCGGAATTGTCGCTTTGGATTCGCCCGAGGCACCTGCGGCCAATCCAACTGCCTCGAGTCCACCATCTCAGGCCGACGCACCGGTGGACCCTTTGGCGGCGTTGCTTCCCAGTGCGTCCCCGACCGCTGCGAACCCACCCGCACCGCAACCAGAGGCACCTGTCGAGGCAGAAGTCGTGACGCCGTCCGGTGTCGCCGCACCGGTTCCGCAACCATCTCCGGCTCACCACCAAGCTGTCCAGCCAGCAGCAACGGTCACGACACCCGAGATTCCATCGTCCGCCGCCGCGGCATCCAATCAGACGGTTGCTCCGTTGGTCGTGCAAACTCGTTCACCATCGGCCGATAGAGCCCGGCGTCGCAAAAAGTCAGGCGGCTGGCTGATGGGCGGCTTCTTGTTGTTGGGTTTCGTCGTGGTGGGTTGCTTGGCTGCGTTTTTCTTTTGGGGTCCCGGCGAGGTTCAAGTCGTTCGCAGCAACGATGGCGTGACGATTCGAACTCGCCGAGACGACTCTGCCGCGAATCAACCGGCATCCACTCCAAATAACACGCAGGCACCGACGCCGCAAGCGACTCGTCCCGCCAGCGACGGGATCATGAAAACCGTTCCCTCAGGCGACCGAAATTCTCGCAATTCGCTGGGCAACTACCTGTCCGAAAACACCGAACCTCCAGACACAACCTCCATGATCGCCGGCGGAATGCAAAACCCGCCGCCATCGGCCACTCCCAACGAAAACATGAGTCGTCCAGGCGACATGAATTCGGGAATGGCTGGCATGACGCCAACCGCCGACCCGACCACGGATGACAATTCGTCAGAAACGACGATGTCACCGACCAACACTCCACCCGCGATGACGCCGCCGGAGCCGGACGCACCGTCCGAAGCGACGCCAGAAATGATCGCGAGCGGAGAACAGGCGATTGTCAAAGCGGCGGATGCCATTCGCCAAGCGAACTGGTCCGCAATGAAAGACTTGGCGGAAGCTGCTGAGCAATCCGCCGTCACGCCGGAACAGAAGGGCAAAGCAGAAACGCTCTATCAAATCGCGGATTTAGGGACGTACTACCGAGGCGCCGTGTCTCGAGGAATGGCAAACCTGACGGCGGGCAATGAATTCAATATCACGGACTCATTGTCGTTGCTCGTGGTGGAAGCGGATGCCAATCAATTGATCGCTCGTCGCGGCGCTCGCAACTACACCTACCCACTCGATGAAGTTCCGTTCATCGTCGCCAAAGCATTGGCTGCGTTCCAACTGCCACTGGATTCGCAGACCGGCAAAGCCGCGAAAGCGGTTTACGAATCGGTGGCGACCAAGTCCACTCCAGAAGTTCGCACCGACGCCGTGAATCAGCTTCGGTCGTTGGACTCCGTCGAGGGTGCGGATCCACAACAAATTGCAAACTGGATCGAAAGCGAACTCCAATGATGCCGCCCATCAGTGACAAACCTTCTCGGAAGAATGCGTGAGATGGAAACTCGGTTGCATCGGCGACGCATCACATCATCGGTCGGTCTTTTGGCGTATGACAGAGTCTTCCTTGTCAGGTTGCGTTTGCTCGGCCGACTGAGCCCCCTTGGCCGACTGGGCCCGTGTGCCCTGCTGTGCGTTCTAATCGCCACCACGGCGGTCGCGGATCAAACCCCATCCGACCCAGACTCGTCCAGCTCCTCCCCCGCGGTGTCTGGCGAATCGATCGCCGCGAGGCGTTTTGAAGAACGCACTCAAACCACGATGCGTTGGTGGCGAGATCGCGACCAGTTTCGCGACGTCGTGATGGAAGCCGCCCGAAGCATCGACCCCGAAATTGCGGGACGCGCCCGTTGGGTCCAATCGCAATGGCAACGCGGAATCCTACCTGACACCCCAGCCGCACTTCAAAACAACCTTTCCGATGCGTCACCGGCCGAGGCGATCGAGATCCTGTTGGAAGCAGGTGAGTTTGTCGCTGCGCGCATCGCGATGGAAGAATCGTTTTCGACCATCGAATTCGAATCCGTCGCCGCCCGCGTCTCGCTCATCTTTGAATCTCGCTTTCCGATTTATGCACGACTCGCGGTGCAGCGCGAGTCCGTGACCGATTTGATCGCATTCATGGATTACGCGTCGGCGAACAAAAAGATGGCCCTTTGCCGTGACGACCTGATCGGCCGCTTTGACGAAGAACCATCGCTGCCCGCTTCTGCACAAACCTGGACCGACGAACAACGCGCCGAAGCAATGTGTGTGATGCTGCTGCGTCGCGGAAAGCAGCAACAGGCTGAACAAATCGCACGCGAGTTTGATCAGCAAACGAAGAAACCTTCCGACTCCGAATCCGATGCGGACGCCACGACCGAATCGCACCATTCACTCAATCGCGTCGTGCGGATGGTGACCTCGCAGTGGGAAGCTTTGGCACAGGAATCTGCTCGACAAGCCGAACCGTTCACGCGGCGACTTTCTGGCGAGGAACCGGACAAGAAGAATCATCCGAATTCGAAACACTTGCTGGCGCAAGACGAACACATTCGGCTGTGGGCAGATGTGTTGATCGCAGCAACACGATCGGGCAATCAGCCGCTCCGAGATCAAGCCATTCGGGCTCTGTCGCGAACATTCCCGCAACCGCCTTCTCCCGTGTACGAGACACTTCGCTGGCGAGCGTTGCTGATTCATGGCGAAGTCGACACGGCGATTGATCTTCTCGCCGACACCGCCCCTCGCGAAGCCTCGGCCATCGCGGTCCGAACGTCTCGTCATGAACGAGGGTTGGAACTACTGGGTTACGACCTACCGGAGCTGGACATTTCTTTGGAAACGTGGGTCGACCAGGCGATCCACCAACAACGTAGCGTTCCGGACAAAGTACTCTCGTCCGGACAAGGCAGTTCGCCAACCGACAAAGTCATGGATTGCTTGTCGCTGATGTTGATCGCGTTGGACATTGGACGCGACGACATCGCGTATCGCATCGCGACACAGCTCAGTGATTCGCGCTTGTTCGTGAAGACTCGTCCCGGTCACGAAGTCTTACTGGCGTCGCACTACGTCATGGCGATGCTTGCGTTGACAAGCAAAACCCAGTGGGTGTTTGAGCTCGCGGCCCCCGAAAAACCAAGCCTGCTCTCGCGTCTGTCGCTTCGTTTGGCCGCGAGAGCGGTCGAGCCGGTCAGCGAAGAGACACTGTACTACTTGAATTGGTTCATTTACCAGCGCCGTCCAGAATGGTCCGCCCAACAGTGCTTCATTACCGCCTGTGAAATCGCTCGAGCGAACAACGACGACATTCGGCGTCATCGCGAATGGATTGATCTGCTTGGCGAGCACCTGAAATCGGGCAACTCCGCCGGCGATTTGGACGTTCAGAATAAAGTTGACGCTTACAACCTTTCCGAAGCGGATATCCCAACCGCCGAGCAGTGGGAAACACTTTTTGATCGGCACAAACGATCGGATCTTGTTCGGGCTTTGGTGCGAGGACAATCGACGGCAGGCGACCTGCAAGCTCGTTTGCGATTGCTTTCCACCCATGCGCGCGACCTCCCCACACCACCTTCGCCCGAAGACTTCGAGGCGATCTGGAGGGAACTGATTCAAGAACCCGAACGCGTGTTGAGCCGACGACTTCGAGACGACGGATTGCTTGCTTTTGATGTCGTGCTTCAACAACTGCTGATCGCGCGGCGTGACGGAGACGAGAAGCTTATCCAGGATTTGGAATCGCAACTACGCGTGATGGCAGCATCCCCTTCGACGGACATGCGACAAAAGATGGCCGACGCGCTCGCGAGTGCCGGAATGTGGGACCTCGCTGATGACCTGTACCAATCGCTGTTGTTGCTGACCGCTTTCGAATCGGATGAAACACTGGCGTTGATGGACATCGCTCGTGCCTACAACAAGTTTATGTTGCGTCGAACCACAACCGAAGCCGCAGAAGAGGTCAACGCGGCAGAAGCCACCATGACATTGCTACCGCCAGACATCATCGCGCAGCGACGTGAAGCAGTTCGCTGGTACGATCTAGCATTCGCGGGAACGTTGGCGGCATCGGACTATCGCGAGATCAACTATGTGATCCTTCCGCAGTTGATCCTTCGGAATCGGCTGGAATTGATTCTTCAGGTGCCTCGCGAAAGTCTTTCGCAAGACGACCAGCGTGAAGTCCGTGAAATTTTTGAGACGCTGCTGCGTTTTGAACCCATCGACATCCACTCCGCCGAATCGATGCTGCCTCGAATTCGCGATCTGGGAATGGTGGAAGACGCGGAACAATGGATCAATCGTATCGTGGACTCAGGGCTCGCTCACATGAGCAAGTTCCCGATGGACGCGACCGCAGCAAACAATGTGGCGTGGTCCGCCGTCCGCAATCACGCACGACTCGACGACGCACTGACCCTGTCACGCCGGGCGGTGTCATTGGAACCCGACAGTGCCGTGTTCCGGGACACGCTGGCGGAAATCCTCGCTCAGCAAGGCGAGGTTGACGAAGCCATTGAATTGGAACGGGCAAGTCTGATGGATGATCCAGGACAATGGCATCTTCATCTGCAAATCGAACGATTTGAGTCGATGCGAAATTCCGACGCGGGTCAGTAACCGTCAACGGACGAAGTCATTTGCGTCCAAACAAACGTCCCATCCCGAACTTGACCACGTCCATCATGTCAAAGTCGCCATCGCCGTCTTGATCCAGGATCCGGCCCAGCATGCTGCCACCCGCCGCTGATTGCTGCACCGACGCTTTTTCTTGACGCAACATTTCTCCCAAGCCGTCTGGGCTCAATCCTTTCGACTTTCGTTGCTGGCCCAACACGCCCATCAACACGGGCGCCAACATCATCATCAGCTTGGTCGATTGGCCCGTGGATAGACCGCTGGCTGCACTGACGCCGTGCTCAACGCGTTCTTTCTTGCTGCCGAGAATGTGATCCAAGATCGCTCCACCAGCCGTCGTCTTGGAGGTCACACCCGAATGCTCGGTCGCATCGCCTGATCCGAGCAATCCACCAAGATGATCCAACAACGAACCATCATGATCCCGCTCCAAAGCGTGATGCAGTTGAGCGGTTTGATTGGGATCATCAGCCTGACGAGCAACCGCCCCCAACAACGTTGGCAGAGCGGCGCTGATCGCGTTTCGAACCGAGTCTTCGTCGGCACCAAGCGATCGACTCAAAGTAGAGATACGGTCGGGCGTCATTTGACGGCCAACTTGTTCCAGCAATTCAGAAATGAATGATTCCTGGTGGAAAAGAACTTGCGGATAAGATTTTGTGGAAGCGAAGAAAAGCGATGCACAAGTGTACCGATCCTTCGCACCCACGAACCACCCATGGTTCGACTTGCTAGGTTCTGTTGGCTCCGTCCAACTCGCTCAGGCGATCCGTACTTCGCCGCACTCCTGCACGATGCCACGAACGATGGTTCGCAGTTTGGGTTCCGCTTCGTTGGCGGTTGCGATGATCTCCGCCACATCCACGGGCTTCAACGCATCAGGCAAACACATGTCGGTGATCACGCTTAGCCCGACCACTTTCAATCCGGCATGCACGGCGACGATCGTTTCGGGCACCGTACTCATCCCGACGACATCGGCACCAATCATTCGCAGATAGCGATATTCCGCTCTCGTTTCCAAACACGGCCCAGCGACCGCGACGAAGACGCCTTTGTGAGGATAGATTTCGTTCCGCCGCGCGATGGCCAAGGTGCGATCGATCCAAGTCTGATCATACGGCTCGCACATATCGGGGAAACGAGGCCCCAATCGATCATCGTTGATCCCGATCAACGGGTTCCCGCCCATCAGATTGATCTGGTCTTCGATCACCATGATGTCGCCGTTGTTGTATTGAGGATTCAAACCTCCACACGCGTTGCTAACGACGAGCAAGTCGACTCCCATCGCCTTGAACACGCGAACGGGCAACGTGATGTCTTTCAGGTCGTAACCTTCATAAAAGTGAAAGCGTCCCTCCATCGCCAGAACTGGAACGCCGGCCAAACGTCCGATGATCAATCGGCCGGCGTGACTGGTCGCGGTTGACTCCAAAAAGTGAGGCACCTGCGAATAGTCCAATGCGGCTTCGACTTCGATCTCCTCGACCAACCCGCCCAATCCGGTGCCCAAAATGATTCCCACGCGAGGCGTGTCGCGTGTATGACGACGGATTTCTGTGCAGGCTTCTTCAATTTTGTCGTACAGATCGAGCATGGATCAAATCGCGTTGGAGAGACACCGATGAAGGAAACAGCCGAACGTTGTATGTTACGAACCGGCTTGAATCCACTCGTCTGCTCTCATTCCGATTCGTCGCATGTCCTCTTCTCCGTCCCAGACGTCATCCACCCCATCGCCAGAAATTTTTGAAAAGCTGGCGACGTTTTATCTCGGCCGCGAATACGACCTGGCCGCGGGCAAAGCCCTCGATGATTTGTTGCTGTACGACGCGAAAGATTTGTGTACGCACGCGATGTGCGTGGGAATGACGGGCAGCGGGAAAACAGGTCTCTGTTTGTCGCTTTTGGAAGAAGCCGCCATCGATGGCATCCCGGCGATCTGCATCGATCCCAAAGGCGATTTGGCCAACTTGATGCTCAGCTTCCCCGACATGAAGCCGGAGGATTTTCTTCCTTGGCTGGAGCAAGGCGAAGCGACCCGCAAAGGCATGACCCTGCCGGAATTCGCGGAGAAGACGGCGGAAACCTGGAAAAACGGATTGGCGTCCTGGGGACAGACCCCTGATCGAGTCGCGAAATTCAAGGAAGCAGCCGACGTCGCGATCTACACCCCCGGAAGCAACAACGGGATCGCGTTGACGGTACTGAAAAGCTTCGATGCACCGCCGGAAGAGGTGATCAGCGACACCGATGCGATGCGAGAACGGGTCACCGGTGCCGCATCTGGATTGCTGACTTTGCTCGGGATGGAAGCCGATCCGCTGCTTTCGCGCGAACACATTCTGATCAGTTCGATTCTCGATCATTGCTGGCGTGAGGGTCGCGGGGTGAGCATCGGTGATTTGATTGGTTTGATCTCGTCACCGCCAATCACCCGAGTCGGTGTGCTGGACCTGGACACGTTCATGCCACCGAGTGAACGAGCCAAACTGGCGATGACACTCAACAACCTGTTGGCGTCACCCGCGTTTTCGTCTTGGCTGGAAGGCGAATCACTGTCCATCAAGAACTTGCTGTACACGCCGGAAGGCAAACCCAAACTTTCGATCCTTTCCATCGCTCACTTGGGCGACCAAGAACGCATGTTCTTCGTCACCATTTTGCTGAACGAGATCTTGGCGTGGATGCGAACCCAAAGCGGGACCAGTTCATTGCGAGCGATGTTGTACATGGACGAAGTCGCCGGCTACTTCCCTCCCGTGGCCAACCCGCCATCCAAACCGCCGATGTTGACGTTGCTCAAACAAGCCCGCGCGTTCGGATTGGGCGTCACACTCGCAACGCAAAACCCCGTCGACCTGGACTACAAAGGCTTGTCCAACATCGGCACCTGGTTCTTGGGTCGGTTACAAACCGAACGTGACAAGGCTCGTGTCTTGGAAGGCTTGGAAGGTGCCGCCGCACAATCCGGCAAACCTTTCAACAAATCCGAGATGGAACAACTGCTGGCGTCATTGGGCAGCCGCGTGTTCCTGATGAACAATGTTCATGACGACGCTCCGACGGTGTTTCAAACACGCTGGGCCATGTCCTTCCTGGCCGGACCGCTGGCACGCGATCAAATCGCGACGCTGATGGAAGATCGTAAAAAGCAGTTGGCGGAAGCTCAAACAGGCAAACAAGAATCGGTCGCCGAGGAGCACACATCCCCGAGTCGTCCGGTCTTGCCAACCGGAATCGGTGAAGCCTTCTTGGTTCCGTCGCGTTACGTCAGCGGCGAAGGACGACGAGTCTACCGGGCGGCACTTCTGGGCGAAGGATCCATGCACTTCGTCCGCAGCAGCGCGGGCGTGGATCAATGGATCGACGCTCGGCGAATTCTGCGTTGCGGGCAAGGCGTCCCGGAGGATATCTGGGAGTCCAGTGAAACGTTGGATCCCGACGCGGAATGGGTGGCGGATCCCGAAGAGGGTTTCGACTTCACCGACCTGCCCGATGAGCTTCGCGGTGCCAGCAAGCTGAAGTCCATTCAAAAGCAACTGAAAGACTATCTGTATCGCCATCACCCAATGGAGCTTTACAAGAGCCCGGCTTTGAATGCCTACGCGCCGCCGGGCGTCAATGAAGTCGAAGCCCGCTTGCATTTTCAGCAAGCCGCTCGCGAAGAACGCGACTTGCAAACCGAAAAGCTTCGTGACAAGTACGCTTCCAAGATGAAGTCGTTGGAAGGCAAGATTCGCACGGCGGAAGACCGCATCGCTCGGGAAGAAGCTCAATACGAGTCGGCCAGGATGTCGTCGATCCTGTCGATTGGCACATCGATCCTGAGTGCTTTCATGGGCCGCAAATTAGCCAGTCGCACCAACGTTTCGAAGGTTTCCACTGCTGCGCGCGGTGCGTCTCGAGCGGCTCAACAACGCAGCGACGTCAAGCGAGCGGAATCAGCACTTGAGCAACTGCAAATCGACATGCAGGAACTTGAAGACGAACTGCGGCATGAGATCGACCAATTGGGTCAGGAGTTCGACATCGAGAAACTTGAACTCGAAACGATCACCATCCCGCCTCGCAAAAGCGATCTGAAAATCGGTGCCCCGGTCATCCTTTGGACACCGTGGCAGGTCGACTCCACAGGCGAAGCCACCGCTTTGTTTCAGTAGGCGATTCCTGCAACGGTTCAATCAATGACCGTAGTGGAAATGAAAACCACTGCTGCGTCCGTAGCGTGGCGGAGCGTGGTAAACCGGCCGAGACCGATACACAGGGGCTGGGTAAACATGAACGCGGGGTGCGGGCACATAGACCGGTGTTTCGACCACCGTGGGTTGCGAGACGACGACTTGGTCACCGACCGGAGCGTTCTGCATCGCTGAAATCACAACTTCGCTGACGCCTTGTTGATGCAGCGAGATGATGTCGGAAACCACGGGGCGACGCTGAACACCTCGGGAAGCGATTTGATTCAAGACCACACTCTCGCTGACACCGCTGCGGCACATGGCGACAACATCGTTGAACGAGACGGATCCGGTGGGCACCAGAGGTGATGCGGAAGGTTGGGGGGCAACGGTTTGTGTGTAATGGCTCGGCCGCGAGTAATACTGCTGAGCCTGCAACTCTTTGTCTTTCGCGTTGCCCAGCAATCCGCCAGCAACGGCTCCGACGGCGCCACCGATCGCCGCTCCGGCGCCGGCTTCATTATTATTGTCGCCGATGATGGCTCCGGCGATGGCACCCGTGATCCCGCCCAAGGTCGCTCCGCGCTGCGTGTTGGCCTGTGCGAAAGCGGTTTGAGGCGTGAAGAGTGCAGAGGCAACCAAGGCGGCACCAACAGCAACAACGCGACAGCCAAATTTGGGTTGATAGTTCATGAAAGTGCCACCTCAGACGCGGCAAAGAACGGGAACACGGTTGAGTTCGTGAAACCGATGCAAAGTTGCACCGATTCGTACTTCGCTTTTAGATCGGCATCCCGCTGAACGACAACGTCAATTTTTGCCAGCGTCGTTCCAGTCCGCCAAACGCCGTGGTGAAACAACGACGTGAAACTGCAATGACGCCGGAAAGCCGTTCATTTCCGCAACGCTTTGGCCAGTGGGCACCCCACCATTGCGTCCTCTTTCCCCTCGCGATATTTCAGCAACAACTTTCGAGATTCAGCGGCAAGTTCGCGTCGCACTTCACGTCGTCGCCCTTTCACGCGTTCAATCTTCATGTGATCGTAGGCGGTGGTTTGGTGACGCATCCATGCGATCACGGCAGATGCCGCTCGGCGTTCAATCGGAATTCGCTCCGTTCGTGCCACCGTACCGCTTCCGACTGGCGTTGCATGTTCCGTGACAGCCTTAGCGAACAGTTTGGCGACGGATTGATACCGTTCGTCGAACTTCAGAAAGTTCATCACGGCTTGCGAGAAGTCTTCGACATACTCCGATTGTTTTTCATCGCGACGTTTCTTGGCAGCCGCCTGCTTTTTCGCATAGCCCGCTGTGGAACGAGTCGCCTGCATCGAGGACTTTGCCTTGGCGATCTGATTCGCGTCCGCCCACACACCGCGTGAAAATTCTCGACGCCCTTTCTTTTCTTTGACCGTCCACGTGGGACCTGCCGCTTTGACGCGTCGAGTCACGCCCGCATCGCCCGGTGGCAACAACTCCCAACCCGGCGGCACCTCGCAGACTTCTCCCGATGGCAACCGCACGGTGCGTTCCGATGGGCCCGGCGAACCCGTCAATGTCTCAGTCGATCGATCCGCCATATTTAGATTGGGTTGTCGTTCAAAAATGCCAAATGGAAAGGAACATTGCGTTCTGTTCCTCTGCATATCGGCTCACGGCGTTGGAGTCGATAGCTCAGGCATCCGGCCTCGATATCCGTTAGAACCACTACAAGACATCCCGACCGCCACGACGAAGCGGCGTTTCATGTTTCGTTTGTGCCAAAGAGCAAGCTGAACCGTCACCACCGAGCTCACTGGGATTGGGCTACAATGACGCCGAACGGGACGGTGATCCGGCCCAGACAATCACTTCTTTGCTTGGCTTCTTGCGTCGTCGAATGTTGCATCCTTCCGCTTCCACAACATGGACTCGAATTCCGGGCAACCTCGCGCTGCTGGCGATCTTCTTCGCGTCTACCTGTGCGATCCGCGCCAATCCGATCCACTGCGCGGCTGCTGACACGACGCCATCTGCTTCCCGACCCAACGTGCTGTTGTTTCTGGTGGACGATTTGGGCTGGGCGGATCTCAGCTGTTACGGCAGCACTTTTCACGAGACCCCCAACATCGACGCGTTGGCTCAATCGGGTACTCAGTTCAGCAACGCCTACGCCGCGTGCCCCGTGTGCTCGCCGACTCGAGCCAGCATCATCACCGGTCGTCATCCGGTTCGAGTGGGCATCACTGACTGGCTTCCCGGAATGGACGCCACGCGTGTGAAGGACCGACGTTTTGAACATGTTGACGACCGCGAAAACTTGGCGTTGGAAGAAACCACGCTGGCCGAGGTACTCCGAGCGGAAGCTGGCTATCAAACGTTCTTTCTAGGCAAATGGCATCTGGGCGGCGAAGGATTCCTACCGACCGACCAAGGTTTTGATGTGAACATCGGCGGCGGCCACAAAGGTTCCCCTCCCGGCGGTTACTACTCGCCTTGGAAGAACCCATACTTGCAAGCCAAACACGATGGCGAATACCTCACGACGCGTTTAACGGACGAGGCGGTTTCATTGGTGGAATCCGCCAGCGAGAAACAACGTCCGTTTTTCATGATGATGAGCTACTACAACGTGCACTCACCGATCACCGCGGACAAACGCACGATCGATCACTACGAACAAAAACGCTCCGGGAACAACGAGCTCAGCGGCGACACGCCGACGATCGAGGAACGCGATGCCGTCACTCGTGGTCGACAAGACAATCCGGATTACGCATCGATGGTCGCGGCGGTCGACACCAGTGTTGGCCGGATTCTGAAATCACTGAAAGACCAAGGCGTCGCTGACAACACGCTGGTGATTTTCTTTTCAGACAATGGCGGGCTCTCGACGCTGCGGCGCATGGGCCCCACGTGCAACACGCCGCTGCGAGCCGGCAAAGGTTGGCTTTATGAAGGTGGAATTCGCGAACCGCTGCTGATTCGATTGCCTCGATCGTTCACGTCGAACAAAGAACAACCTCCAAAAATTGACTCGGTCGCGTGCAGCACCGACCTGTTTCCAACGGTCCTTGAAGTGGTGGGTTTGCCTTTACAACCAGAACTGCACGCCGACGGGTCCAGCTTGCTTGGCCAACTTCAGGGTCAGGCGGCGTCTGATCGCGACCTATTTTGGCACTACCCACACTACCATGGCTCGCTGTGGCGTCCCGGTGCAGCGATGCGAAGTGGCAACTACAAATTGATCGAGTTCTACGAAACCGACTCCGCCGAACTGTATGATCTGTCGATCGACATTGGCGAGACCCACAATCTTGCCAAATCACAACCGGAACGTTTTCGCGAAATGCGAGACGCTCTTCGTCAGTGGCAACACCGGATGGGTGCCACCATGCCAACTCCCCGTTCCTCTTCTTCCAACTGATCGAACTTTATGAGCACCACCGTCGACGAGATGCGAGCCGACGCGGAAAAATTTCGCCAACGTTACGTCGCCATTCGCGAAATGATCGGTCGCGTGATTGTCGGTCACGATGACATCGTCGGCGGCGTTCTGACGTCGATGCTGTGCGGTGGGCACTGCTTGTTGGAAGGTGTTCCCGGTCTGGGAAAGACCATGTTGGTCCGCACCCTGGCCGAAGTGCTGGATCTGAACTTCAACCGAATCCAGTTCACTCCCGATTTGATGCCGGCCGACATTTTGGGAACCAACATGGTGGTGGAGGACGAGTCGGGCCGTCGCAAGTTCGAATTCCAACAAGGCCCGGTCTTCACCCAGATTCTGTTGGCCGATGAGATCAACCGGGCCACTCCCAAAACTCAATCGGCCATGTTGGAAACGATGCAAGAAGGCACCGTGACCGCCGGTGGGCATCGATACACGTTAGACAAACCGTTTTTCGTGTTGGCAACGCAAAACCCAATTGAGCAAGAAGGCACGTACCCGTTGCCGGAAGCTCAGATGGACCGTTTCCTTTTCAAGTTGGTGGTCGGTTACAGCAACCGCGACGAACTCGCCACCATCGTTGACCGCACGACTCGGGGTGAACGCCCCACGGTCGAAAAAGTGATGGACGGGGAAGAGATTCAGCGTTGGCAAGGCCTGGTTCGCGAAGTCATTCTGGCTCCGCACATTCAAGATTACTTGGTGCGACTCACAATGGCGACGCATCCCGATGGCCCCTACAGCGTTCCCATCACCAATGAATACGTGCGTTGGGGCAGCAGTCCACGGGGAGCCCAAACCTTGGCGTTGACTTCCAAGGTTCAAGCCTTGCTGGATGGTCGCTTCAATGTTTCCTTCGAGGACATTCGCCGAATGTTCTTGCCCGCCATGCGACACCGCGTGCTGCTGAACTTCGAAGCTCAGGCCGAGGGAATCGACACCGACCGCGTTTTGCTCGAGATTCTTGAGAAGGTTCCGGAAAAGGGCGATTGATCCCAAAACGTCTTGGACTCACAATTTTGCCCCTTCCTTCCATCCATCCGAATTTCACGCACACGATCATTGCTTGATGGCATCTTCCACAATCAAATTCAACGGCCCCTTGCTGCGGACACTGCACAACCTGTTGCAGCAACGCACGGATTTGGAGGGACAGCTTCGTCGCGGCCCGATCCAAATCAAAGCGGTCCAAGCGATCGTGGACGAGGCACAGGCCAATGTGGCGGCGGCTGAGGAAACCCTGAAGAAAACGCGAATGACCGCGGATGAGAAACAACTTCAGCTGCAATCCCGCGAGGCCCATGTCAAGAACTTGCAAGGCAAACTGAACACCGCCGCATCCAACAAAGAATTCGCCTTGCTGAAGGATCAGATTGCTGCCGACGAGCAAGCCAACAGCGTTCAAAGCGACGAAATTCTTGAAGTCCTTGAACGCATCGATTCGTGCGAAATCGATGTCACCGTCGCGAAACAGCAGCTCACCAAAGCGGAGCAAGACCAAGCCAAACGAGTCGAACAAATCGAATCTCGGCTGGAACAGGTTCGCGCGGACCTCGATCGAATCACCGAGCAACTCAAACAGCAGGAAGGCGATATCCCGGCGGCTGCACGGGCCGATTACCGCCGTTTGGTCGACGCTCGCGGTGACGAAGCCTTGGCTCCGATCGAGCAGGATTCGTGTGGTGGTTGTTACCAAACGCTGACCACCCAAGTGATGAGCCAGGTGATGCTGTCCACATTAACGCATTGCCCGAACTGCAATGCGATCCTGTACCAAGCCTGAACTTGATTCATGACCGACGGCGAATTGCCTGAACCCCGCCCGCCAATCATCGGTGTCATCGGTCCGCCGTGCAGTGGGAAATCAACGGTCGCGAAACACCTACAATCTCGTGGTGGCGAGTGGATCAATGCGGACTTGATTGCAAAGCAACAATTGGATCGTCCCGACGTGATCCAAGAACTGACCGAACGTTTGGGATCTTCGATCGTCACAGATGACGGGACGATCTCGAAGAAGCATTTGGCGGATTTGGTCTTCGGCGATGATGCGGACTCGTTCGCCCGATTGCGAGTGTTGGAAAGCGTCGTCCACCCGCGAACTCGTAGGGCAATCCACGACCGAATTGCCGAGGCAGCGAGGAAGGAACGACCGTTCGTGATCCTGGACATTCCGTTGTTGATCGAGAGTGGCTACCAAAGCATTTGCGATGAAGTTTGGTGCATGGAGATCTCTGCCGAGCACCATCAAAGACTGCTGGCGGAACGCGGTTGGGACGATTCTGAACTGCAACGCCGTGCCGCTCGCCAATTGCCATGGAAAGAGAAAGCAGCAGCCAGCACGCGAGTGCTTCGCAACGAAGGCACGCTGGCTGATCTGAAAGCGTCGGTTGACGTGTGCCTGCACGAAACGCTGAATCGCGATTGAATCGCGAACGATTCGCGAAGCTTCATCAAGTTTTCAACGATCCCGGCAACCACAACGGTCGCTTCCTTGGTGAAAGCTCGTTCAGCAGGTGCGACCGTCAATCCCAACGGCAGAGGATCCCAACCACGGGCTACGTGCCGACGAGCACCGTCATCCTCACACAACGACGCCGGTCCCCACCTAAGCCGCTCATTGGTTGGGCGCCTCGTCATTCACGCTCGGCCGCGCTCTCCCCGATCGATTTTCGCGTCGGATTCAAATTTGACGACGTTTTGCTAAGCTTCTGCCATCCAAGCTTGAGGCCGGCTTCCGCGATCAACGCACGCATCGTGCCGCTCGATTCTGAAGGTGCGACTTGCACTTCAGAATCATGATCGCAACGAAATAGTCCATCGACTTGGGACGTGCTTAAACTACCCCCGCTTGAACCGGAGTGACCCTGATGGCCCTGCTACGCGAACCCACAGAACTTCAACGTGCTTTGAGCTGGGACCGAATGGTCGCCGCCGCGCCCGAGCAACGTCAGCGTCTGCAGAACTACCTCTCGTTTCAATTGGCATTGGCTGGCTTGATGCCGCCCGGCGAAGAGGACCAGGAACGTCCCGACGCCGCGTTCCCGCGCGAGATGCTTGACAGCTTCCGTGAGCGCAATGCGATTCTTCGTCAACACCAACCTGCAATCGATCAACGCATCGAAGCTTACTTGGCAAAGTACTTCGCCGAGGAAACCGGCGATGAGCCACTGAAGCTACCGCGTCGTTCGCTGAACCTCGATCGTCACGGAATGGCTCGCGAATTGAGCCTGCCTTTGGGTGGCAACAAATTCGAAAACAACCAAGTCAAATCGTATCGCTGTTTCAATGGCGTGCTGAACAACCCGCGTGCTGACCGTCGGACGACCGCGGGCACCTTCCACGTGGTCGAAGGTGGACTGCCCATCCCAGGTGACAAACGAGTCGTTCCCAAGAACGTCTTTGTAAATCTCTTCCGTGCGGCGATGCAGCCACCGGCGGAAGACATGGAATTGCCTTACACCCACAACTCGCCGCATCCCGCGCAGTCATGGGTGTCGCTGATGCTGCGTCCGTTGGTGGCTCCGGGAATCCCCGGTTTCAGCGAACATAAAAGCATGGAAACGCGGTTCTTCGTTCCAGGCAACTATGTCAGCAATCTGGACTTCGTCGAATCGATCTTTGGAAATGCGGGCGACCCGTTGATCGCTGCTGGCGATGCTGGGTTGGACGCCAAACACTGGAGCGGTCACACGGGCTGTGTGATTCTGGCGACTCACTTGACCAAGTTCACGAAGAAAGAATTGGGTCTGCCGCACTACGACGATGCCTCCGAGCGACAGCGTCGCGATCGTATGTGCTGGCAAGATGAATCCGAACTGTACAACGATGGCGGCGCGTTCAAGCTGACTTGCCGCAACAGCGACGGAGTCGTGGTGACCCTGATCGCCGACAACTACTACGGATACTGCAAGAAAGAAGTCAAGACACAGCTCAGCTACGCCGCCAACTTGATGGGCAACGCGGAAGAGGAACACGCGGGCGGTGCCATCGCCTTCGCGTCCTATTCCTTGGGAGATGAGTTCCAAGTCAACAGCCGCCTCTACAACGGCCAAACCTTTGCCGACGTGGCCAAGCTGTATTCGGACTTCATCGATATCCAACCCGAAGGCTACGGGATCGATCGCGTTCACCCGAGCGTCGTCTACATCCCTGAAAATGCTCTGGCCACTCTTCGCGAACGATGCATTCGTTGGACCGACGCATCTGGGAAAGAACAATCCATTCCGCTTTCGCCGGAAGAAATCTACATCGCACCGAGCGGCTACAAGATTCAACTTCAAAAGCACCCGTCGGCACCGAGCTGGCGATTGATCGGCACGGTGGGCGAAGGTGTGTTCTGCCACAAACCTTGCACGGTCAGCGGTGGTGGCAAGAGCGAGATCAGCAAGAGTCTTCGCGACTACATGTTGTATGGACCGATCTTCGTCAAAGACCACGACGTCGACTTCAAATTGGTCGACGAAATTTTCTCGAAGGACTACGGCACACGTTGGTCGGAAACCTACACCGGCCGCACCGATTACACCGAACGCCCCAGCCGTAAAGTCTTGGACCCCGGTCGTTCGCTGGGCAGCGTCATCAAACTGCTGACCCCCAGCCCTGATTACAACGACGATTACAACGCTTGGCTGAAGAGCATTCCGGAACACGTTTATGCATTGGCATTGATCATCAAACGTTTCGCGGCTCCTGACATGGAACAGGATTGGCGTGAATCCTTCGGCGTCGACATCGTCAACGGATCACCAGGTCACGAACTGAAAATCGGCAGCCGTCCGTTGGTGGGTACCTACCTCCGCGTCGGTTTGGAAAAGTCCCAGTGGCGGACCTTCAAATTGCGTCAGGACTTCATCGCATCGGCGAAAGTCCAAAAGGAAGACGACATTTCCGCCAGCATCGTCGTGCCCGCGGGAAGCATCGGAGATGTCGGATCGGCTGTCGCGGAAGCCCCCAGCTACAAGTTTGTCGAGAACTGCGAATATCGTTTGTTCCAACGTCCTGACGACGCAATCCACCGCGGTTTGGACAAACAAACCGAAGCCGACTTGGCCGCACCAGGCAACTTCATCAGCAACTTCGAACCGCTGACCAGCGAAAACGCTCGCGACATCATGCGTGACGCGATCGAGTTCGATAAGTTCACCGGGCCAATGGAAGACTTGCTGGAAAAATCGGCCGCGTCCGACGATGGCTTTGTCGTCAGCACCGCCAATCCACGCATCGTGGATGGCAAGCCCACCAAGAATCCACGTTACCTGCAAGATCGCCCAGACATGGCTTCTCCGCGAGAAACCTATGTTGCAATGCGTGGCATTCAATTGCATCGCAAACTCGGCACCAACGACGCGGTGTTGACGCCCGTCGGCGCGGTGCTGTCCGGTCGTCGCAACAATCCACCAGAAGCCGAAGCAGGCATTCGCTCGCTGGCCGTTTACTCGCCGCTGCACTATCAGGAACTTCCTGAACTGGTGATGGATTATGTGTGTTCACTGACCGGCAAGAGCCCCAGCACCACGGGTGCGGGCAGCGAAGGTGCATTGACCAAGGGTCCATTCAACGCGCTTCACCCAGCAATTGATTTGAATGCGGTCATCGTCTCGATGATCCTCACGGACCTGGGTGGCTTCAGCACTCCCGCCGGTCACATCGGACCTGATTTGGAAGTCGGCCACGACATTTCGTTGCTGATTCCCGAAGTTTGGTGCCGCATGACGGCAGAGGAACGTGATCCGCGTCAGATGTTGGCGGCGGGCATGTTGGAGAAAGTCGAAGACTTCGAACACAACGGCCAGCAAATTCCCGCCAGCCGTTTGGGTTACCGCATCACCGACAAATTCGTCCGCACGTATTTGGCTCGCGTGTTCGACAACCCCGCCAAAGTCTTCCCCGATCCTGTTTTGCGTCCTGAACATCAGGACCTCGATTCCTTCGCCGACGGAGTCTTGCAAATTGCGGAAGCACAAGCTCGTGTTGCGAAAAACTACTTCGAAGACTCGGGTTACGAATTGGCTTGTCCGCCGTTGCGAGCCGTTTTGGACATCATGGTTCACGGCGAACACAACGGAAAAACGATCGACGATCCGGCCGTTCGTGAATTGTTCTCTCGTGAATCATTGGTCAACAGTGATTGGTATCGACGACGACTCGAAGCCAAACAACAACGTGACATTGAACACTGGAAATCGATGCAAGAACGTTTGCAGGCCTTCCTGGACGACCCGCGAAACACGGACGCCGCAGAACGCTTGAACATGTCGGATCAGGTGGAATATGCGAACCAGCAACGCCAATTGGCGGAGTCGCCGGAGTATATTGATTCGTTGCAAGGCACCTTGGGCGTCGACCCAATGTCGCCGTCGCCCAACGATCCGGTGATGCTGGACCGTTTGGCGAGCGTCTGACCCGCCATCCATCCCCACCGACTCCGAGTCACAGCATGAATCGTCCCCACTTTCTGCTATTGAGCATCTGTTTTTCGCTGGTTTCCAACTCGCTTCTGACCTCGCCTCAAGCGGCGGCGGACGAAGACGGCTTCGTCGCCATCTTCGACGGCCAGTCCTTTGACGGCTGGAAGAAAGCGACGGAAAACCCAAACAGTTGGAAAGTGGTCGACGGCATGCTGGTGTGCGACGGAGCACGCTCACACCTGTTCTACGTCGGCGATTTGGCTCCTTTAAAAAGCTTTCATTTCAAGGCGGACGTGAAAGTCGAACCGGGCAGCAACGCGGGGATTTACTTCCACACGAAGTATCAAGAATCCGATTGGCCAAAATTTGGCTACGAATGCCAGGTCAACGTCAGCCACAAAGACCCCAAGAAAACCAGTTCCCTGTACGGCGTGGAAAACGTCGATGCGGAAACGCTGGCGGCCAACAACATTCGTGACAACGAATGGTACACACAAGAAATCATTGTCCGCGGCGATCACATTCAACTGATCGTCAACGGAAAAACCATGGTGGACTACACCGAACCGAGCGACAAAGAAGCTTTCTCCGAACGATTCGAACGCCGGTTGGGTGAAGGCACGTTTGCCTTGCAAGCCCACGACCCTGATAGCAAAGCCTACTTCAAGAACCTGCGAGTCAAACCACTCGATGAGTAAATACAACGTCCTGATTGTTGGATCCGGCGGACGCGAACACGCACTGGCGTGGAAGATCCAACAAAGCCCGCATGTGGAAACGGTTTTCGTTGCACCTGGAAACGCGGGCACCGGTGTGGACGCAACCAATGTGGACATCGACCCCGCCGATCACGACGCGGTCATCGAATTTGCCAAGCAAAACAAAGTGGGCTTGGTCGTGGTTGGACCGGAAGCTCCCTTGGTCGCCGGATTGGTCGATGCACTGACCGACGCGGGACTGCGTGCGTTTGGCCCGAGCAAAGCGGCCTCGGAATTGGAAGGCAGCAAAGTCTTCTGCAAGAACCTGCTTCGTTCAGCGGATATCCCCACCGCCGACTACCGCACGTTCCGCAGTGCGGACGATGCCTCACGCTACATCAAGGATCGTTTCAGCGAGCCGACCGACCCGGTCAACGTGGTTGTCAAAGCCGACGGTTTGGCGGCCGGAAAAGGCGTCGTGGTTTGCGAAACGCGAAGCGAAGCGTTGGAAGCCATCGATCGCATCGCGGCTCGAAAGGAATTTGGCGCGGCAGGCAAAGAACTGATCATTGAGGAGCGTTTGACGGGCCCCGAGATCAGTGTTCTCGCGATCACCGACGGTGAAACCATCGTGACGCTTCCGCCGGCACAGGACCACAAGCCCGCCCACGATGGTGACACCGGCCCGAACACCGGTGGCATGGGAGCCTACTGCCCGGCACCGGTTTTGGACGAGGAAACGTTGGCGAAGGTCGAATCAAGCATTTTGGTTCCCGTCGTGCACGCGATGAAGCGTTCACGACGACCGTTCAAAGGCATCCTGTACGCGGGGTTGATGCTGACTCCAGCCGGCCCGAAAGTGCTCGAGTTCAATGTGCGTTTTGGTGACCCGGAATGCCAACCATTGTTGATGCGTCTGAAGACCGACTTGGTCGAAGTCATGCAGGCTGTGGTGGACGGCAAGCTGGAAGAAACAGGACCACTTGAGTTCGATGACCGTCCCGCGATTTGTGTTGTGATGGCCAGTGAAGGTTACCCGGCCGACTACGAAAAGGGTCACCCGATCACCGGCATCGACGCCGCGGATCAAATGACGGACGTGAAAGTCTTCCACGCGGGAACGCAGCAGCGTGACGGGCAAATCGTCAACACGGGCGGACGGGTTTTGGGCGTGACCGCCATGGGCGATTCGATCAGCGCCGCGAAATTACAGGCGTACAAAGCCGTCCGCGAAATTCGTTGGCAAGGTGCATGGTGCCGCAAAGACATCAGTGACAAAGCCCTCGTCACCGCCAATAAAGCGTAATTGCGAGAATCACACGTGCGCGTCGGTTGTTTCCAACGGACGACATGCAGGTGATTCGCTCAAACGCATCCATCGATCCTGCTGCGTTGCTTTTGTCAGAGGATAGCAACGCCCGTTGGCACCGGGCCTACGTTTGCGGATGACGCCGCTCCGTCACATCAATGATGTAACAAGCGGGGTGAATCCTTTTCGGTCACACGACGGAAAATGTCCTGCAACAGGATTTGCTCGAGCGTTGTGTCGCGTCCCAATGGGATCCAACCCAGCGTTTGTGGGTTGTCATCGAAATCATCAACGCGGCTGGTCCGGGATCCATCGTGACGTTGGCCGGCGGTCGTTTCCGTCGCGTACTGAGTCCGGTCGGTATCTTCCAAGTCTTTCTGAACGATGATTTCGACCGCATACCCGTTGGCGTGCGGACGCACGTGCACGATGGCTCGACGACGGATGGATTGAAGCGTGCTTTGCAATCGTTCAAACCCTGGCGAGCTGTCTTTCCGCCAGGGTTCCAGAATACTGCCGCCGACCTTGTAGCTGGTTTCCAGTCGCCCTTCGAGAACAGCGCCCGGCTGATTGACCACAGGTTGCTCCCGAGCGATCCGGAACACATCGTCGACTGCATCCACCACCTGCAACCACAAAAAGTCCGCCGGGACCGGAGGCAGGTCCAATGGATTGGGGACGTACTGAGGCGGAAAATCTGTCCCCAGCCGATAGGCCAATTGCCCGCATCCGACGCTCATGAGCGACAGACAGAACAACACGGCGAAGTGCAGCCCGCCAATGGTCGATTGTCGAGAGCGATCGATCCGCCGAATGGGCGTTCGGATCCCAGAATCCGTCATCCACCTACCTTTGCAGTGCGGGACGAGCGGAAACTTGTGTCAGTGGCTTCGCACCGGGGAAGTCATCTGGGTACAGCGACCAAACGGGAACCCGTCGGCGGACTTCCACCATGACTTCCGCTTGGGCGGCCTGAATTTTTTGTTGTCGCAGCAGGTCCGAAATATCGTCCTGAACATCGCTGATCGGCGACACGCCCTCATCCTCGCGTTCCAAAACACGGATGATGTGGTAGGCGTTGGTGTCTTCGATCACATCCGTCATTTCGCCGACCGGGACACTGAAGATCTGTTGATCCAAAACGGTCGAAGCTAAAGCGCCTTGATTGGTCCAATCATGCACCCCACCGGAACTTGCAAACGGTTCCTGGCTCTTCGCTTTCGCGACGCTCGTCATACTACCCCCGTAGAGAGCTTCGTTCCCCATTTGCATGATAGCGGCAAGTGCCGCCTCCTTACTTGGGAACTTGTCAAACATCACCGTCAACTGTTCCCAACGGGCGCGGGCTTTATGTTCGTACTCTGTTCGATGAGCCTGGTAGTACTGAACAATTTCAGACAACGAAATCGAGGGGTCTTTGTTGACTTTGCCTCGCAGGTACAAACTGCCCAGCATCTGATCCATGAATTCGCGTTGACGAACCGCCAGCGACATGCCTTTTTCCCGAAGCTTTTCATCGAGCTCCGCAACCGTGTCCACGCCGGCTTTTTCTTTCAGCTCGGGTAGCTCGGTTTCGTAAAACATCTGACGAGCTTTCGCGCTCATCGTGGCTTCCGCCTCACGGCGTTTGTCAGCAGCCTGTGTGCCGACTTGATCCAGCAAGAACGCTTCCCGCAGCATTCGGTTTTGGATGGTTTGAGCCAACAAACCGCGCGTCATACGAAGTCGAACGAAATGCAGTTGATCTTCGGGGACTTTCTCTTCGGTTTTCTTCAGCACCTGAGCAATGCTCGCCTCCACACGTGGGCTCAATTCGCCCAGCAGAATTCGGTTGCGTCCCACAACGGCCAAAACGGTGGCAGGATCGGTTGGCAGATGCGTCGCTTGCGCCGCATCCACTTCCGCCCGGGTTGGGACTTGCGCATGCGCCACGTTCGACGTGCCAACCGCCATTCCACCTGCCAAGAGAACGATGGCAAGCAAACAAGGCAGAACAGATCGGCAAAGCGAAGGCATGGTGACCTCAAATCGCAACGAGCAAACAAACGGACAACTTCGGCTTGTAGGAAAAGCCTCGACCACCTAGCAACGGCGATTTCAACGAAACCCGCGAATTTACGGTCTTCTTCGTCCAGTCGACGACGCCTGGGTGGGGTGCCGCATTGCTGTTTGGTGACGATCCCGAAACAATGCCCTTTCGCGGCCCATGCCGTGAAACTGATTTGTGAAACCTCCCTGCGACACCAAAGCGAATCGCTCATGGATTACCAACCCGTCGAATTGGACGACGCGCTCGAGAACGATCTTCGCCAATTGGTCCGACTTTCCATCGCAGAAGACTTGGACGTGGCGGTGGACTGGACGACGGTCACCATGATCGCTCCTGAACGCCGTGGGGCATGCCAGATTGTCCCGCGTGTTGATGGGGTCGCGGCCGGCATCGCGTTGGCACCTTGGATCGTCGATGAGTTCGATGCAGATCTGGATGTCGAAGTCTTGATCGAAGAAGGTGCCTCATTGGTCCCCGGAAAACCCGTGGTGCGACTGTCAGGTTCCGCACGAGACTTGCTGACCAGCGAACGCGTCTTGCTCAATATCCTTTCGCGAATGTGCGGGGTGGCTTCGCTGACCCAGCGCTACGTCAACGCGATGGCGGGCGGCTCGGCGCGGCTTTACGACACTCGGAAAACCACTCCTGGATGGCGGCGTTTGGAAAAGTACGCGGTCCGCTGCGGCGGAGGTCACAACCATCGCACGGGTTTGTTCGATGGTTTTCTGATCAAGGACAACCACTTGGCCCTGGGTCGCGGCGGCAATGGCAGCGATCCGTTGACGGCGGGCGAGGCGGCGAAACGCGCGGTGGAGATGCGCGGCGCCAGTGTCGATCAGTTGGTCGCACCGAGCATGGTGGAGATTGAAGTCGACACGTTGCAGCAATTCGAACAAGTTGTCACGACAGGAATCGACATCTGCTTGCTGGACAACTTTTCGTTGGACGACCTCCGCAGCGCCGTGGCGCGGCGTGATGAGTTGGGCGTGAACGTTGAATTGGAGGCGTCGGGAAACATCACGATCGACACAATCGCCAAAGTGGCTGCGACCGGTGTGGACCGTATCAGCAGTGGAGCTTTGACTCACCAAGCCACTTGGTTGGACCTGGGGATGGATTGGTTCGACGGTTGAGCGAGCTAGTGTTGGGGACATCGGACCGTTGGTAACGGTCATTCGCTTCCTCTTTGTTCACCAACCATGCCGTCACCGTTGCTCGACATGCCGTCCTCATCGTCATCACCTGCGAATTCCGCCCAATCGTTTTCCATTTTGGGCAGCCGACACTGGTATGAATTCGTTCAACCGTGCTTGGACGCGGCGTCGATCCTGGCGTCACTGATTGTCGTCAAATTCGCCGCTCGAGGCCATGTGGACGATGCATCGTTCGCGATGGGTTTGATCACCGTCATCGTGTTCTTTCTCAGCAGCCAATTGACGGGTCTGCATCGCGGAGATCGGCGGAGCTGCACCGACAGCGAAATTGTTCGCGTCCTATCGACTTGGGTGCTGACGATTTTGGTCCTGGGTTTGCTCGCATTTGCCACGCGTTACGGTCAATACTTCGCTCGCTCCGTGATTTTGGGATGGGTCATTCTCAGCCCCGCCATGATCGGCCTTTCGCGAATGTGTTTGCGGATCGTCCAAGTTGGCTTGTTGCGACGTGGCGTCGGTGTGCGACGCGTCGCGATCGCGGGCCACAACACGCTGGGGCAACAAACGCAATACAACATCTCCACCGACTCGTCGCTGGGATTGAACTTCGTTGGCTTTTATGACGATCGGTCGGAACTCCGAGACACAGCGGATCTTGAAAGCCAACAAGAGGACGGATCGAAAAGTGACGATCCAGTGTGTGGCGATCTGTCCGATTTGATCCAGGCCGCCCGAAATGGCGAAGTGGAGACCGTTCTGGTGACCCTTCCCATGCGAGCCGAAAAACGCATTCGATATATCTTGGACGAACTGAGTGACTCGACCGTTTCGGTTTACATCGTTCCGGACTTCTTCGTGTTCGAGTTGCTGCACGCACGTTGGACTCAGGTAGGCGGATTGCCAGCGGTCAGCGTCAGTGAAACACCCATGTTCGGGATCGATGGTGTCGCGAAACGGGCGGCGGACTTGGTTCTCGCCACAACCGGTCTTCTGACGATTTCCATTCCGATGTTGCTCATCGCTGCGGCTGTGAAGCTCACATCTCCCGGCCCCGTTTTCTTCCGCCAACGCCGGTACGGATTGGACGGGCAGGAGATCCGCGTTTGGAAATTTCGTTCCATGACAACCTGCGACGACGGCGCGGTGGTCAAACAAGCCACCCAAAACGATTCACGCATCACACCTCTGGGGGCCATCCTTCGCAAAACGAGCCTGGATGAGTTGCCGCAGTTATTCAACGTGATCGAAGGATCGATGTCGCTGGTCGGTCCTCGTCCACACGCTTCCGCCCACAACGAACAATACCGCGGATTGATTCGTGGCTATATGATGCGGCACAAAGTCAAACCGGGAATCACGGGTTTGGCCCAGGTCAACGGATGCCGCGGCGAAACCGAAACCGTGGACAAGATGGAACGCCGCGTCCATTTCGACCACCAATACATTCGTTCCTGGTCTTTCGCGTTGGACCTGAAGATTCTGCTTCGAACCTTGCTCGTTGTTTGGAAACAACCCGAAGCGTACTGATCCGAACTGAGGCATCGATGTCACATGTTTCCACTGTTGCTCATCGATGGATACAACGTCATTGGACCGGTTGCTCCACCCTCGCGTGGTGGTTCAACGAATTGGCTGCATGACGAACGCCAGTTGCTGCTGAATCGACTGGCGGAACATTTGACGGACCTCATTCGCTCGCGAACCTGCGTTGTCTTTGATGCACGCAATCCTCCGCACGGTGTTCGCGACCAAATGCTTTTCGCGGACATGGACGTTCGATTCGCGGTGGGGTACCCGGAAGCGGACGATTTGATCGAAGAGCTGATCTTTCAGCACCCCAATCCAAAGTCGTTGACGGTGGTATCCTCGGATCATCGCCTGCACGCTGCCGCGAAACGCAAAAAGGCGTTGCCAATCGACTCGGAGGCTTGGTTGGATGCGTTGCTGGACGGGCACATTCAAATGGCCAAGCTTCCCAAAGCCACGGCCAAACGCAAACGCTCCCAACCCGGGAGCACGGCCGCGGACGACGTCGATTCCACATCGCAACCGAACGATCCGACTCTCGACGCAATGCTCGACGCGGACGAACTGCAAAAGTGGATGGACCAGTACGGATCGGATTGAACGCCGTCGAGTCCTTCTTGCAACGATCCGCCGTGTATGCTGGGACGCCGATTGACCTAACAAACCTTCTGATTTTGCACCACTGGCGGACTGGGCTGACATGATTCTGTCGTTGACACGAGGTTTCGCGATTGGCGGATGCATTGCGATCGCATCCGTGTCTTCTTTGCTAGCCGATGGCCCCGCCGACAACCAAGCGGAAAACGTGCGTCCGATTCCACCACCAGGGGTGGACATCGAAGCAACAGAGTTGGATTCACTTCGGTCCTCGATCGCCTCGGTGCGTGATCGATGGCAGCAATTGATGCAAACGACGAAGTCCAAGCATCAGGACTTCGCGGTCAGTGCCAGACTAGAGGACTTGGAACCCGAAGTCTTGGTGTTTCCACGAGCGGTGGAAATGACGATCGAGCAATCCATTTTTTACTCTCCCAAGGCGGTCGCCGACGCGAAACGTTTGTTGCAAATCGCCGAAGATCGCATCGACAAAATTGCCGACGGTGCTTCATGGGCGGAAGTGGTGGGGCTTCGCAGAAGCGATGAACGGCAACTGATTGCCGGTGGCTTCCGATCAAAGATCGACGATTCGTTTCAGCCGTATGGGGTTGTGATTCCGCCCAACGTGAACGCCATGGATGCGTCGCCGATCCGCATGGACCTTTGGCTGCACGGCCGAGGCGAGAAGGTTTCCGAACTGGCGTTCCTGAACAAACACAGCGGTGATCCCAAACGCTATCGGACCGGCAACGAACCTTCGCCGATCTCCGCCATCGTGGCACATCCCTATGGTCGCTACAGCAACGCATTCAAGTTTGCCGGCGAAGTCGACGTTCTCGAACTCAGCGACTACCTGCAACGCAGGATCGCCATCGACAAACATCGCATCGCGATCCGTGGTTTTTCCATGGGAGGCGCTGGGTGCTGGCAAATCGCAACCCATTATGCCGATCGATTCTTCGCCGCCACTCCAGGTGCAGGCTTCTCAGAGACACCTCTGTTTCTCGATGTCTTTCAAGGCGAAGACGCTGCTGGGACCGCCCCTGATTATCAGAAAACGCTTTGGCAGCTCTATGACTGTCCGCCCTGGGCGAGCAATCTTCGCAACTTGCCGACGATTGCCTACAGCGGTGAGATCGATCGTCAGAAGCAAGCTGCCGACGTGATGGAAGCCGCTCTGGCCGAAAGAGGCATTGAATTGGTGCATCTGATCGGTCCCCAGACTGCACACAAGATTCATCCCGATTCCCAGCAGGAGATCGCCCGACGACTGGACCTGATCGAACGCCAAGTCTCGCCTTCCATCCCAAGAAACGTGCATCTGACAACACTGACGCTGCGTTATTCGCGAATGCACTGGATCGAAGTCACCGGAATGGAAGAACATTGGTCGCCAGCGATCGTCAATGCATCCATCTTGTCAGATTCGAACGGGACTGACGATCAAATCACAATTGAGTGCGAGAATGTTTCTCGACTTCGAGTGCACTTCGATTCCGGACAATGGCCTGGCAAGCCGTCTGGTCAAATCGCGGTGACGATCAACGGCCAACCAGTCGTGAACACGCGCATTGGTCCAACGGTGCGTTCGGATCGCTCCTTGGAAGCCGAATTTCAACTTGATGGAACATGGAAAGTTGCTTCAGACGATTCTCAAACGCTTCGCAAGCGTCCACATTCGCAGGGCCCAATTGACGATGCCTTCATGGACCGATTCGTCTTCGTGCTGCCCACCGGAACCTCCGGCGATCCGGCGGTGGAGCAATGGATTCAATCAGAATCAAAACACGCGATGGAGCACTGGCGATTGCACTTCCGAGGCGATGTGCGAACGATCATGGACACCGAAGTCAACGCGGAAACCATGGCGAACCAAAACTTGATCTTGTTTGGCGACGCCACCAGCAATGCGGTGATCGCAAGATTGCTACCCAAACTGCCACTGCAATGGACCAACGACACGATCCGCATTGGCAAACATGAAGTCAGCAGCGTCGGTCACGTACCAGCGATGATCTATCCGAATCCTGAAGCCCCCAAACACTACATCGTTATCAATAGCGGATTCACCTTCCGCGAATATGACTATTTGAACAACGCTCGCCAAACACCCAAATTGCCCGATTGGGCATTGATCGACATTCGCGAGGGCGCGAACTTTCGCGATTCGGGCAAAGTGATCTCCGCCGGATTTTTCAACGAGTCATGGCAACCCGAGTGAATTGCAGAAGCAACGACGCCAGAGTGAGTTGCTATTTGGGAACATTCGATGAGTTCGATGCTTCAATCGCTCGCTTCACAGAAGCCTTTTCGGCATTGGCATGGGCAACGAACGAAAAAACAACAAGGAACGCCATGCCTGAAGCAAGATTTCTTGAGCCAGATCCTGGCTTTCATCGCTGCTGAGCGTGTAGGCGCGAGCGACCTGCACGATGGAAGCCTGGTGCCTTTCCAACCAATCAACGAATAGCGATTTGGCGTCCTCTTCCAGCACGAAAGACCCTCAGCCTGCGGTTGCCTTTGAAACACCTCTATTCTTGTTGGTAACGCAGACGCGAAGATCCTTACGGCAAAAAGAAAATTTTCCAGCAACACACATCCGTCGATGCGTGTCGGCGGTCACGGGCTGGACTGCGGAACAAACTCTTCCGGCAACTCATAGTTGCCTTTGGAAGCTTCCCGTGTGGTGATCAGAATCTCAGATTCATCGGATCGGACCACCCACACCAAGGCTTGCTTGAGGTCCGCGGGACCGGTCGCCGTGCGGTCCGGGTTGGCTCCCAGCACCAGATCGGTCAACACCCTACGCAGAGGAACATCGCTCTTGGAAAAATCTCGGATCTGCTGGTTCTGAGTGATGCCCATCTTCTGAAGATCACCACCGATGATGGTGATCGGTGGCAACTGGTTTCCAGCGGGTAGATCGCCATTGAACTCATCGACGATCGTGTCGACGGCAAATTGCAGCGACTCCTGATCAAAGCTGACCGACATTCGTCGGTCCAACATTTGAGCCACCGTCAACTTGGTTTGATCACCCGCCATCGCCGTCCCAGTCGATTCAACCGACGTCGTGTTGCTCGCTAGCAGCGTCGCCAAGGTCAATTGTGGCAGGGCTCGTGGTGGCAAGTAGGCATTCCAAATGATCTTTCGGTCCGATCGACCTGTTCGCACGTTTTCCTCTGCGAACGCCCACATGGATGGCAAGCGGGCCGCCAGCAATCTCCATGACGCATCGATGTCGCGTGTGACCAGGAAGTCTTCCGCCCATCGTGGAGCATTCGACAATTGAGCACGCAAAGGATCCGCCAGCTCAGACGGGTCGACGCCCGGTGCAGCCGCCAAACGAACTTCCACATACGAGGCGGTGGGCGTCTCGGTCGAATTTGCATCTGGTTCCGCGGACGCCAGCCTGACAAGAACGCCGCCGCAGTCGGCCAGCAAATTTTGGCGAATCCAAGGAATCAGCGTGGGCGAAGTCGCTTCCATCCATTTGCGAGCGTCGCTGACCAGGAAATTGGGTTGAGTCAGGAATGCGATGGCATCGTTGGGACGTGCCGATTGCCAAAGCTCTTCTAGCAAACGCGGCAACACCACCGGGGACCCTTCCAGCTCCGCAACTTCACCGATGCGTTCGATGGAACCCACCGCAAACGCGTCGACCATATCATCCGCGGCGGTAGCGACGCGGCCTTGAGTCATCGCGAAGTAGGCCAACGCATCGAGATCGTCACCGGCGTAGATCGTGTGCCCTTCTTTGCTTCTCGCAGCAGACGCTTCCCAAGTCTCCAACAACTCTTCGAGCGACTTTGGGTCTTTCAATCGGATCGCAGCGGCCACCTCCGGCACGCCCTCTGCCCCGGGGAACCAAGCGAGCGCGACATGCGAGATGGATTGTTCAGCGACTCCGGACCATTGGTTCAAAGTTTCCAGCCATGCTTTGGTCTCGGGCTCGAACAACTCCATCAATCCCAACCGTTGCAACTGCGTCCAGTCGATTGTGACCACGGCGGCTGGTCCAGGAGGCAACAATGCGGTGGCACGATTGACTTGCCCGTCTCCGCCACTCAAATCAGGAGGGGCCCACAGCATTTGGTCGTTGTCGACCACTTGGATCCCGGTGGGTTGAGGACGAGACGGCCGGGGCGTCGGCTGAACAGGTTTCGGCTTGTCGGTGTCGCTGGAAACACGAGGAATGAATTGCGGTGCCGGCGGACGAATGCGTTTGGCCACGGGCGGTGGATTCTTGTCCCGAACCGCCAAAGCAATCACCAGCATCAGGACGGGCAAACACAACGCGTAGATGGCGTACCACGCTTTTTGATTCTTGCGTTTGCGTCTTCGACGAGCGGGAACAACCGCCGGAGAAACCTGTCGAGGCGAGTCATTGGATTCCGGCGTTTCTGGTTCGGCCGTTTGCGGAGACGGCTCCACTGCGCTCGGCTCGACCGATGCATCTTTGACTGCAGCATCCTTGACCGATGCACCTTTAACCGATGCGTCCTCGACCGGTGATGGGAGCGTCGTGGGTTCGGGTTCCGGCGTCGGTGGGCTGGTCCCGCCAAGTTTTTTCGCGTCGTCCGAAGTCGTCTCTTCATTCAACGCAACAGGTTGGCTTGCCGGTTTGGGTTGCTCGACTCGGCTTGAATCTGGCTTCGCTTTCGGCTCGGTATTTGATTCCGATTTGGGCTTAGTTTCACCGGCCAGCGCTGCTTTGTTGGCAACCTTTTTGTCAGCAATTTTCTTGTCAGCAATCTTCGTCGGACCGGATGAACCTGCTGACGTCGACGCGGAGGCCGCTGTCGCGTTTGGCTTGGCTGATTCACGCGTTGTTGCTGGCGTAGTAGAACTTGCTTGCTTCGTCGGTTGCGTGGTTTTCTTCTCACCGGCCGATTCGGGGGACTGCTTCGCGGCTACTGACTTCGTTTCTGCGATGACTTTCTTCTGCATCGCGACAGGATCGCTCTTGATCGCGGGTGTCGCCTGGACGGGAGTCGCTTTGGATGCAACCTCCAATGCGTTGATCAATTGCTCGACGGTTGCGAATCGTGCGGAAGGGTCACTCGCCAACGCCGCGGCCAACACCCGACATAACGGATCGCCGCTGGCTCCTTGCGAAACCGCATCGGTCAGTTCGCTTGGCAGTCGTTCACGCGAAGTGCTTTCAAATGCGTGGCGTCCATAGCGAAGAGCGTAGCCAAGACATCCCATCGCGTAGATATCATCGGCGACCGCGGCCACATGCTTCTCCCGTCCGCGAAGATGTTCCGGTGACCAGAACTGCTGCGCATCGTCGGACTGCTGCAACCAGCGAGTTCCACTCAGCGTTGCTGTTTCGCTGAGGAAGCTTGGCAGTCCAGCGAATGGGTTTCGCAACAAGGTCCAACGTTTGGACGCATCCATCCAAATGCGGTCAAAGCCAAGTTCGCCGTGAACCAAACCCGCCGCATGCAACGCTGACAAAGCTCGACAGAGCGGACGCAAAATTTCGACGGTTCGCGCGACCGTTCGTGGCTTGGACCTCAAGGACAAAGCCTTGCCCGGCGGAAGCACGCTCAAGACACCCGCGAAGTCTCGGCGGCTGACAACGGGTTGTCCCAACGGACCGTTTCGTAGCGGCAGGATTTCCAGTGACTGCAACGATTCGTCCGACACCGTTGCGTGGGAACGCAAACGAGCCGCCGCGTCCGCACTCAGCTTCGACGGGTCCAATTGTCGGAGGACTCCGGTGGTCGGTGCTTCCTGATCGCCAAGGGGCTCTCGTTCCACCGATTGCCAATCTCGAAATGGAAATGGGCACGTCAAATCGTCTGCGATTAGCGTCAGCGGGGCGATTCGGAGGATCGGTGTGGAGGGATATTCCGATTCCCACGACGAATGCTGCAGGATTTCCGTGATGGGGTATTTGTGGCCTCGTCCCGTTTGGACCAGCCATTTCGCCAATTCACCGACGTCTGCGGGAGGTTCTCCAGCATGGTCGTCCGCATATTCAGCCGCCCACACGGGCGGTTTCGATGTATCGGCCAGCCCGCTTTGGACCATCCGTTTCCAAAAATCAACAAGTTGCAGCGGCATGACGACGAGAAGAAGTATTCACAGACCGGCGTTGCCGGCATCACATGGAAGTTTGACCTAGTTTATTCTGTCAGGCACGTCGACACCGGATTCCTTTTCGCGAAACTCGATGCTCGCCCCAGTTTTCTGACTCCGCAACCTTGTAGATCCCCACCGTTGCCTTGAATATCGTCTACCTGACGACCGAAGCCGTTCCCTTCGCCAAAACAGGCGGTCTCGCCGATGTTTGCGGCACACTGCCCAAGGTGGTTGCAGCTCAGGGGCATCGGTGCGCGGTCATCATGCCCGCTTTTTCGTCAATCGATCACTCGTCGCAACCCATCGAGACCACCGACATCAGCTTTGCTGTCCCGATGTCGGATCAAAAACTGATCGGCTGTCGACTACTACGAAGTCACCTTCCATCGGATCCCAACGATCCGGAGGACGCGGCCAAGGTACCGGTCTACTTCATCGACCAACCGCAGTACTTCCGCCGGCCTTCGTTGTACGGTGACGCCAATGGCGATTATCACGACAACGCCGAACGATTCATCTTCTATTGCCGCGCCGCCATCATCGCCATGTCGCGTCTTGGTTGGCCCGTTGATCTCGTTCACTGCAACGATTGGCAATCGGCGTTAGTTCCCGCTTTGTTGAAAGCTCGTTCAGACGATTCGTCCAAGCTGCCCACCGTGGCGACCATGCTTTCCATTCACAACATGGCGTATCAAGGCAACTTCGGTTTCGATGCGTTCCCTTGGACTGGTTTGAGCTGGGACCACTTCCGTCCCGATTCGTTTGAGTACTACAACCAACTCAATTTTCTGAAGACCGGTGTCATTACGTCGGACGTGGTGTCGACCGTCAGCCCGACGTATGCACTGGAGATTCAAACGCTGGAATACGGATGCGGCTTGGATGCGATTTTGCAAGGCATCAAGCAACCGGTCGCGGGAATCATCAATGGCATTGATACGAACATCTGGAATCCCGAAACCGATCCACATCTCAAACGGAATTACAACGCGAATACCTGGGCCGAAGCCAAGATCGACAACAAGCTCGCGTTGCAAGCCGAAGTTGGATTGCCACAAGATCCCGAGGTTCCATTGCTTGGACTGATCGGACGCTTGGCAGAACAAAAAGGTTGGGACCTGATCTTGCCGGTTCTTCGTGAGCACTTGACCGAGTCCCGTCCAACCCAATGGGTCGTTCTAGGGAGCGGCGATCCCAAAATCGAAGCTCAACTCCGCGAGCTGTCAGAAGAATATCCCGAGCAACTTGCTGCCTACATCGGATTCAGCGACGCCCTGGCGCATCGCATCGAAGCGTCCAGTGACATGTTCATCATGCCCAGTCACTATGAACCCTGCGGACTCAATCAGCTATACAGCTTGCGTTACGGGACGCCTTGCGTGGTAACGCAAACCGGTGGACTGGCGGACACCATTGTCGACGCCAAGGCTGAAAATTTGGAATCCGGTTCAGCGACTGGTTTTCATCTCAACGACAACAGCCCCGGTGCGTTAGATCACGCGATCAATCGTGCCCTCCAGTTGCGATATCACTCGCCAGAAAAATGGAAAAATCTTGTCGGGGTCGGAATGCGGCAGGACTGGTCTTGGAGGAAGAGTGCTGACCAGTACATCGAACTTTACGCCCGCACAGTTTCCCTAAATCGACGAAGACGATCATCTCGCTGATTTGAACGCGTCGAAATCATCGGCCGACGTTCAGAATGGGGGTGCATCTACGGTGGGGACTGCTACATTGCAGGAAGAGCAACCAGAGCGGGGATCGTGAACCCTCTCTGCTTTGCCGTCCCGCGTGCGAGAGTCGATCCGATGAAGACACAACCATCAGGAGTCCCGGTCGACCGCTCATCCACTCGTTTGAACGAAACCTCTCGCACCCGCGTCAATCCGCGGGCTCAGGATCAAAGCCACCTCGATACGCAAAGCGTGTCGGATCTTCGAACGACCAACGAGGCTTTGCAGTCCGCTCAACGATCGAGCAATCGCGACGCGACCTCGCAGCGAGTCGGAGAAACGGTCGATCGTTTGGTCGAAGCCGAAATTCTCGACCAGCCACGTTTCGACAGTGCCCACGTCGACTTTCCCAACGAAACACACATCCAAACGGGCCAATCGCGACGGGACCCGATCTCTGGAAACTGGACGATTTTTGCTCCCGGACGAGCACGCCGACCGGATCAATTCAAGTCGCAATCGTCGTCTCCGATTTCATCCCTCGATTGCCCCTTCTGTCACGGCAACGAGCATAAAACACCGGCGTCCGTTTGGTCCGCCAAACTTTCCGACGACGAAGAAGCCGTTCCACAGGAAGCCGATTGGACCGTTCGCGTCGTTCCTAATCTGTTTCCAGCCATCAAACCAAACTCACGGTCCCGACAAAACGATGAGCCACCGGCGACCACGGATTGTCGTGTTTCCAACCAAACCGCTGGCAACACCGCGAATCCGCTGTTCATCGAGGAAGTCGCCTGCGGTGGCCACGAGGTCATCATCGAAGCCGCTCGCCACACGCGTTCTTTGAGCGAGCTGAATTTGGCCGAGATCGCATTGGCCTTCTCCGCTTACGCGGCTCGCATGCGTCATTGGCGTCAACAACCTGGCATTCAGTTCATCAGCTTGTTCAAGAATGTCGGACGCGATGCTGGTGCTTCGTTGCAACACAGCCATAGCCAGCTGATTGCCTCCAACCACCTGCCACAATCCGTTCGTGAGATTCATGACCGGATGGCTCGTCACCACGATCGCTTTGGTCGTTGCTTGCAGTGCGATCTTCTGCAGGCGGAACTGGATCACAAAGAACGCGTCATTCACCAATCCGATTCGTTGGTGGCGTATTGCCCGCACGCCAGCCGGTTCCCTTACTTGGTTCGCATCACTTCGCGCCAACACCTTGGTTGCTTCGAAGATTTGTCCGGGGCAATGAACGAAGAAGTCGCTCGGTTGGTTCTGCGTTGTGTACGTTGGCTCGAAGCCATCATTCCCGGCGTGGCCTACAACATGATGCTGCACACGGCACCGCCATCGAATCGGTGTTCCTCCAAAGTGCATCACTGGAGCTTGGAATTGGCTCCCCGAATCGGTCGCTTGGCCGGTTACGAATTGAGCTCCGGCGGAATGATCAACACGGTCTACCCCGAGGCCGCCGCGGAAGAATATCGCAAACAGGCGCGACGCAGCGATCCGCGACACGCGCTGCGATGATTCCGACATCCGCGGTGTCAGATCACGCGGGCTTTCTATAGACAAAGTCCTCTCGCGGTTTTGGTGATGCCGACGTGACGGTTGTCTGCCCAGGTGAGATGACCTTGGGATATGATGTGGATTCCTCCTGTTTCCATCTCGCCCCATCCCTGAGTCTAGCCTGCTATGAAGCCACGTTGTTTTGGAACCGCGGTGTCCGCGTTCGCCCTCGGTCTCGTGTTCAGTTTCGCCTCCCTCGCCGATGCCAAAGACCGTTTGGTCTTCGAGCCCGCAGAAGGAACCGCCAACGGCAAGCACATCGTCCTCATCTCTGGCGATGAGGAGTATCGGACGGAAGAATCGTGCCCGATGCTCGGCAAAATCCTGAGCCAACATCATGGATTCAAATGCACCGTTCTGTTTGCCATCGATCGCGAAACCGGTGGCATCAACCCTTACCAGATCGACAACATTCCGGGCACGGACGCATTGCTGGATGCGGACCTGATGGTCATCGCAACACGCTGGCGCGTGCTTCCCGATGAACAACTCGATCCGATTCTGAAACACATCCAAGCTGGCAAGCCCATCATCGCGTACCGCACCGCGACGCACGCATTCAAGAGCGGCAACTATGGCGAATACGACTGGGCCAACTTCGGCATCAACGTGGTCGGTGAAAACTGGCACTCGCACCACGGCAAACACAAGGTCGAAGGCGGCCGCGGTGTGATCGTGGAAGACAACGCCAACCATCCTGTGTTGAACGATGTCGCGGACATCTACACGCCGTCGGATATTTACGGGGTCGTCAATTTGGACGAATCCACCGCCACCGTGTTGCTACGCGGAATGGTTCTGCAGCACTTGGATCCGGCCGCTCCACCGGTCGATGCCAAGAATGCTCCGATGATGCCGTTGGCTTGGCTGAAACCCTACCAAGCTCCTTCCGGAAAGCAGGGCCAATGTTTGGGAACCACCGCCGGCGCGGCGGTCGATTTCCGCAGCGAAGACTTGCGTCGCATGATCGTGAACGCGTGCTACTTTTTGTGCGACATGGAAGTTCCAAAATCAGCGGACGTTTCATACGTCGACCCGTACGTTCCATCGTTCTATGGCTTCGTCGATTCCAAAACCTATCGCGATCGCGACTTGCGAGTGGAAGAATTTGAGCTTGGATCGTCGGCGACTTTGGTCACCCCCAAAGGAACCTTTGAAGCAGCGACCAAGTAGCCATACCCAACGCTTCCATCCAAACGAAAACTCATGCGGGAGAGCCACTGTGCTCTCCCGTTTTCGTTTCAGATCCGCAGCGACGCGAGAAATCACTCTTCCGCGCTAGCGATCACCGGTGCGGTCACGCTTCCCGCCCCCGGACGAATGGCGAGGATACGAATCCCGATCGTCTTGAGCGAATGTTTGGGCAGCACCAATCCGACTAACAATCCCAAACACAGCATGCGTCCAATCGAAGACATACCAAAGAGATAGTAGTAGGTCGTGGACTCGGTTCCGAAATGTGCCAACGCCGCGGCACCCGCCAATGCTCCTATGCTGATCGCCAGAGTGTTCGCAAAGTTATGGTAGGTCAGCAGTTTGGTTCGATGTTTCGCGGGAAGCGTTTCAAAAAACATCAGAAAGAACCCGAGTTCGTAAGCCGCCCAAGCGATCCCGCTCAGCACCTGAATGACGGCCAACCACAACAGGTTGGTGGATACGATCCACAAAGCGGATAGCGGAATCAAACCAATTCCGCCGAACCAAAGAACTTTGGACGCACCAGATTCTTCGGCCACTCGTCCCCAGTAGGCAAACGAAATCACCTTGCTAAGAAAGGCCAACGCAATCAAACCGACATAGGTGAGATATCCCATGTTCAACTGCCCCAACATGTACGGCACGAAATAGGGACCGCTGAGCTGGATGAAGACCTGCATCACCACCAAGTACGAGAGCAAGCTGATGGCCGATCGGAAGTTCACCTCTTCGGTGTTTGAAAGTGTTGGCTGAGTGTTCGCCGCCTCATCATTTGGTTCCATCGTGTGGGATGGCCTCTCAATGGACCGAGTCACTTCATGATTCGTGGCTGGCTTGGACTGGCGTGTGCGATGCAAGAAGTTCGCCGACAACAATCGAAAGAACGCCGCCATGAAGAACAACGCCGCGAAACCGACCAGAGCAACGTTTTGACTGGAGGTCCACTGCAACACGATGCCCGCGACCATCAACGCGGCAAAGGTGCAAACCTGCTGTAGTCGTGAACGCTTGGAGAAAAACTTGGCCCGTCCCGCCGCGGGAACGATGTCTTCAATCCAAGTGTTCCACGCTGGGCCGGTCGATAGCCCAGCGGTCCAATAAACCGATGCGATCAACAAAAAGGCGGTGATCGAAAGTCGTTCCGTCCACGCGGCATAGGCCAGTGGCAAAAACGCGCACGCTTGCAGCGACGCACCCAGCACAATCCAACGGCGGTACCCGCCGATCCAACCGATCGCCTTCGGTGATATCAGCTGAATGACGCCACCAACCAACAACGGAATACTGGCCACCAACCCAGATGCCGTCTCGCCCAAACCGATGGCTAAAGCAAACGCGGAAAAGTAGGTCTCGCCGCAACCAACCATTCCGCCAAAACAAGCAGCATCACCCAAGCTTCGAGCCAGATTTCGTCCGTCAGCTTTGCCCGCGTTCTCGGGAGAAACAGCAGCGAGTTCACGGTCAACAACGTTCATTCAACAGCGATCGAAATCAACAACCAGACAAAATAGGAGACGGAGCCGCAGGTCAGCTTTTACTGCTTTTACCCCGACCAAAACAGATCGATTTTCGGCGGATTGCACGCCGGCAAGATGCTCGATTGTTAGAAATCCCGACCGGCAAAATGCGCCCCATCCGACTTCGCTTTGTGCCAACTGATATGATCGAATCCCGCGATCCCCCGAGAGGATTTTTCTGGAGACAGATGCATGTTGGCGACCATTTGGACAGATCGACTGGACTCGATACTTGTCGGCCCGATGTGGCCGGCAACGGTTCTGGCCGCGTTGTTTTTGTTCTACGTGGTCATCGCCTTGCTTGGCGTCGTGGACCTTGGGATGGACGCCGACCTCGACTTGGATGTGCCGGAGATTGATGCGTCTGATTTGGGTGCGGACCTTTCGCCGGATCTGGCGGGCGAAGTCACCGGGGAGCCCATGCACAGCGACTGGCTGGGTGGAACCGGCGCGGCCACGCTGAAGGTCATGAACTTGGACCGAGTTCCCTTGGTGGTTTGGTTGTCTGTGTTCAGCGTGCTGTTCTGGGTCATTAGTTTCGTGATGTGGTTTCAGTTCGACATCCGCCGCTATGAGCCCACCATTCTGACCAGTGCGTTGCTGACAATTCGAAACGGCGTCCTGGGCGTCATTGCGACTAAGATTTTCACCTGGCCGATGCACCGGATGCTGGTGCCGCCGACCGAATTTCATGCGTCGACGTTGGTGGGCGGAACCGCCGTGATCGAAACCCGCCAAGCTGATTCGGACTTTGGCCGCGCTAAATTCGCTACAGACGCTGCTCCCCTGCTGATTTCCGTCCGAACGGAGGGCGAAATCATCCCCAAAGGAGGACGCGTGGTGGTCTTGAATTATGATCGAGCCAACAAGACTTATCTCGTTCGGGCGGATGATCCCCCGAAAATCTAGATCCACGCGCCCCCTCCGACGGCATTCAATGCCCTGAAAGAGGCGGCAAACCACGCCTGTCCAATCAAAACCGGCAGACTCTCACAGTCCCGCTGGCCCAGCAAACACGACGACGATCTGCTCGCGGAACGTCGCACGATCCTTCCCCAAGGTCACTCAGACGAAAGAACCTTCATGATGTTGGCTGCACTTATCACAGACTCCGTCGGCAAGGATGCGGCGATCATCCTGGTTGGAGGCCTGTTCCTGGTCGGATTGTTGGTCGCCATCCTCTTCAAGAGTTACTACATCAAGGTCGGCCCCGATCGTGCCATCGTGAAATCGGGTGCGGGCGGCGTCCGCGCGGTCACCGGCGAAGGCATGCTGATCATCCCGCTCGTCCAACAACACGAGTTCATGGACCTCACGCTGAAAAGCTTTGAGATCCAGAGACAGGGTAGCGAAGGCCTGATCTGCCGCGACAACATCCGAGCGGACATCAAGGTGGCGTTCTTCGTCCGGGTCGATAAGAGTCCCGAAGAGATGAAAGAGGTCGCACAATCCATCGGGGCCAAACGCTGTAGCGAACTTGAAACGCTTCGCGAATTGTTCGACGCGAAATTCAGTGAAGCGTTGAAGACGGTCGGGAAGCAGTTCGACTTTGTCGACCTCTATGACCAACGCGACAAGTTCAAAGAAGAAATTCTAAAAGTCATCGGGACCGATCTGAACGGTTACCGTCTGGATGACGCGGCAATCGACTACCTCGAACAAACACCGCTCGAGATGCTCAGCCCGACCAACATTTTGGACGCGGAAGGCATCAAGAAGATCACCGAATTGACCGCGACCGAAAAGATCAAGGAAAACCAGTTCACCCGTGACAAAGAAAAGACGCTGAAGAAACAAGACGTCGAGGCCGAGGAAACGATCCTCGAACTGGAGCGTCAACGCGTCGAAGCCGTTGAAAAACAACAACGCGAAATCGCCGAGATCACGTCTCGTGAACAGGCTTCCGCGGCAAAGGTCAAAGAAGAACAACGCTTGGAGTCGGAACGAGCCCGCATTCAAACCGAAGAAGAGATCGGGATCGCCGAAGAAAACAAAGCCCGTCAGATCTTGGTTGCGATGCGCAACAAAGAGAAAACGGATGCGGTCGAACTGGAACGCGTCAATCGAGATCGCGATTTGGAAGCCACCGAACGCATGCGTGTCGTGGGTGTTGCCGACGTTGAAAAAGAGAAAGCAATCGAAGTCGAAAAACGCAACATCCAAGAAGTCATTCGCGAACGTGTCGCGGTCGAACGTGCGGTGGTCGAAGAACAAGAACGGATCAAAGACACCGAAGAACATGCGAAAGCCGAACGTCAAAAAACGGTGCAAATCACGGCCGCTCAGATGAAGGCCGAAGAAGAACTGATTCGCCAAACCAAGCTGGCTCAGACGGAAAAAGAGAGCAGCGAATTGCTGGCCGAAAAGATCCGCATCGAAGCCGAAGCCAAACGCGACGCAGCCGAGAAAGAAACCGCTGCGACCAAGATGCTGGCGGAAGCCGAAGCCGCTCAAGCCGCTGCGGCTGGATTGGCCGAAGCTCAGGTGCAGGAAGCCAAAGCGGTCTCGCTCGAAAAGGAAGGCTTGGCCGAGGCCAAGGTGTCACGCGAAAAATACACCGCCGAGGCAACCGGTATCACCGAGAAGGCCGAAGCGATGAAGAAACTGGATGGTGTTGGCAAAGAACACGAAGAATTCAAGCTCCAACTGGAGAAGGAAAAGGAAGTCGAAATCGCGGCGATCAATGCTCAACGCGGCATCGCCGAAAGCCAAGCCGGTGTGATCGGCGAAGCTTTGCAAGCGGCTCGCATCGACATTGTCGGTGGCGATGGAGAATTCTTCGACCAGATCACTTCCGCGGTCAAAGGCGGCAAAGCGATCGATCGATTTGTCTACAACAGCCAAGTCGCAACGGACATCAAGAACACATTCTTCGATGGCAACGCGGAATACTTCCGTGACCAAATCAAGGAACTGATCGCTCAGTTCGGTTTGGACACGGATGGGGTGAAGGACCTGTCCATTGCCGCTTTGATTGCGAAATTGATGGGCATGACCTCGACCGATGATGTCCGGACTCAACTGACCAGTCTGCTCAGCATGGCTGGCACGGCAAACGTCGCGGATCAGAAAGTCAGTCGTCTGTTGGCCGGTTCGCCGGACACGGTTCCCGGAAAGAAAGTTCCTTCCAACGGTAAGAAGGCCTGATCGTGGCTGCGGACGCTTCCTCCGAAGCGGCTTCGCGTTCGAATTCGGCGACCGATCCATCGGTCGTCGACCGCGGTGCCGAAGCACAGTCCTCGCAAGATGCAGCGGCGCAGTTGTCCGGCGGCACCTACGAGGTGCTTCGCAATCGTCTTCGAACCGCGGCAACCGATCTGCGAGATCGCCTGTCGCGGCTGAATGAAGATCGCGGAGAAGTCTTTGGGAACATCGAAACTCGCCTGATCGCGACTCAGCGTGTCACGACGGAACACAACTGTGTGCCGCGTGACATCGTCTCGATGGGTGATGAATTTCTCTTTGGATACAACGTCCAATTCGGTCTGAAGACGGAAATCGAATTGCCCGATGTGTTCTCGGTTTATCAACTCAAAAACACAGAATTTCACGAACGATCCTTGGAACGAATCCAAGATGACCGTTTCGTGAACGATTTCCACGAGCTGTATCGGTTCTATAAAGACACGACGTTCCTGCGGTTCTTCGTCAGTGGTCCCATCCTGCACATGGTGTTTCGCGTCGGCAAAACCGCTCGCGACATCAAGTCGTTCAAATGGCGACGCAGCGAACAAGGGCTTCAATACATCGACAACCGAAGCGATCATGAAGTGCGGTTGCCGGACCAGCACGAATTTCGCTGGGTTCGCACCACGCGGGACATGCACCACTATGGCGAACACCCGCATATCTCGATCGATGATCGCGTTTTTGTCGAAACGGTCGGTGGCGACCTGACCATCAAGGTCGAAAACAACACCAGCAGCGGGGAGGGCATCTACGCCGAACCGGTCGACAACGCAGACCAAAAACTAGACGACGCCGAGATTCACTACGCGATCGTCGGCCATTTGGTGCTGCTGAAGATCAAACCGTACCAAGAGAATCAGTTCCGATACATCATCTTCAACGGCAAGATCAACCAAGCACTCCGCTTGGATGAGATTCAACATGCCTGCGTGATGTTGCCGGGTGACCAAGGACTGATCTTTCCCGGAGGGTACTACCTGCAATCGGGTGAGTTCAAACGCTTTGACCATGGCTTGGTCGACATGCGTTACGAACGAACGATCGTGTCACCCAACGGTGAAGACAGCCTGTACCTGTTTTCAAACGTGGAAGACGGAACGTACATCCAGCTTCGCTACAACCAAATTCGCCAATCCGTCGACACGCCTTTGGTGTGCCACGGACAAACATTTTTCGAAGCCGGCGAGATGGTTTGCTTCAAGGGCCAAGACACGCCGCAGAAGCATCATGCGATCCAGCTTTGGCAAACGCCGTTCACCAGTGAAAACTACCTGCCGGACAATCAACCGGATTCGCTGCTGTTCAAAATCGGGAACAAAGACCTCGTTCGCGGGATGGCCGAGTGCAGCGAGATCTTGCAACTGATCGACAAGGACGACAGCTACAACGACTTGTACGTCGACCTGTCAAAGAAAGCTGGTGATGTTCTCGACAGTTACTTCTGGATCGACAACGAAGAAACGCATCACCTCGCCGACCCCCTTCGCAAAATTCGCGAAGCGGCGGGTGCGGCCATCGAGGAATACGAAAAGGTCGTTCGTGTTCGGCAAGCCACCGTCAAACAAACTCGCCAGGTCCAAACCGAGACCCAACAGGTTCTCAAAGAGATCGAGCGTTCACGGTTCGCTTCGATTGATCAGTTCGTCAGCTCACTGGCTCAATTGCGTGTTCAGCGAGGCCGAGCGATCGCGCTGCGTGAACTTCGATTTGTCGACCTGAGCATCGTTGAAGAGTTGGAAGCCACCACGGAGGAACAATCCGAACGCCTGAGCCGGCGTTGCGTGGAGTTTTTGCTCGGCGAAGACGCCCTGCAACCGTACCGAGACCGCGTGGCGAAAACGCAACAACGCGTGCCGGAGATCAAGGGTGTCACGCAGGCCAAAGAGCTCGAAGAAGAGATCGACCAAGCCGCGGCGGACTTGGAATTGCTGACCGAAACCGTCAGCAACCTGCAAATCGACGACGCGACCAAACGAACCTCCATCATCGATTCGATCGGCGACGTATTCGCGAATGTGAATCGTGTTCGCAGTGCGCTAAAGAACCGCAAACAAGAGCTGATCGGTGTCGAAGGACGAGCTGAATTTGCATCGCAGTTGAAGCTATTGGAACAAACCACCACCGGTTACCTCGACGTCTGCGACACGCCAAATCGATGCGATGAGTACCTCACCAAAGTGATGGTTCAGCTCGAGGAACTGGAAGGTCGCTTCGCCGAGTTCGATGAATTCATCGAAACACTGGCGGCTCGTCGCGAAGAGGTTTACGCCGCGTTTGAATCTCGCAAAGTGGCGTTGGTCGAGAAACGGAACCGACGGGCCGAAGCGTTGAGTTCTGCCGCCGACCGGATTTTAAGCGGCATCCAACACCGCGTTTCGAACATGGAATCGATCGATCAAATTGCCGCCTACTTCGCGGGCGATTTGATGGTCGGAAAAATCCGCAGCCTGATCGACGAACTGGATGAACTGGGTGACGCCGTTCGCGTCGGCGATCTGCAAAGTCGACTCAAAACCCTTCGCGAGGACGCTCTTCGTGGTTTGAAAGATCGCCAAGATCTGTATGAAGACGGCGGCGACGTCATCCGGCTGGGCGAACGCAAATTCGCGGTGAACACGCAACCGTTGGACCTGACAACGGTGCTACGCGGCGAAGAATTGTGTCTGCACCTGACCGGCACCCAGTATTTCGATCCCATTCGCGACGAACGCCTGGAATCTTCGCGAGACCTTTGGAATCAATCGCTGGTCAGCGAAAACAACGTGGTCTACCGCGCTGAGTACTTGGCGATGGACCTGTTTGAATCCGGTCAGATGGACACCATCGCAGAGCTGGATCAACTCACTCCCGCTTGGGTTGCCGAGCAAATGGCGGGTCGGTTCGATGAGGGCTACGCCAAAGGTGTTCACGACAACGACACGGCCATCATTCTTCGCGGACTGGTCGACCTTGACCGATCCATTGGACTGCTTCGCCATTCGCCGTCACTGCGAACGGCCGCGCAAGTTTGGTGGCGATGTTTCCTGGACGCAAAACAGCGCAAGCAGATGGAACAATGGATTGCAGGATTCGCAAAACTGGCGTTTGCGTTTCCGGACGCGGAGCCTGCCATCGAATTCCGCAATCATCTCGCCGAATTGGCTCGTCAGCAGCAAGATGATTGGCAGCCGCTATTTTCCACCGACATCACCGCCGAACGCATCGCGGGATATCTGTTCCAACAATTGGTAACGGCCCCCACCAAATTCGCGGTGAGTGAACAAGCCGATTCCCTGCGCAAAGACTTTGTTGATTCGTTGCCCGAATCGGATCAGAAACGATGGGTCCTGGGCGGCCTCAAGCCGACCACATCCTCGCCGACCCACGCGTTTGTGCTGGCACGCAACTGGGCGGATGCTTTTTTACAAAAACGAAAGGACCAATCGGAAAAGGACGCGGGCGATTCACCCAAATGGTATCGAGACGAATTGGCTTGGTTGATCTATCAATCGGTGTTGGAAGCGAAAGAAACCAGCACCAACCGATTGCCAGGAAAGCAAGTCATTCCCGCGTCAGTGACTCGGGAACTGACGGGACTGGCCGGCAGTCATCCGCGCATCGAACGAGAAACGATGACGCTGCACTATCACGATTTTGTGACGCGTCTGCGTCACTACCGAGAAAACGTGGTGCCTCGTTTCCGTTCGTTGCACGTCGCCAAATCAGAATGCGTGCAGGAAGCTCGTGACTCGATGCGTTTGGACGAGTTCAAACCTCGCGTGCTGAGCAGTTTCGTCCGCAACCAATTGCTCGACCAAGTCTACTTGCCGCTGATTGGTGACAATCTTGCCAAACAAATGGGGACGGTCGGCGAAGACAAACGAACCGATCGCATGGGATTGCTGTTGCTGATCTCGCCGCCCGGTTACGGCAAAACCACTTTGATGGAGTACATCGCCAGCCGGCTTGGGTTGGTCTTCATGAAGATCAATGGTCCGGCGATTGGGCACGGTGTGACATCGTTGGATCCGGCGGAAGCGCCCAACGCAGCCGCTCGCGAAGAAGTCATGCGGCTGAATTTGGCACTCGAAATGGGTGACAACGTCATGCTGTACTTGGATGACATTCAGCACACCCATCCCGAGCTGCTCCAAAAGTTCATCTCTTTGTGCGATGCCACCCGCCGAATTGAAGGCGTTCGAAACGGAAAAACGCGCACCTACGATCTTCGCGGTCGTCGCGTCGCCGTGGTGATGGCGGGGAACCCCTACACGGAATCCGGTGAACGGTTCCAGATTCCCGACATGCTGTCCAACCGGGCCGACGTATACAACTTGGGCGAGATCATCGGCGAATCGGCCGAAGCGTTCGAGATGAGTTACCTCGAAAACTGCTTGACCAGCAATGTCACGCTGGCACCGCTCGCCAACGCTTCGCCCGCCGATGCACGGACCATCATCGCAGCAGCAACCCGCGATTCTGTCGAAGGCATCGAACTGGAAGCCTCGTTCAGTCTGGACCAGATCCGTGACATGTTCGAGGTCACTCGCAAACTCCTTCGCGTTCGTGATGTCGTGCTTCGGGTGAACCGGGCTTACATTCGCTCTGCCGCTCAGGCGGATGAATATCGCACAGAGCCTCCGTTCAAGCTGCAAGGAAGTTACCGCAACATGAACCGCATCGCCGAGCGAGTCGCACCGGTGATGAACGATGCCGAACTGCAATCATTGATCGTCAGCAACTACGAGCAAGACGCTCAAACACTGACCACCGACAATGAATCCAACGTCCTGAAGTTCAAGGAACTGATGGGGATCCTGACTCCGGAGGAAAAACAACGTTGGGACGCCATCAAGTACGCGTTCGTGGAAAGCGTCCGCATGGCCGGGATGGACGGCGAGGACCAAGCGACTCAGGTGCTGCGTCAGTTGGCATCCATGCGAGACGGCCTGGAATCCATTCGCCAAGTGATTGCCAAAGCGATCGCCATGGAGGATCACTCCGCCGAAGAACGCATGGATTCTCGGGTCGACAACCTGCGGCAAACGCTGCTGGCGATGGGCGAGTTGATGTCGAATCGATTGGAGACCACCGCCACTCAGTTAGAAACCATTTCGCGTCAGCAGGCCGCATCGCCGCCGGATCAAAAGATCTTGGTGCAGCACAAGGTGCCTCGCGTCCTCGCGGATTTGGTCAAAGGCCAATTCCACCTGATGCAAGAATGGATGCGGCCGCTGCTGGAAGAATCGATCAGCAACAGTCGTGATTTGAGCCGCTTGCACACTCAGCTCGATGAGATGATGAAGACCTACCGCGATGTCGAGGACTCGTTTGAATCCGGGCAGGGTTAGGCATCGCTTGCAGAGCCTTTGCATGGGTGCTTGCGAATCCATCGCGATGAATCAGACTCATTGGCCATGAGTCCCAATTCCTCGCATCCGAAAATCCACCCCGCCTCACCCGAGGCGATCCAGCTCGCCAGTCGTCACCTGCGTGATGGCAAGCTGATCGGGCTGCCGACGGAAACGGTCTACGGTCTGGCGGCTCGTGGCGATCAATCTGCTTGCGTCAACAAAATCTTCGCCGCGAAAAATCGGCCTGCGAATAATCCGCTGATCCTGCATGTGGATGGACTCGACGCGGTCTTGCCGCTGGTCCAGCTCGACAATTCGATCACCCAAACACGACTTGAACGAGCCAGCCAATTGTGGCCGGGACCGCTGACCTTGGTGTTGCCACGTTCCCCGCGGGTCATCAACGAAGTCACCGCCGGTGGCGACACCGTCGCGGTTCGTGTTCCGGAGCATCCTGTTGCTCTCGAATTGCTGAAAGCCGTCGGGCTTCCCATCGCGGCGCCCAGTGCCAATGTTTCGAACTACATCAGCCCGACTCGTCCGGAACATGTGATCCAAGGTTTAGAATCCGCTGTCGAAATGGTGCTGGACGGCGGACCATGTCGAGTCGGATTGGAATCCACCGTTCTCTCGATCGCGAATCCGCATTCACCGCCGAGGATTCTTCGGGAGGGCATGCTGTCCGTCGAGCGTTTGCAAGATGCTCTGCAGGAGCCTGTGCAATCGAGCAAAGACGTAGCCACACGATCTAATGCAACGCTCGCCAAATCTCGCTCGACACCGGCTCCTCTCGCCTCGCCGGGAATGCTTCGCAAACACTACTCACCAACGACGCCACTGCGATTGGTGAAAGAAACCGCGAACCGGTCTTCCACCGATGGCCGGGTGTTGCGTCTTCGGCTGCGAACGTTGCACCATCACGTCGAAGGCTATGCCGCCGTGTGGGATCTGTCCGAAACAGGGGACCCGCACACGATCGCAGCGAGGTTGTACAGCGTTTTAAGAGAAGCCGACGCCGCGGGATTTGATGCGATCGAGGTGGATGAGCTGATGCTCGATCGTTGGCCGCAGGACACCAACCGCAACCTGCTGATCGCCATTCAAGATCGCTTGGTGCGAGCGGCCCAGCAAGACTGATTCGCTGCTCAAGATTGATTCATCACTGTCGCCAGGGCGTGGACGCACGCGGTTGCGTTGCCACTTGCGGCGGCATCATTGGCGTCGACAAACCGTCGGACCGGACCGCGGAACCGATCACGCCTTGCGCCGCTGGATCCAGGTTCCATCCCGCTTCACGAGTGGCCGAAGGATCCAACTGCATGGCCTGGGCGAGCCAAGTTTGAGCGACATCGGGCTGTCCTGCTTCCATGGCGATGGAAGCCAACTGCAATCGAGCGGTCGCATCCACTGGATTCTTTCTTGTGGACGCCAAGAAAAACTGAACGGACTCCTCCGTACGTCCCAATTCACGCATGGCAATTCCACGGAGCAGATCAGCCGCACCGGGGCGGATCATCTCTTCCACATCGCCGACGAAATCCGTGTCTTCACGCAGACGATCCAGCGTCGCGAGCAAACGGTCGTATCGTTGCTGTTGGTGATAGATCTCCGCCGTCCGCATTTGGACATATGGGTAATCCGGCTGCAACGATAATGCTCGGTGGTAGGCCGCCAGTGCCTCGTCAATTTCATTGCGAGACGCTTTGCAGTCACCCCACAACGCCCACAGAGCGGCCCAATCACGATCTGAATCCAAGGCGATCTGGCATTGGCGTGACGCCTCATCGACTCGGCCAACTTCCAAGTACATGCGACCGAGCCGCTGCATGTGCTTGGGGTCTCCGGCCGATAGCTGAACCGCCTTTTCGAGATGCTCGATCGCTTCGTCGCGTTGGCCTTTCTTCCAAAGCGATTCCGCCATGCCGCGATGAGCCGCATCGTTGCTGTTGGAAACATCAAGGGCTTCGGTGAATAGCGTCTCCGCCACGGTCCAATCGCCCTGCCGCATCGCTTTCACGCCCTGACGTGACAGTCGCCGTGCCGCGATCGATTGTCGACTTTCGCCAAAACGACCGATGCCACGACATCCCAACGACGAACCCACGGTCGTGAAACACAGCAGCAACAGTCCGAGCGAAAGCCAATCGCGAACTGAATGATTGAGTGGGATCCAAATGGATGGACCGCGAGCTCGCTTCCTTCGACTGCATCTTGTTCGATGCTCGGCAAGGAGAAAGCAAAGCGGTTTCACGCGTTTGATCCGAAAGAACGTTGTGCCACACCAACCAACGAAGCCGGCGCCATTCTGACGCATATCAAAAACGAACGATTCATCGCCAGAGCGTAAAAAAGCGGCGAAGTCGTCTCCGAATCGCCCGTACACATTCGCCGATCACGCCCGTCCAACATTGCGGCGAGCGACTCAAACAAAACTCAGCAAGCGGCAAGGTTTACCAATCCGGAACACCTCGTCGGACCATCACCGCTTGCTTCACCGGACCGACCGTCACGACCGGAGCGACACTAGAAATTCGGGCCACCATCAGCCGATCGATCACCAACAGCCGGGAGCAGCACGCACGCGAAGGATCGCGGAAGGCCGTGCCCCATTCTCGCGAGTGTTCGCAAGAAGCTCGTTCGTACATGGATCGTGATTGATGTTGCCTGTATCGCTCTCCGAATCGACTGAAGAAGCCCCGGGCAATCTGCTGCAGGAACTGGAACGACGCCAGGACGACGTGCTCGCCCAACTGGACGAGTTGGAAGCGAAACTCAACGAGGTGTTGGAAGGTTTGAAGATCGAGCCCGATACCACACCGTTGGACTGAAGCGTTCGTTTCCAAACGGACCACTGCGGGCCGATTGCGGCGTGGGGGCCATAACGAGCTCGATCGCACGCAAATTCTGGAAAAAAACTTCGGTTCGTTTGTTCAGGTGACGTAGGCTTCATTATGAAGTGTCACGAACTCGCCGAGAAAATCTCCCAGCTGCGACCTGAACTGTCGCCCACGGACGTCGCGCGCCTGTGTTTGATGATTCTCAACCAAGAAGAAGACCCTTCGCGGTTGGAAGATCCCAAGGCTTTGCACGCCGTTTGGCAGAACGTCAGTTTCCGATTTGACGCAGCCACGGATCAACACACCGCAGTCTCACGCGAACTGGATTCGCTGCTGAACGATGGCCCGGTGGAATTCACACCTGACCAGCTCTGGACGCTGCTTCGTGCCGTCAAAGTGCAGGGGCAAATGCTGGATCTCTACACGCGCGACATCGCCTTCGCCTGACCACCGATCTTCACACCGCGATGGATGTCAATTTTACGCGGCTGTCGTGAAGCGAATGGCGACGATGGCTTGCGGCTCACTGGACCGTCTCCGACGGTCGCTGCTGATCACGACGTTGTTGGCTCAGCGGACGCTGTGAATCAACGTTGGTCCAATGCCACCACGTCGCGTTCGGTGGCTCCGGTGTAAACCTGACGTGGACGATTGATCCGCGATGCGGGGTTGGATTGCATCTCACGCCAGTGAGCCATCCAGCCTGGCAAACGCCCGATCGCGAACAACACCGTGAACATCTGCACGGGGATTCCAAGGGCTCGGTAAATCACGCCCGAGTAGAAATCGACGTTGGGATACAACTTGCGTTCGATGAAGTACTCGTCTTTCAGAGCGACCTCTTCCAACTTCTGAGCGACCTCGAACAACGGATCGTCCAGGTTCAGTTTGGCGAGCAACTTGTCGCAACTGGCTCGGATGATCGTGGCACGCGGATCGGAGTTTTTATAAACGCGGTGTCCAAAGCCCATGATCCGGAAATCGTTCGTTTTATCCTTCGCCATATCGACGTACTTCTGGACGTTACCACCATCGGCAGCGATGCGTTCCAACATGTTCACGCAAGCCTCGTTGGCACCACCGTGAAGTGGCCCCCAAAGGGCTCCGATGCCGGCGGAGATCGAAGCGAACAAGTTCGCGTTGCTGCTGCCGACCATCCGAACGGTGGAGGTGCTGCAGTTCTGCTCGTGATCGGCATGCACGATGAACAACAAATTCAATGCTTCCGCGAAGTCGGGATCGACCAAGTAATCCGACGCGGGCGTCGCAAACATCATGTACAAGAAGTTCTCGCAGTATTCCAACTCGTTCTTGGGATACATGAACGGTTGGCCCATCGACTTTTTGTAGCTGTACGCCGCAATGGTCGGCAGCTTTGCGATCAATCGATAAAGCGAGATCTCGACTTGGCGTGGATCGTTGGGATCCAATGAGTCTTGGTAGAACGTGGACAGCGCCCCAACCACGCTGCTGAGGATCGCCATTGGGTGAGCGTCACGCGGAAAACCGTTGTAGAACGATCGCATGTCCTCATGGATCATCGTGTGTTCGCGAATGCCGGATCGGAACGTGTTGATCTCGTCCGCGGTCGGCAATTCACCAAAGATCAGCAAGTACGCAACTTCGACGAAGTCACATGTCTTCGCTAGCTGTTCGATCGGGTATCCGCGATAGCGAAGGATTCCCTTTTCACCATCTAGGAACGTGATCGCACTGCGAGTGCTGCCGGTGTTGACGAAGCCTTCGTCGAGCGTGATCACGCCGGTCTCGGCACGCAATCGACTGATGTCGATCGCTTGTTCCTGTTCGGTTCCTTCCACCAATGGCAGTTCGAGATTTCGATCTCCGATTTGCATTCGGACGGTTTCGGCTCGTTGAATTTCCAGGCTGGACGAGGAGCTCATGGGCGATCTATCGATACAAAATGCGAGTGGGAGGGATGCCTTTGGGGTGACTGTTGTAGTGTAGCCCTGCGTCATCCGAGCGACAATCAGCCGGGGGCGTCATTCGCTTCGCCGGTTCCCAAGACCTGTCCGATTGGGAAAAATAGAAGCTGACCTGAGTCGACGTTCTGTGTGCCCCGGGCTGCAACAGAACGGCGGAACACGCAACGACAGCCTCGGAAAGACAATCGGCAAACACTTTTTGTCCACACGGTCACTCGTCGTCACGACACTCCGCGTTTCCGCGCGACCGTTTGTTACATCCCTGTGTTTGAGTTGCCCCGGTTTGAGTTGACCCGCTCGTTTTTTTGCCCTGTCGATTGGCACCGTTCGTTTGGCCCGGTTCGTTTGATTGCGCCCGATCGACACGGTCGAAATGGATCCGATCCCCGCACCGCTTCGGAGGTATTCGATGCGAGCCCACATTTTAGTTGTTGAAGATGAACGGCACTTGGGTGTTGGGATCAAGTACAACCTCGAGGCGGAAGGTTACCGAGTCTCGTTGGTCGAGGATGGTCCGTCCGCACTTCAGTTGATCGAGCATTCCGGCAGCACCATCGATTTGATCATCTTGGATCTGATGCTGCCGGGGATGAGCGGTTACACGGTTTGTGAGCAACTGCGTGAATCGGGCGTGACAACTCCCGTGCTGATGCTTTCCGCCCGCACGCTGTCCGAAGATCGCGCCCGCGGATTCGACGTTGGTGCGAATCAGTACATGAGCAAACCGTTTGATTTGTCAGAGCTGATCAGCCGCGTAAAGAACTTGTTGCAATCTTCACCTGGTCCCTCCAGTCCCCGTCCAGCTCCGCAACCCGAATCAGTTGACGCGATCTCGTTCGGCCGAGTCGAAGCCGATTTCCGCACGCACCAAGTCAGCGTCGACGGGGAGCCAATCAAGATGACGCCCAAAGAATTGCGTTTGCTGCGGTACTTCGTCGAGAACCCCGAACGCGTGATCAACCGTTCGGAATTGCTAACGCAAGTGTGGGAGATGTCGGGCAATCTGCAAACACGCGCCGTTGACCAATTCATCGCGCGACTTCGCAAAGCGATCGAGCCTTCGCCGGCGGAACCGGTGCATTTGCTCACCGTTCGCGACGCCGGCTATCGATTTGTCCTGGAACCCGAAACCTCGACCGGCTGACCCGCTCGCCCGTCCCTCGACAGCTTGCTACGCTATCGCCAACGACGAACTTTCATCCGCAACACCAACCCCCACGAGCACGATGGCTTTCACACTGCCCGACTTGCCGTACGCTTACGACGCCCTCGAGCCGCACTTCGACGCGCGGACGATGGAAATCCACCACTCAAAACACCACAACGCCTACGTGACCAAAGCCAACGACGCTTTGGCTGGCACGGACTTGGCATCGAAGTCGGTCGAAGAGGTCATCTCCGACCTTTCGGCGGTTCCCGAAGATAAACGCGGTGCGGTCCGCAACAACGGTGGCGGACACGCCAACCACTCGCTGTTCTGGACCGTTTTGGGTCCTGGAAAAGGCGGCGCACCAAGCGGTGAATTGGCCGCGGCGATCGACTCCGCCTTTGGATCGTTCGACGCTTTCAAAGAACAATTCGCAGCAGCCGGTGCCACCCGCTTCGGTAGCGGTTGGGCTTGGTTGTACGTCGCCGACGGCAAGCTGCACGTTGGCAGCACCGCCAATCAAGACAGCCCGTTGATGGGCGAAGCGGTTGCCGGAATCGGCGGCACCCCGATCCTCGGATTGGACGTGTGGGAGCACGCTTACTACCTGCACTACCAAAACCGTCGCCCTGACTACATCGCGGCGTTCTGGAACGTTGTGAACTGGGACGCCGTTGCAGAGCGTTTTGCGGCTGCCAAGTAACCGCAACAGATCAAACTCAATCGACTTTGAAACCGTTGGTTCGCATGCGAGCCAGCGGTTTTTTCATGCCCTTGCGAAATGGGGATTCGCCGAGATAATTGCGTTCTTTCCCACCATAGACACACGACCTTCTTAGGAACTGAACGCCATGCCACTCGTCCCCCTTCGCGTTGTCCTGGATCACGCCGCCGAAAACGATTACGGCGTCGCGGCGTTCAACGTCAACAACATGGAACAAATCCAGGCGATCATGGAAGCCGCTGAGGAAACGGATTCCCCGGTAATCATCCAAGCTTCGCGTGGTGCTCGTGCCTACACCCAAGACGCTTACCTGCGTCACCTGATGGTCGCCGCAACAGAACTGTACCCACAAATTCCGATCGTGATGCACCAGGATCACGGCAACAGCCCTGACACTTGCTTGTCGGCGATCGAAAACGGCTTCACCAGCGTCATGATGGACGGCTCGCTGGAGGCCGACGGCCAAACCCCTGCAGACTACGACTACAACGTGAAGGTCACCGCCGAAGTCGTCAAAATGGCGCACGCTCGCGGCGTCAGCGTGGAAGGCGAACTGGGGTGCTTGGGATCGCTCGAAGATGGTGGTGGCGAACAAGAAGACGGCCATGGCGCGGTCGGAACCCTGACTCACGATCAATTGTTGACCGACCCCGATGAAGCCCTCCGCTTCGTGGAAGAAACCGGCGTCGACGCGTTGGCCGTTGCCATCGGAACCAGCCACGGTGCTTACAAGTTCACCAGCAAGCCAACCGGTGAAGTCTTGGCCATGGATCGCATCGAAGCCATCCACGCCAAGATCCCCAACACGCACTTGGTCATGCACGGCAGCAGCAGCGTGCCACAAGAATTGCAAGACATCATCAACCAGTACGGCGGTGAGATGAAACAAACCTACGGCGTACCCGTGGAAGAGATTCAGCGAGGTATCAAGAGCGGTGTCCGCAAGATCAACGTCGACACCGACTGCCGCATGGCGATCACCGGTGCGATCCGCAAAGTCTTAACCGAAGACAAAGCCGCCTTCGACCCACGTGCTTACCTGAAACCAGCCCGCGCCGCGATGAAGGACGTCTGCGTCGCTCGCATGACCGCCTTCGGCCAAGCCGGCAACGGAGCCAAACTGCGAGCCACCCTCGGCGCCGCAGTCTGATTCAACTCGCGTTTGGCTCATCTGAACGCAAATGAACGACGCTCGATTCGAAAGCCTGGAACGGAACCATTCGCTCCAGGCTTTTTTCGTGCGCGGCTGCGTCGACCGCGACACCACTCACCAAGCTCGCTCAGAAGCGGAGCAATTTCGGGTTGGCCAGAGCAGAACAATTGTCCTCCATTGTTCCGCCTTGCAACTCAACCTCCCGAGCAGCCCCAAGCGTTCACAGATCTCGACGTTCGTACCATGCTGCTCGACGATTCTGAAGCTGGCACGCAAACAGTTGAGGAAAACTGTTCTACTCTGTTGCCAAAGATACGTGCGATGTCCTGGTGCATCTCTGGCCTTCGCTAGAATGAAGTGGAACGCCAGAATTCCATTCACTAGCGGAGAAACATCGTGTCCTACGAAATCACCGAAGTCGCTGACGGCAAAATCATTGAGCTGATTCTTTCGGGAAAGCTCACCGCCGAAGCCTACGAGCATTTTGTTCCCGTGGTTGACGCGCAAATCGAACGCTGGGGCAAAGTCCGCATGATGGTCGTGCTGCAAGACTTTCACGGATGGGACGCAGGTGCCCTCTGGGCCGACACCAAATTTGCCGTCAAGCATTTTCACGACCTGGAAAAGCTGGCTCTGGTCGGTGAAAGCAAATGGGAAGCCGGCATGGCGACGTTCTGCAAACCCTTCACCAAAGCCACGGTCAAGTACTTCGACCACACTGACATCGAAGATGCTCGTACCTGGATCCAGGGGGATTGAGGTGAATGGAGCTTCCATTTAGCGAGAGAGTTTCTCTCCGATAGCAACGCTAGATCTAGGCTCCCCTCTCCCCAACGCTTCGTGGGGGAGAGGGGTCGGGGGTGAGGGGGCGAGCAGCTCGGTCTTCGCGTCTTTTTCAGTGGCGTCTCTCTCCGAAACGGAGCGAGGGGAGTTACGATAGTTGAGCGAGGAGCCGCTTGTTTAAGAGTCTCAACCAACACCGCAAACTCGCAACCTACTCCGGCAAAACATGCCCGGGAACGATCAGCAGCGGGTGCGGACTGCGGCGCAGGCGGTCGTGGACGAAGCCTTGGATGAACCGATCGTCGACCTCCAACGGAAGCACCAACAATTGCTGGGTGGAATCAGACAACGGATTGGGAGGCGCCACCTCGCCCGCCTGCGGCACCAACGAATAGCTTAACTTCATCTCCCGCGCCGTGGCGTTCATCGCCGAATGCAACTGAGCGTGCGATTGAGCCAACGCATCGCTGAGCTTCTGAACATCAAACGACTCCTCAGGTCTTAAAGACTCAAGGATGCTTCGCACGTTTTCAAAGTGCTCTTTTTCGACGACCAAATTCAGCGAAATCACGGCATCCGGAGCCGCCAAACCGAATGCCCACGCCGCGGCACGACTTTCGACATCGCACTCGCTGCCCGCCATCAACAGAATACGTTGGCTGCACTGCCTGAATTCTTGGTCCTCTCGACGAGTCACCAAAATGGGAACGGGACAACGCGAGAGTAAAACGTCCATCACCGTCCCGACGCTGTCGGTGCCAACACGCTCGAACGATCGACCGAAAGGGCAGGGCACAATCAACAAGTTGACGTCATGCGTCTTCAGCGCGTTCAAGATCGCCTCGAACGCCTCGCCCTCACCTCGAGCAATCGCCCTGGCACCGCTCATCTGACGTGCCGCTTGGATAGCGTCTTCGGTCCCCGTGTCTTTGGGCTCAGCCGAATCTCTTGCGTCGAGCACAAACGTTTCGGTGTTGTAGGTTTCGCGAAAATATGCCGCCATTGCGATGGACGTGGCGTCTTGCGGGGACCCATCCAACACCAACATCAACCGAGCGGGGCGAATCGGCGTCAGCGGCGTTGCCGATCCGACCTTGGCACGCTCGAACATACGCATCGAATCGTCGACATCACGATCCAAATCGGGTGATTGATCCATGGTTATCGTCACTTACGAGAGAAGAGTGTTTGCCGGAGAAGATTCAATGCGTGGGCAGACTGGGAACCGCCGCGATGTCCGGGATGAAACCCTGGTGGTGCATCCACATGATATAGGCAATCGCACCCGCAACCTGGAACAACATGATCGAACCGCCAAGCTTCAGGAACGTGCCCCAACCGACGTGAATGCCGGCTTCTTTCTTCAAGGCGTAAATCGCGATCACGCAAGAAATCGATCCGATCGGTGTGCCGTTGCCACCCAGATTGCAACAGATCACCAACGTCCACCAAAGCGGCTCGGCGGGCACGCCTGTATCACCACCCGAGACGTCCTGAACAATCGGAATCAACGTAGCCGCCACCGGAATATTGTCCACGATGGAACTGGCGACCGCCGAAAAGCTGCCCATCAGTGGGACCAACAATTCAATTCGATTGTCGGACACCACCACGACTTGCTGTGCCACCCACTTCAGTGCACCGGTGTGCTTCACGCAGCCGATGATGACAAACAGCCCCATGAAAAACAGGATCACCGTCCAGTTCACCTTGCCGATCGCATCTTCGACGCCTTTGCCTGAGAACAGCAACGCCGCGGTCGCACCAACCATCGCAACAAAGTCCATGCCCACGCCCAACGGCTGAGCCAAGGCAAATCCGACCACGGTGCTTAGCAGAATGATGGAGCTTCGCAGAAGCACGCCGCGATCTTCGACCAACGCCCAAGGGTCAAAGCCTTCGATTTGTTGCTTCAAGGCGACCTTGTCTTCCTCAGATTGTTTCCACGGCAAATCATTTCGAAAGAACCACCGCAGCCCGGCGATTGCAACCAGCAGACTGACAACCGCGAACGGCAACGAGACTCGCAAAAAGTCGACGTAGGGAATACCGGCAGCCGTCCCGATCATGATGTTGGGCAACCCACTGGCAAACGTCGCAATCGCACCGCTGTTGGCACAGATGGCCACGGAAAGCAACAACGGCATCGGCTTGTACCCCAGCGATCGACAAATCACCAACACCAGGGAACTCAAGATCAGCATCGCGGGAACAATCGTCAGGACGCTGACGAACAAAAACGTCACCACGCACAACGTCATGAACAACCGCGTCGCCTGGCCTCCCGTCAATCGAACGATCCACATGCTGATGAAGTGAAACAGGCCGCTCTTTCCGACAACATCCACCAGAATTCCCGTCCCGATGATAACGCCGAAGATGTTCAGGTCTTCTTTGAGGAAGTTGTAGACTCGCGGGTACTCAAACAAGCCCAGCGCAACACTGAGGATCACCAGAACCGCGGCACCACACAACGCGGCAACGGTTTTGTGAAATCGCTCAATTGCAACCCCCACATAAGTCGCCATCATCACCGCGGCGAACAAAATCATGACCCAAGCGGGTGCGGACGCGGTGGGCATCTCCGTCAGCGACGCGGCCAACATCATTGCATTCTCCAAACGCAAAGTCGCCATCGGCAAATCGGTCACCGGCGGCATTAGGAACGAACGCTGCGCAGCCTACCGCGCACGTTCCGATCGACCAACTGCCGGACGCCCTGCGTACTGAAATTCCGTCATCGGCTGGCAGCAAGGTCGCTATGCGTCAAAAAGAGATGTATCAATTCAAACGCTGCTCAACGCTTCCGCCATCCGCTGCCCCAAAGCACGCATACCGGACACCCCCGTTTCGAACTGTCCCGCGAAATGCAGATACCCGTGCAACATGTCGTCCGCATTTTCACGAGTCACCGATACACCAGCGGCTTCCATTCGATCCGCCAACGCCAGCCCCTCATCCCGTAGGACGTCATAACCGGCAACCAAAACATGCGTCGCTGGAAACCCGGAAAAGTCGGCTCGCAAGAGATCCGCCAGCGGCTCCGCGTGCTCAGACTTCTCTTCCACGTCTCGCCCGAGATAATTCGACCAAAACCACTTCATCGTCCGTTTGGTCAACCCAAAACCAGATTCAAACGCTTCGTAAGAAGCCGAATCGAAGTGCGGCGTGACCACGGGATACAACAACATCGCGTATTTCAAATTCACGCTCGCAGCATGCTGAGCGAGCAGTCCCACCGACGCGGCTAAGTTGCCACCCGCACTGTCACCGACAACGACCATCCGATCGGCATCCACACGCAAATCAGCCCCCGCTTTCGCGACCGCCATCGTCGCAACATAACAATCATGCAATGGCCCGGGAAACGGAGTTTCGGGCGAGCGTCGGTAGTCCACCGACACCACCACGGCATTCGACGCCGCGGCCAATCGACGGCACGTTGTGTCGTGACTCTCGATGTCTCCCAGAACCCATCCGCCACCGTGAAAAAACATCGCAACGGGCTGTGGAGCACCGGAGTTGGTGGGACGATATATTCGAACGGGCACCTCCAACGAGACTCCATCAGGATCCAAGCCGCACAATCGTTTGTCCTCGACGGAATGCATTTCTGGTCCAGGACCGAAACTCTCCTTGAGAGCCGAGAAACCACGTCGCGCCTTCTGCACCCCCAAATCTTCCCAGCGAGGCGGGTTCAACTCACGCAACATCTCGACGTGGGCCTGAGCTTGGGGATGAAGTGGCATGAATGAGTTCACCTAGTGACCGTAGAAAGACGCTCAAAGAACAACCTCACGACCGGTTGCTGAGCACGATGCATCGTAGCAGCCCCGCTGCGTTTGATATTCCCCCGGTTCACCCAGTTTCGACACTCATCGCCGGATCAATTGTGACCTTCCTTGACTCCCGCTAAGCTTGTCCACCCAGCACACCACCTCACCGAGACTTTACTCCGGAATCACAACCATGGCCGAATTCGAATACCACGACGTTTCCAAAATGGTGGACCATTCTTTGCTGCCGCCGACATTGACCGAGAAAGACTTGGAAACCGGAATCGATTTGGCGATTGCCTATGAAGTCGCCAGCGTCTGCATTCTGCCGTACTACCTCAAACGCTGTGCCGAACAGTTGGCGGGGACCGGCGTCAAAGCGTCCACCACAATCGGCTTTCCACATGGCGGCCATACCAGCGCAATCAAAAAAGCCGAAGCAGAGAAGGCCATCGAAGACGGCTGCGAAGAACTCGACTACGTGGTCAACATCTCACAAGTCCTCAGCGGCAACTGGGATTACGTTCAAAACGAAATCGCCACCGCAACGGAACTGACTCACGCGGCCGGCCAGAAGATCAAAGTCATTTTTGAGAACTGCTACCTGCAAGACGAACACAAAATCAAGCTCTGCGAGATCTGCACTGAGCTCAAAGTGGACTGGGTCAAAACCTCCACCGGCTACGGCACAGGTGGTGCCACCATGGATGACCTTCGATTGATGCGTCAACACGCCGGTGAAAACGTCCAAGTCAAAGCGGCCGGCGGCGTTCGCGATCTAAAGACTTTGCTGGAAGTGCGAGCCATCGGGGCGAGTCGCTGCGGAGCCAGTCGCACGGCCGAGATGCTGGGCGAGGCACGGGAGCAACTTGGCTTGCCTGCGATTGAAATCACCGCGACCGGCAGCTCCGGCTACTGATCGTGGTTGCATAGGCCAATTGATGAATCAGGGTTGTTGCAGTTCTTCTCGCAGGCTGGATCGGTCATCAGCCATCTCCGTTGCGAGCTGCCCAGCCCGTCCCATCGTCCACAACCGTAACCCTTCCAAACGCTGTTTGCCACGAACGTAGTAGTCCTGGTCGAGCTTGCTCAGATGTTCTTTGACGGCGTTCTCGTATCGCACCGAGCTTTGCTCGGTCAGTTCCACCCAACCGAGCTTTTCAAACTGCTGCGTCAACGCGGCACCGATCTTTTGATGTCCCGCAATACTGGGATGCACGTGATCGACAAAACGACTCGGGTCGGGAACTTGGTCGGCAATCAACACGCCACGAAAATCTCGTTCGTCCAGCAATGTTGGCGTCTCAACGAGCGGAATCCGATAGCGTGCGGCGATCTCCTTGGTCGCCTGAACGATCGCACTCGTTGCTCGCAATGGGCAAACATCGTGGTCACGAGCTGCGGTCAGATATTGCCGTGCCTGCACGACGTCGCCCCGATCATAAAGAAGCCGCCCCAAGGCATAGTTCGCTCCCGCATGGAATGGATCCATTGACAAACATTCGCGAAGAGCATCGATGCGGCGAGGTGGATTCTGATCCGAATCCCTGGCGATGGACCATGCCGTGCGAAAACGACTTTCTTCGTCCTCGGTCCAATCCGATCGCGTTTGTATCTTGAAGGGTGGCGTGTTGACCAAATCGGATGCGGGAACGCACATGATCAAAGGCAAATCAGTCTTTCGCGTTTGTTCGGCGATCTTTTCCAGCGTGTTAGCAAAGTGTTTTTCGACACCGCTTTGCCATTGGGGGTCACGCTGATAGCTGTTCAATCCACCAGGTTGGTCCAAAATTGTCTCCACGCTCGCGGCCAACTCCGTCCGTTCGTAGGACGCTTCAAACAACGACTGTACCCAACGAACCGAATGCAGTTTCGAGCCGATGCCTGTCGCCCAGCGACTGACCGCGTTCATGTCGCGAACGTGCGCATAGGTGCGGTCCTCTAAGAATTCGTTGTGCCCGGTGTACAGCACAACTGCATCGGGTTCGTACTCCAAGACTTCATCCAGGATCTTAGACACGCGGTAACTGGCGTAGGAGGTTCCACCGCAATTGATGACTTCGTAGTTCGACTGCGGATCAGCGGATTGCAACCTCAATCGCAACCAAGTCGAGAAGGCCGTTTCCGTCGCGAAAGGTTTTCCTTGAACGGTCGAGCCACCTAAAACAAAAACACGCCGCGTTCCGGAGGCTTTCGTCGCTGGGAAAGAATCAGGCCGAAAGAAGTTGTAACGCTCCGGTGGTATTTCCCATCGATTGGAACCTTCGTTTAGCACAAACAATGGCCGAAGCTGATGCAGTCCGACGTAGGGATCGTAGTCGATGGCTCGAGAGCCCGTTTCGCTGAAGAAGCGAAGGCCAAACTCCAGCATCAAGACCGGCAAGCAAGCTATAAACACCGCCGCGATCCGCATCCCCCAGCGGCGGCGTGAGTTTCTCGACCCCCCCATCTGCTCCTTTGCAAGGCCGCCGTCAGTCGAAAGTTCGCCCGTCAACGAAAGATCCTGCAATGGTGATGGGTTGGCTCGCAAGCAAATCGAAGAGGGTGCTCGCGTGAAGAAAAGACCGAGACTTCACGGTACACCATTGATGCCAGTCCATCAAAACAATCTCCCGTACAAATCGAGGCAGAGGCACCAATCCCGATACGAACAACACCTCGCCCCAGCATATCTCGATGGAGCAATGGTTGGGTGCCTGCCGCACCTCAGGCTGAGAAAGAAGCGACACTGCAAAGCAAACGGCGGAACGCTTGAAAATGTCGATCCTCCGAATCGTGATCGATCAAAGGAAACCGTTCGTTTCCGCTTCGCCATCCAAGCCATCCAAGCCATCCAAGTCGTCATACGATGGTTCTTCAAACGGGGCTTCCTCCAACCTTTGAACTCGGAAGTCGTAGACATTGAACACCATTGGGATGCCTGGTGTTTGGTCAAAGCGGCGTGAACTAGCACACCCGACCTGGAACAGCCCTTCTGTGCGAAGAGGCGTTTCCCGCTCGTGGAGTTGCTCCCCATCAACAAGAATTCGGTAACCGCGACGACCGATGTCCAATCGCAGGTGCCGTGTTCGTTGCTTGGCCTCCTTCAAAATCCATTGACGAAAGATAGGAGTTTGCCCCCACTTTTCAGGCAGCTCGTCTGTCAGCAGAAATTTGCCACCTGGTGAGAAACGAATCTGCGTGCCACGAAGCTCATTGAACAGCCCGCTCCTTCCATCCGGACCACACAGCAAGCTGACCCCATGCGGCGAATTGGGTGCTTCAATGAACGTCGCTGTGATCTCGTAGCGCGCAGGCAATGGGTAACGAATTTGGTTCCGAAGAACAAATGTGTAATCCAACCAGTCCGTCGCCACGCGAAATCCGCCGGGGACATTAGCGATGTCATCCAACGACTCGTTTCGCTCATCGATCGGCGTATCGACCGTGTCGGCTTGGACTGATTGATTCCGCACTACGCCTTCAATGTCGAGTGCGAGCTGAGCAGCTTCTCGTTGGCACTGCGCACTGGATCGTAGTTCGACGCTTTGTGGCTTACCGATTGGAGTGAAGCTGGCGGCCAGTTCTTCGGTGGTAAAATGTATCAATTCGCCTCGATGAAAGCGTTCCAACAAATTCAGCTGCGTCCGTCGATGATCCAAAACACGTTTGGCGTATGCCCGCTTTGACGCAAGTTCTTCGTCTGACAGTCCAGGAAATCGCGATGCCAAGAAGTCTGAGTTGTCGAGCCAAACGGTCTGCAGTTCATCCAAATTCGCATGCAAGGCCGAAGTGTTTCTGTCATTCAATCGCTCACTGTTGAAGACCAGTTGCAGGTGGATCGGCATCCACAACAGGTAGGCCGGCCCATCGGCCATCTGGCAAATGAAACGCACCTCCGCCTCATCCATGTTGAGTTTTCCCCAATTGATGTCTTGGCTGCGATCGCCCAGCACCTCCAAGAACTCAGCGACCTCTTTGAACTGGCCCGCTTCCCACAGAATTCGCATGGCAAACTCGGCACTCAGTATGCCGCATCGAAACTTTCGGTTGCACTGAAGATGTGTCCTCCAAGCATCGATGGATCGTTTTGCCCACATCACATTGGCCGGGTCGTCCACCATCGTGACATCCGCTGTGTGCCTGGTGAGATAATCTTCCATGATACGACCGGACTGCATGCCGACGATCCCGTCTTCGGTCTTCGTCTCCAGACATTTCATTGCGAAACGTTTTTGCAGTTCTTCGCTTCCGCCCCAACGAGGCATCAGCGCCAAACTGTAAGTGCCGTAGACGCTTTGATGATCAATGTGCCCACTCAGTGACAACCTGAACCAATGATGCACCGACAACGGTGTGCTGCCATTCGCCATTTGTATATTCAAAGGCCGACGAGCCAACAACGCCAACTCCGGTCGCATCAAATAAGCCTCGACGAAATGCGACGAAGCGATGGTCGCAAATTTGTCAAACAACTCCATCGCCGAAGCATCCGTCTCTGAGACGAACTTCGTGCCACGATGATCAAACGCGACTTCACGAAACAGGTCTCCAACGACCAGATGAACCGCATACGCGGGAACGCTCGGCTCATCAGCATTGACCAATCCCTTGACCAAATCCACTTGAGCCGCCGCATTCAAATGTTCCAGCGAGAGTGACAACAACGTCAGACAGGTGTGATCACGTCCGGTATTCGGTTCTCTTTTGGACGCTTCCTGCCACGCCGCGGGCCATGAGGAAAGAAACCGCCGAACAGCCGCATCGTACCCATCCGATTTTTTGTCCTTGGCGTGGAAACGCAACGCATCGGTGTGGACGAATGCGGCGAAGATTGGATCAAACGAGTCAGGCGATTCGGCGATGCGATCCGACGCGGTTGTCACGCGTTTCCACTGATCCTCTTCGGATATGCTGGGATCTGCCTTGAACAGCGTGAACAAGACAATTGGATCCCCATCAGCTTCCGCCGCTTTCACCCTCTCGAGATCATCCTCCGGAGGAGGGTCAAAACGATACGCGTCCGACAAACACTGACGAAGTGCCGCTCGAATGCCCGATACGTCTTCAAGACGTTGGTTGCGTTTCGAAAACCGCGTCAACATCAAGTCGACATCCGCCATGAACTCATCGACCAAGTCCGAGTACTGGACAGGCGGTTGATCACCAACGAGCGGCGCGTTGAATACATCGAGCAACGCCGTCTTCAGGTGCGGGTCAACTTTGGCACGAGCCTTCACCGCATCGCGGAGCCGCGTCTTTTGAGTCGCTCGATCAATTGGCACTCGCTCCAAGCACGCCACCATTTCTTCCGACTCCAGCTCGCGCTGAGTCAACTTGGTACTGTCCCGATACTTCATCAGCTCGGCTTGCAGTTTCATCCGCTCGACCATGTTGGCTGACGATGCCGCTGATTCAGCCAGTCGGCTCTGCTCCGCTTGATAGAGAAACAGACCGATGCCGGCGACCACGACCGCACACAGCAAGAAGATGCCCAACAAGATTTTCAACAGAAGTCGACTCTTTGTCTTGCTGCTTGTTACCAACTCCACTTCCGACATGCCAAACAATCCCGCCTGCGTTCGATGTGCCCATGCGGCGGTGTTGTTCTGTCACTGACGTCGAAGATTCGTCTTCAACGTCGGCATTCAACACCCCGCGAACCGAAGGCTAGTCTAACCCAACGCGAGCACTTGGGTGGCAGGAGGCCCCCACCAAACTGAGATTGGAAGGAGTTTAGATACTGCTAGGCAAATGATGGCTCAGCAACAGCTGTCGCCGGAGCAACAGTCGCTTGCCGTTGGCAGGGCGAAGTTTTTGGGCTTTGCGTTTGCATCGCTGGTGTAAACGGCGAAATGATCGGCGATGGTTTCTCGCGAGGCAGCTGCCGCCAAATCATCGGTGCAAACCTCGCCACGCGTGTACATCCGCCCCGCGTCATCGCAGACGTATTTGAACGGCCCACGATAGACCCGTTGGCAACCGTCGATGGTTCCTGCGCCATTCAAATCCTGACCTTCCACTAGTTCCTCCTCGGGGCGAGTTGCGATCACGGTCATCGAACGAAACGCGATGCCTTCGACGACCCGCCAAGGCTCCAACTGCAACGCAGCGATTTGGATGTCCTCAAATCCGGCGGATTCAAATGCCTGCAAGAAAGCGGCTTGCTGATACGCACCAGAGATACAACCGCTCCAGAGTTCCGGATCCGCTTGCATTTCTTCCGGCACTTCCTCGTCACAAACGATATCGCTGATGACCGCGCGGCCGCCGGGCCGCAAGACTCGAAAGATTTCATCGAACAACAGTTCCTTTTCATCCGCGTCGACCAAGTTCAGCACGCAATTGCTCACGACCACGTCGATCGACTCGTCATCGATCATGGGCGACTCGCGCCGTTGCTCGGCAAGGTAAGCCTCCAACGCACGCAAGCTGGCGTCGTCACTGACCGGACGCTCGGCGAGGTAACGCTGAACTTGATCGCGATCGATTGCGAGGTCTTGGATTTTGCCTTTGCGGAACGAAACGTTGTCGTAGCCGATTGCTTCAGCCACTTTGGGTTGCGACGCACGAGCCAATTGCAACATGTCGTCGTTCATGTCGACGCCGATGACCCGTCCTTCGGCTCCCACCACCTGCGATGCAATGAAACAGATTTTGCCACCGCCGCTGCCCAAATCCAACACAGTCTCGCCCGGTCGAACATGTTTTGACGGATCACCACAGCCGTAGTCGCGGTCGATCACTTCCTGAGGAATCACCTTCAAATATTTCGCGTCGTAATCGACCGGGCAACACAGTTCTGCTTCTCGTTCTTGGGCGGCTTGCGCGTAACGCTCGCGGACAGCGGCTTCGACGTTCAATGAGGACATGTTTCTAAATGATCAAAGGTGAAGAAAGAACGAGAAGTGATTCAAAACAAGGTTCCGGCAGCGTCGACCATCGATGGAAAGCGAACGCGAAGCCAGCTCGACGATCAATCCAACAACGCACCGCCACAACCACTGCCGCTGCCGGCGGTGCAGCCATAACAATGATCCGCCAGAGCAATGCGTTGGTCCAGCAGTTCGTCCAACGAATCAATCGACCAGATCGAACGTGGTTGATTGGACAGCTCGATCATCTGATTGAAATCACAATCAAAGATTTGACCGTCCCAGCTGATCGACACCAACGAGCGACACATGACTTGCGCGGCGGCTCGGGCATTGAAGTTTTCAGACAAAAGTTTCAGGTAGTCGTCCAGCAGGCCGCGTTTCTGTAGGAACTGAGCATAGCGGCGAATGGGAATGTTGGTGATCGTCAGCAAATTGCCGAACTCGATGCCATACCGCGCCGCCAATTCACGTCGGTAATCGGCTTCCAGTTTCATCTGATCCGGTGGCAAAGACGGTCCGGTGGGGTTGTACACAAGATCCAAGCGGTGCGTGGAACTGCCTTGGCGGTAACCCAGCTGATTCAGTCGCAACAAACCTTCGATGCTTCGGCCGAACACCCCATCGCCTCGCTGCCCGTCGACATTGTCTTCCAAGTAACACGGCAACGATGCCACGACATCCATTTCGTGTTCCGCCAAGAACGGAGCTACCCATTCATATCCAGGCTGACTCAGGATCGTCAGGTTGCAACGATCGATCACTCGCAAACCCGATTCGCGAAATGTCTTGGCCATGCGTCGAAAATTGGGATTCATCTCCGGTGCACCGCCAGTCAGATCAACGGTGGTCAGGTTCGAACAACCTTCGACCAACTCCAACAACCGATCCGCCGTATGAGCATCCATGTTCTCGCGTTTCTTGGTCGGGCCTGCGTCGACATGACAGTGCGTGCAGGTTTGATTGCAAAGTTTGCCAAGATTGATCTGCAACTGATCCAACCGATTGCGTCGCAGCATGCCGCCGTCGATTCGAGAAGCAAACGTGGGCACCACTCCGGTGGGTAGGCCTTCATTCACAATTGGCAGCAAACTCGTCACTCAGAATTCCTTCGCGTTTTCGACTGGGTGGATTCGGGCAGAACCGGTCGCTTCGACTCATCGCTGAACCGTTCACCAAAGTGAGCCACGGGGTGCCAAAGTGAGCCTCGGTGTGATTGACCGCCGGATACACCGTCCGGCATAGGTCATTCAATTCACACAATCGGACAGGGAGTATCGGGCAACGACAACAGCGTAGATCGAGCACTGTCACCCGAGGCGTTGTTTTGAAACCATTGCAGCGGTCACAACGTACAAGATGACCACTGAAGTCCTATCCCCGTTGATGCAACAAAACGGTAGGATGAAGAAATCACGGTATGGGGAACCGGCCGGTTGTGCGTCGAAGCTCGTTTTCGCGATTTGCTTGCAAAACGATTTTCCCTGCAATTGATTGGTTTTAGAGGCCGCGAGAGTCACCTTTCGCAGTCTTGTGGGTGACTTGTGGCGTACGGTTTGCGTAAGGAAACATCGGGTCGAAAGATTCGCCAGTTTGACAGTCGGTCTGGTTTAAGGGACGGAGAATATGTACGAACGGTTTACTGACCGAGCCAGGAAAGTCATGCAATTGGCTAACCAAGAGGCTCAGCGATTCAATCACGAATACATCGGCACCGAGCACATTTTGTTGGGTTTGGTGAAAGAGGGCAGCGGCGTGGCTGCCAACGTGTTGAAAAACCTGGAGGTGGATCTGCGAAAAATCCGCCTCGAAGTGGAGAAGTTGGTGCAGAGCGGGCCTGAGATGGTGACCGTGGGAAAACTGCCCCAAACCCCGCGTGCGAAAAAAGTCATCGAATACTCGATGGAAGAAGCACGCAACCTGAACCACAGTTACGTGGGCACCGAGCACATCCTGCTCGGATTGCTGCGTGAACAAGAAGGCGTCGCGGCTCAGGTCCTGATGAACTTGGGATTGAAGCTGGAAGACGTTCGCGAGGAAGTTCTGAACTTGCTCGGCCACGGATTGGAAGGTGCCGAAGTCGGCGAACGCGGTGGACGCGGCGGCGACGGGGAAGGCAGCAGTGGCGGAAGCGGCAGCAGCAAAAGCGGCAAGAGCAAGACTCCCGCCTTGGACAGCTTCGGTCGCGATTTGACAGAACTGGCCAAGAAAGGCGAGTTGGACCCGGTCATCGGTCGCGAACGAGAAATCGAACGTGCTATCCAAATTCTGTGCCGTCGTACCAAGAACAACCCTGTATTGCTCGGCGAAGCCGGTGTCGGGAAAACCGCCATCATCGAAGGCTTTGCACAGCGTGTGATCGGCGGAGAAGTGCCGGAGATCCTGGCTGAGAAACGCATCGTCGTGCTGGACTTGGCGATGATGGTCGCCGGTACCAAGTATCGCGGTCAGTTCGAAGAACGCATCAAAGCCGTCATGACGGAAGTGCGTCGCGTGAAGAACACCATTCTCTTCATCGACGAACTTCACACCCTGGTCGGTGCCGGTGGAGCAGAAGGCGCCATCGACGCGGCCAACGTGCTCAAGCCAGCCTTGGCTCGTGGTGAGATCCAGTGCATCGGTGCGACAACGCTCGACGAGTACCGCAAGTACATCGAGAAGGACAACGCTCTCGCTCGTCGTTTCCAGGAGATCATGGTCGAACCGACCGGCAAAGAAGAAACGATCGAGATCCTCAAAGGTTTGCGAGAACGCTACGAAGAACACCACCGCGTGCAGTTCACCGACGATGCTGTGGTCGCCGCGGTCGAGATGAGCGAACGCTACATCACCGCACGTTGCTTGCCAGACAAGGCGATCGACGTGATTGATGAAGCGGGTGCTCGTGTCCGTCTTCGCACCATGACTCGTCCACCAGACTTGAAAGAAATCGACGAGCAAGTCGAAACGCTGAACAAGGACAAAGAAGACGCGGTTGCCAACCAAGACTTCGAAAAGGCCGCCAACCTGCGGGATCAAGCTGAAAAGCTTCGCAAGAAGAAAGAGCAGATCACCCAAGAATGGCGTGAAAAGAGTCAGCAAACCGATGGCGTCGTCGATGAAGAAATCATCGCGGAAGTCGTCAGCAAGATGACCGGCATTCCATTGACTCGATTGTCGACGGAAGACTCGCTGCGCCTGTTGAAGATGGAAGAAGAACTGCACAAACGCGTTGTCAGCCAAGACCAAGCGGTCACGGCCGTCGCGAAAGCAGTCCGTCGTAGTCGTTCGGGTCTGAAAGATCCCAAACGTCCAACCGGATCGTTCATCTTCGCTGGCCCAACTGGTGTCGGTAAAACGTTGCTTGCCAAGGCGCTCGCGGAATACATGTTCGGCGATTCGGATGCACTGGTGCACATCGACATGTCTGAGTACATGGAGAAGCACAACGTCAGCCGTCTGATCGGTGCGCCTCCCGGATTTGTGGGTTACGAAGAAGGTGGTCAGCTGACCGAAAAGATTCGCCGTCGTCCTTACGCGGTGGTCCTGTTCGACGAAATCGAAAAGGCTCACCCAGATGTCTTCAACATGCTGCTTCAAGTCATGGAAGAAGGACGTTTGACGGACTCGTTCGGTCGCAACGTGGACTTCCGCAACACGATCTTGATCATGACCACCAACGCTGGTGCGGAAGCGATCAAGAACGAATCGGCATTCGGTTTCCAGAAACCCGATGGCGACGCGAGTTACGACTCGATGAAGTCTCGTGTGATGGATCAGATCGAACGCGTCTTCCGACCTGAGTTCCTGAACCGTTTGGATGACACAATCATCTTCCGTCACCTGACGACCAAGGACTTGAAGGGTGTGATCGACTTCGAACTGTCGAAAGTTCGCGAACGCTTGTTGGAACGTGGTTTGGCCATCGACCTGAGCGACGAAGCCAAGGAATTCCTGATCAAAAAGGGAAGCAACCTGGACTACGGTGCTCGTCCGTTGCGTCGTGCCATCGAGCAACGCATCGAAGATCCACTCGGCGAGGAATTGCTGCGTGGTGCATTCGAGGGCAAAGACACCATCGTCATCGACGTTCACAAGGACGACAGTGGCAAGATCACACGTCTGAACTTCGAAGGCGAAAGCCGCGGTTGGGCGGAATCGAAGTCCGAAGAGGAAACGGTTCCGGCATCCGGTGGCGACGACAAGTCTCAGTCGGACGAATCCTAGTCCACCGAGAATTGAATCAACGAGCCTCGGCGAGTCCCACTCGCCGAGGCTTTTTTTGTGCCCGGGCGTATACTGTGGCGACCTTCATCGACCGAGAAACGATGGAGTCGCAACGGAACAGCCCGCCGGCGCACCACGTCCACTCCATCCATTTCCTGACCAGACCAGCACCACGTCGTGACCGACTCGAACACTTCCGCCACCTCGCCCCATGAACCAGCCGAACGCGGATCAGCGCCGCGGACATCTGCATCGTGCGACTTGTGGATTGAATCGCTCGGGCGGACCCTTGAGTTAGAAGATTGCTTTCATCGCCTTGCCGGCATGAAACATCGACTTTGGTTTGACTCGGTTTCGGACCGCCAACACAATCGTGGGCGCTATTCGTTTTTCACCGCGGATCCAGTCGGCTGGCTTCACAAGACCATCGACCAAACCGATTCATGGCCAGAACTGCACCGGTGGTGTTCGCGTCTGCCCAGCCACGGAATAGTCGCGAATGCTGAATTAGCGCAGACGCAGTCCATCGAACTCCCGCCGTTTTGCGGCGGGCTGGCGGGCCTGATCGGCTACGAAGCCGCTTGGTGGCTGGAACCGAGCGTCCGCATGCCAGCCGACTTTTCGGCCGAGCATCCCACCACCGGCATGGCGATTGGCATCTACGACTGGACGATCGCTGTCGATCACGTCACCGGACAGACATTGCTCATCTGCAACGGTTTGAACGCAAAATTGGAATCGAATCTTGGCCGTGCAAAACAACGCGCTCATACCATTCGGCAATGGCTTGAGCAGAAACCTGACCAAGAACCGCGATCAAGAGCATCGTTAACGTCAGCAAGCTCGCTGATGCCATCGCAGGAAGCAAGCAAATCCTGTCCCTCTCCAACACTGAAAAGCAATTTCACCGAAGAAGGCTACCGCAATGCCGTGGCGGAGATCATCGCTCGAATTCGTGCGGGTGACTCATTCCAAGTGAATCTGTCTCAGGCTTTGACACATCCTGCGACCTGCTCGGCAGCCGAACTTTATCAGCGACTACGCCAGACCAATCCCGCGCCTTACGCATGCTTCTTGGACCTGGGATGCGAGCAGATCCTCAGTTCTTCTCCCGAAGGCTTCCTGCAGGTTCGCGACCGGAAAGTGGTGACCCGGCCGATCAAAGGCACCGTGCCTCGAACCGGCGACGACATCGAAGACGAACGTTTGGCTCAGGTTCTCGGAGGCAGTGCGAAAGACCGAGCAGAGAACATCATGATCGTTGACTTGATGCGCAACGATCTCTCGATTGTTTGCGAAGATTCCAGCGTTCGCGTCACCGGTCTTTGCGAACTCGAACGCTACCAAAGTGTTCAGCATTTGGTCTCGACCGTCGAGGGACAACTGCGAAACGGCGTTGCCATCAGCGAACTGCTGGCGGCCTGCTTCCCCGGCGGCAGCATCACCGGTGCACCCAAAATCGAAGCGATGAAAACGATCGCTCGTTTGGAAGGACAACCCCGCGGAGCCTACTGCGGCAGCATGGGCTACATCAGCGTGACCGGCAACGCAGACTTCAACATACTCATCCGCACGGTCACTCAACGAGAAGGCCAATGGCACTTTCCCGTGGGTGGCGGAATCACCTCACGAAGTGACCCGCAGAATGAGCTGGACGAAACATGGACAAAAGCACAAGGCATGCTCCGTGCAATTCAGGCGACGACTTCCGATGAACCTCGCAACTGACGAAACAACTCCCTTATCAAGCGGCCGATATGAATGGCTGAGTAAACAGCGGATCGGTCACCTCACCCTCGTCATCGCAACGCTTTTCATTCGAAACCAATGACGTGAGGCTCGCACGGACGAACCTCATTCGGCTTTCTTGGTGTATTCGATCTTCATCACCTCGGTCATTTCGCCTTCGGTTTTGCCGGGAACCATCATGGTTAGCACACGTTGTTTCCCGGTCATTTGAGTCACCGATGTTTTCTGCAATATGGGTTTTCCGTCGGGCGTTTTGGCATGAGTCGTCCAGTGAATGGTCTTGGTGTCGGCATCTAGCTCACCCTTCATGGTCGCAGCGTAGGGTCCGTGGTCGACGATTGTTCCCACCAGTGATTTCTGGTCGAGGTCGTAACCAATGATGCTGTGCACTCGCACCTCTCGATCTTGATACGTGGTGACCAAATCGGAGGCGATCCAATGCTGGCCAAATGGCCGATTGGTCTCGGTGCCGGCAAATTGGATCGACGGTTTGTCCTTTCCATTGGGCCAGACTTCAACCGACACGTCCCATTCCCCCACCATGGCTCGCAGGGCACGCAGTTCTGCTGGGGTCGACTTGCCATTGCCTGCGGGTTCGTCATTGGCTGAAACAGTGGTTCCGGCACTGTAGACGCCACAAGCGAGCAAAGCGGTCGCGAAGAAAAATTTGCGAATCATCTGAAGGTCTCAATCGATCAGGACGGACGAGGGAACTGGCTGGACAGTTTACTTCCGCCTACTTCGCGAATCCGGCGATTCAACCGGTCGCCTCGAGCTCCGCCGCCAGTTTTTCGCGGAAGATCTTACTGTTATGACGAATATCGACTGGCAAAGGCCGATTTCGAATGACAAACCGGTCTAGCCGCTGAGTCAGTGGATTGCGAGCCGCCCGATCACGTAAACGCTGTTCTAATATCTGCGACCGTTGTTCATCGTCGGCCACCGTCAGATCCACCGGCTGCACGACCAGGACGGGCTGCTGATTTCCCGCGGGACCGACACCGACCAACGCACACTTTTCGACTTGATCATCAACATTGAACACGGACTCACAAGGGATCGTGAAAAACGTTCGGTCAGAGGTGACCACCCGGTGAGCCTTCCGTCCACAGAACCAAAAACGATCTTGCGAATCGAGGTAGCCAACGTCGCCCATGCGATGCCAAAAGCTTTCCACTCCATTCGCTGAATCGAAAATCTTGTGCGCCGCATTCTGATCCGTTCGTGTCACGTATTGTCGCGTCACCATCGGTCCTCGAACGATCAACTCGCCAATCTTTCCGCGAGGCAATTCTTGCGTTTGCTCCATGTCGCCGATGGGGCCATCTTCGATCGCGATGATCTTCCAGTCCACGCCTTCGAACCTTGATCCCACGCAGACGCCTTTGCCTTTGGCAGCCGCCGGTCCCGTTTCTGTGATCACCACTCGCGATTCGATCGAAGCAATCGGCAAAGCCTCGGTTGCGCCGTAAGGTGTTTCGACACGAGCGTCTTCGTGAACGAACTGACGCAATGATTGCAGCGTCGCCGCGGGCACGGGGGCTCCCGCTGACAAGACCCGTTGCAGGGTTGGAAACGGTCTCCCCACCGCATTGGCCTCACACCAGCGGGTGACGGTTTTCCAAAGAGCCGGTGAACCAAACGCCTGATCCACCTCCCATTGTCGTGCAGCCTGAATCAACTTTCGCGGATCCACGTCGGCGGGTCGAGTGGGATCCATGTCGGGAATGATGGTCGTCACTCCCATCACAGCATCGAACAATCCAAACAATGGAAAACAGGCCAAGTCGCGAGAGCCTTGACGGATTTCATAGCGATCGCGAATGCGGTCAATTTGGGCGTGGAACGTTTGATGCGTGTAGGCAACTCCTTTGGGCGGCCCCGTGCTACCGGTGGTAAAGATGACCGCCGCGGGATCAGCGGTCTGCACATCAGGCAGCACCTGATCGCCGTGACGTTCCCCCAGCTCCAGAATCTGCCGCAGTGTCTTGCCTCCCCAAAACCACCGACGCCCGACCGTCACGTTGTGCTTGGCGTTTGGAAATTTGCCACGCAAGATCGTCCGAATGGCTTGAGCCTTGGGGATGCCCATGAAACCATCGGGGTTCACTTCTTGAAGGCAACCGATCAGGTGTTTGCGATCCATGCCTGGGTCGATCAACACCACGACCACGCCGGCTTTCATCATCGCAAAGACCAACTCGATGAACTGAGCTCCAAACGGGACCAAGCTCACCAAACGCATTCCGGGCTGAATGCCGCTCGCCAGCAGACCACGAGCGATTTGAGTGCTGCGTTCGTCGAGCGTTTTGAAGGTCACCAGTTGATAATCGCGATCGGATCCGTCTCGCTTGATCGGTCCGGCCGGTTCCGCGATGGCGATCGCTCCCGGCAAAATCTTCGCAACCGCGGTCAACCGCGAAGCGACATTGCCTGATGCCCGATCGGTTTCCGCGCGCAGACGCGTGGACTCTCGGTTGCAGGGACCTTCACTCATGACTGCTTCACCAATTCCTCAATGATTTGATCCGCGATGCGAACCGGGACGACCTTCTGAGCCCCTTTCCAACCGGGGATACCGTTGACTTCGATCAATTGCAACTCGCCCGTCGCCGACTCGATCCAATCGACGGCTGCAAACGTCAGTCCCATGTCGCGACACAACAAACGCGACGCGGACTCCCACTTCGGCAACAACTCCACTCTTGTACTCTGGCCTCCACCGCGAACGTTGGTCCGGAAATCGTTTTCGCTGGTGCGACGAACGGCATGAGCATGATCACCGACGATCAATACCCGCAGATCCACTCCGCCGGGCCCAACAAACTCCTGCAGATAACAAACCGCATCCATCTGAGTCAGCGTCGAGAACACCGTCCAAGCCAACTCGGTATCCCGCAGACGCATCACACCCCGCCCTTCGCCACCGAAGATCGGTTTGACGACCACGTCGCCCCCTAGTTGTTCAAACGCCTCCATCGCCGCCGTTCGCGACTGCACCACCTGGGTCCTTGGCGTCGGCAGTTCCAATCGGCGAGCGAGTGTCAACGTGGCAAATTTGTCGATGGCAAGTTCCAAACCTCGCGGAGAATTGATCACACGAGGCCCAGTTTTCGCCGACACCAGATCGTGCAGCACCGCCAATCGAAACGTCACCTGTTCCAACGATCCAGCCGGCATCGTTCGCGTCAGGATAGCGTCGAATTGCGAGAGGGAGACTTCGCCTGCCGTTTCTCCATCGCCGCGATAACACCAAGCCGTCGCATGCCCAGCTTGGCCCGTGCTCAGATGATTCGCCTGGTCATTGGAGGCGGCGATGTGACCACGCAAGGACTCGTAGTCGGCAAACAAAATTTCCGCGTCATGCCGAGTCGCGGCTTCGCTCAGCTGAGACAAATGCCATCCCAGCTTGAACGACGTTTCATTGGATCGGCTGATTGCCGGTTGCCGAGCAGCGTCTCTGCCTCCGAGAACCAATATTCTCGGTCGACTCATAGCGAGAAGGATTCTCGCAAGACATCAGGCATCAATCGACCATGACGCCATGATTTGCCACTGCGGAGCGAATGCATCGTCACCACAGCCGGGCTGAACAGCATGGGGTCGACTTTGTAGAAGTCGTAGTCGTATTGCTTGAAGATCTGAGCAAAGGGTTTGCCGTGATCATCAGAAGATTCGCTTGGCACCTTTGCCGCCACATCGGCAATCGCATCGTCATCCGCATCGACCCACAATGTGACGCGAGCGCCATACAGCATCGCATCGTTGGTTCGACCGATGCCTTGGATGGTGTCGCCATCTTTCGCGGGCGGAGGCAGCGGCGCATTGCCATGTGCTGATACCACCGCGGTCACATCGAAATCCAACGCATGCAGCTTATGAAGCGCAGTTTCGACGCTACGAGCCACCACCTGAGCACTGCCTGCCAAACTGGTGCTGGGTGCGATCGCCAAACACAAACGATGGGTCGTGACGCCGCATTCATTCGCAATCGTTTGAATCACGTCCTCGGTCGGCAACCGATCAGCCTCCAAAACTCCCACAGCGAAATCGTCCTCCGTCGCGGGGCGTGCGAGCTCCAGGTGTTCCAGCATCGCTTCTTTCCCACGCAACATCCGCATGGGGCCGCTGGCCATGGCAAAGAAGTCATCCACCGACACGGGCCAACCGGCGTACTGCCCCGCCAAACAAGCCTTCACCGGATGGTCAGTCCGCACAGAAACGCTCAGGTCGACCACATCGTTGGAATCTTTCGCTGAGTAAGAAATGTCGGCGAAGTCGCCCATGCAAAGCCGAGCCAATCCAATTCCCGCTTCGAGCGACCCCAGGCAATTCACCCCTGCATCCAACACGCGAGCCCCACCGATCGTGACGCGATCGCAATTCATGCGAGGCGCAGCGTCCCAAAGCTCGTCAAAACACCGAACCGCCGATCGACACAGGTCGGGACTGGGAGAGTTTTCGCGATTGAGTCGGGGAGCATCGGTATTCATGTCCACAATCTAGCGACCCACCGGACAATTGACGATTGGCCCTCAAGCGATCCAAGACGGCGGACCGATGCTCAAAATGAACATTCAAGCAAATCAAATGCAGTGAATCCGCGCAGCCCTCAAGCGAACTCCCCCAACCGCTGCGGGCGTCGTATTCGCTCGCTGTTTGAACGCCTGACCGTGACCGATGCCCATTCTCGAACCGAGACGGCGACGACTCACGGGGCAACTGCGCAACGCTCACTGCAACGTTTGTTCACGCCCATTGAATTTCAGCCCCGAATTCGAGAACCACCATGAATTTCAAGACTCTTGTTGTCGTATCAATGGTACCGGCACTCCTGCTGGCAGCATTGATCTCACCACAACCGACCGGTGCCAACGACGCTCGCCCCACACGATCGACGCCAGAACCCACGGTCGGCCAACCAGCCAAAGACTTTACCCTCGAAGCCGTCGCCGGACAGAGTTCCGACTTGGTCCGACTCGGTGAGCTAACCGGCGAAGGCCCCGTGGTCATTGCGGTTCTGCGTGGGTTTCCTGGCAAGCAGTGCCCGGCGTGCGTGGGCCAAGTCGCAGATTTGGTGAAGCATGCACGACAGTTCCAAGAACACAATGCGAAGGTGTTGCTGATTTACCCCGGACCGGCGGCACAGTTGCACGCTCATGCGAAAGACTTCCTGCAGGGGTCGTCGCTTCCCAAGCCATTCACCATGCTATTGGACCCGGATTATTCCTTCACGGAAGCGTACGGGCTCCGCTGGGATGCCCCCCGCGAAACGGCTTACCCCACAACGATCGTCGTGGGTGAAGATGGCAAGATCGACTTCGTCAACATCAGTCGAACTCATCGCGGCCGCACCACCGCCACCACTGTCTTGGAACAGCTTTGATTTTGACGCCTGACCTCAGCGATTGGATTCGATCAACTCTCGGTGCTTCTTCGATCGAAAGTGCCCAAATCGTCCAATCGCTGTGGAGTGGCTACGGACAAATTGTGCGAGTCCAGCTTCGAGGCTGTCGACACTCGAGCGTGATTGTAAAAGAGATTTCTCCTCCAGATCAATCAAGCGAACACGGTCAACATCCGCGAGGCTGGAACACATCGCTATCGCATCGCCGTAAGCTTCGCTCGTATGAAGTCGAGCAGGCATTCTACGCCACGTTTGCAGATCGCTGCGACGAATATTGCCGGGTCGCCCGTTGTCTCGCGACCGCCAGCGACGCGTCCAAACAAGTTTTGATTCTGGAAGACCTGGATGCGAGCGGCTTCCCCATTCGCCATCGGTGGCTCAACCCTCATCAAGTCAAACAAGGGTTGGCGTGGCTGGCTTCTTTTCACGCAGTCTTTTTGCACGAGGCCGATCAAGCAACAAGCTCGATTGCGAAGGGACTGTGGCCGGTGGGCACCTACTGGCATCTGGACACGCGACCGGACGAGTTGGACGCGATGCCACACGGTGACCTGAAGCTTGCCGCGTCTGAGATCGATGAACGACTCCGTAACGCCCGCTATCAAACACTCGTTCATGGCGATGCCAAGGTGGCGAACATGTGTTTCCGCCACGAACCGAACCTTGCTCCCGCGATGGTCGACTTCCAGTATGTCGGTCGCGGATGTGGCATGAAGGATGTCGCATACTTCTTCAGCAGTTGCATCAGCGAAGACGAGTGCGAACGCCATGAAGACGAGTACCTGGATTCCTACTTTCAGTCGCTGCGGCAAGCGATGACGAGACGGGAAGGTTCCTCGGTTCACCTAACTTCATTAGAAGCCGAGTGGCGAAGTCTTTACCCATTCGCATGGGCGGACTTCGTTCGCTTCCTAGAAGGCTGGTGCCCGGGGCACGCAAAGCTCACGGGGCACACTCAGAAAATGGTGCAGTTGGCTCTTCAGAAGCTTTGACCAACCCCTTCGGGACGTTGCTCGAGCTAGACTGGGATGAACCCTCCGGCCAATATTCTGGCCACCTCATCCTGCCATCAACCAACCCGCCGCAATGAATCGTCCGCTGCTCTCGCAAAAGCTGTCCAACCTCGCCGCAATCGTTTCAATCGCATGTTTGATTGCGACAGCCTTTTTACCGCAGGTCTCTCGTGCCGAGGATCGACGTCCACCCAACGTTGTCTTTTTCTTGGTTGATGACTTGGGCTTCATGGACATCGGTGCCAACAACCCGGACACGTTTTACGAAACGCCGCGAATTGACGAACTCGCCCAATCGGGCATGCGGTTCACCAACGGCTATGCGGCCAATCCCGTTTGCAGCCCGACGCGATACAGCATTCTGACGGGCAAATACCCCTCTCGGGTCGATGCCACCAACTTCTTCACAGGCACGCGGGCCGGACGTTTTCGTCCTGCACCGCTGAACAACCGAATGCCGCTGGAAGAAGTCACACTCGCCGAAGCATTGAAGGACGCTGGCTACGCGACGTTCTTCGCCGGCAAATGGCACCTCGGTCCATCGGAAGAATACTGGCCCGAGAACCAAGGCTTCGACATCAACCGAGGCGGACACAATGCGGGCGGGCCGTACAGTGGCAATCGATACTTCTCGCCGTTCAAAAACCCTCGCTTGGAAGATCATGGGGAAGGCGAGCATCTGCCCGATCGACTGGCGACAGAAGCTGCCGCATTCATCGCGGACCATCAAGACCAACCCTTCCTGGCGTACCTGTCTTTCTACAGCGTTCACACACCCTTGATGGGACGACCGGACTTAGTCAAGAAGTATCTAGCCAAAGCTGAGCGACTTGGTATCGCAGATCGAGAAGCCTTTGGCGAAGAAGAGCAGGTTTTTCCATCCGCAAAATCTTCCACGCGACGAGTCCGCACGCTGCAGAATCACGCGGTGTACGCGGCGATGGTCGAAGCCATGGACCAAGCGGTTGGCAAAGTCCTGGACCAAATCGAATCGCTTCAGTTACGGTCCAACACGATTGTCATCCTGACCTCCGACAACGGTGGACTCAGCACGTCGGAAGGGTCACCCACCTCCAATCTGCCGCTTCGCGGTGGCAAAGGATGGGTTTACGAAGGTGGAATCCGAGAGGCCTTTTTGATTCGGGCACCCGGTGTCACAGAGTCCGGTTCCACCAACGACACGCCCGTCTGCAGCATCGATTTCTACCCGACGATCCTGGACCTGTGCGGTCAAGACTTGCCGAGCGACCGAGTCGTCGACGGGCAATCGCTCCGGCCGCTTCTGAATGGCCAACCACTCGATCGCCAATCGCTTTTCTGGCACTACCCTCACTACAGCAATCAAGGCGGCTTTCCCGGAGGCGCCATCCGTGAAGGCGACTGGAAATTGGTCGAGCGGTACGAAGACGGGCGAGTGCACCTTTACAACCTTGCCCAGGACATTGGCGAACGAAACGACCTTGCTGCCAAGCACCCTGAGCGGGTCACCGAGATGCGATCGCGTCTGCATGATTGGTATGTTGATGTCGACGCGAAATTTCTTCGTGAGAAAGATGGCAAGCAACCGTGGCAACCGAAGCAATGATGCGATTGCGTCTGAAGCAACTTCGGGTTAGCGAGCCGACCGCGAAGCCCCATGTTTGCGTTTGCGATACTTGTTGGGATTGTCCGCCTGGCCCGTGATCTCGTAGAGGAACATGCTGGGTTTGGTCGGACGAGGCTTGCCCCATTTTCGACGAGTCAGCGCCAGTGACATTGTCAGTTGGTCCTGCGCCCGCGTGATCCCGACGTAACACAACCGGCGTTCTTCCGCGATGTCTTCATCGACGCCCATCTTCAACGTTCGGCTGTGAGGCAGAATGCCGTCTTCCATTCCGACCATGTAAACGACGGGGAACTCCAACCCTTTTGCGGCGTGCATGGTCAACAACCAAACCGCGTTCTTCATGGCCAGCTTGTCTTTTTCGCTGCCCATCTCTTTCCCGGCCAACGCAATGTCGGACAGAAAGCCTGACAAATCCGGTTCCTCATGCTTGTCTTCGTACGCCGCGATTGCGTTGCTGACTTCGCCGATCGACGCCATCCGAGATTCGCGTTCGTCCGGCTGGTCATACAATCGAGCGATCTCGTCCGCGTAGGCCGTCCGCTGCAGCAGCGTTTCCAAACCTTCTCGTAACGTTTCGTTTTCCATCCGCAGACGCACATCGCTGAGCAGTTCCTTCAACTGATCGATGCCCCGAAGTGCGGCGGGCGTCATATCCGCGACGGATTCCGGGTCGTTCATGACCTGCCAAATCGGAACGCCCTTGGAGACGGCGCGATCAATCAGCATGCGAATGGACTTGTTGCTCAATCCACGTGCCGGCGTGTTGATCACACGCAACAAAGAAATCTCATCGTCCGGCTGATTGATCCATTTCAGGTAAGCCACGATGTCACGAACTTCGCGACGATCAAAGAACGACTGGCTTCCCAACATCACATAGGGAACATCATGCTTCCGCAATTCGGTTTCGAACAAACGAGGCTGCTCGTTCGTGCGGAACAGAATTGAGATGTCTTTGGGTTGGATGTGCTCGTTTTCAATCAGGTGCTTGATCTCACGGACCACGGTCTCCGCCTCGGCCTGTTCATCTTTGTGCTGAACAATGCGAGGTCGCTTGCCCGCCGGACGGTACGGCTTCAGAACTTTGTCGTGACGTACCGTGTTGAAATCGATCAACGTGTTTGCCATCTCCAAAATGGCGCCGGTACTGCGATAGTTATCCTCCAACCAAACCACTTTCGCGTCGGGCCAGTCTTGGCTGAAGCTCAAAATGTGAGTCACGTCGGCCCCACGCCAAGCGTAGATCGACTGATCATCGTCGCCGACCACGCACAAATTTCGGTGAGCCTGCGTCAGGTGTTTGGTGATGCGGTACTGGCTACCATTGGTGTCTTGGTATTCATCGACCAAGACGTGATCGTAGCGGCTGGCTTCGCGATCTCGGATGTCGGCGTGTTCGTTGAAGAGCGTTTCCGTGTGCAGCAGCAGATCATCGAAATCCATTGCCCCACGAGCCCGCAAACCGTTTTGATACCGCCGATAACCGGAGGCCGCGAAATGCTCTTTGTCACTGCTGGCGATGCTCAGCGCCTGATCCGGTTTGACCGAGGCGTTCTTCCAACCGCTGATGATCGACAACATGTCGCTGGGCTTGAGAGCCGCGGTGGGCAAACGCAGTTCACGCAGCACCGCTCGCGCAAGTGATTCTTGATCGCTGCGGTCGTAGATCGCGAAGGTGGCGGGAAACCCAATGGCCGGAGCGTGTTCACGCAGGATTCTCACGCATTGAGCATGGAACGTGCTGATCGCAGGCTTGGGCGGGGCTTTCTCGCCGCGTCTACGTTTTTGCTTTTTGTGGCCCAGCAGTTCACCGACCCGCTCCTGCATTTCGCCGGCGGCTTTGTTGGTAAACGTCACCGCCAGAATGCGGTCGGGCTGGGTGCCGTGCTTGATCAGGTTCGCGATGCGGAATGTCACCACACGGGTTTTGCCCGTGCCAGCACCCGCGAGCACCAACAGTGGCCCTGACAAAGTCTGGACCGCCTCGGCTTGTGGCGGGTTCAGACCCGCAACATCAAATGTGCTCAAGGAAGAATTTTCTGCCGAGCTTCAGTTCAGGCAACGTCGATGTTGACGCGACGACCTTTGCGATCGAAGCGGACTTTGCCGTCGACCAATGCGAACAACGTGTAGTCGTTGCCCATGCCGACACCGGCGCCGGGATGGAATTTGGTTCCAACCTGACGAACCAAGATGTTGCCGGCGACCACAGCTTCACCACCATATTTCTTGACACCACGACGCTGCGCGTTGCTGTCACGACCGTTGCGGCTGCTGCCCTGACCCTTTTTATGTGCCATCGAAGTTCTGCGTTTTGATCAGTGAAAAGTGTATGTGGATTTTTGAGAGGGCGAGAGATTAGCGGAACGACCACTTGTAATCAAGTCGTTGTTCCAGCCCATACTGATCCAGGGTGTATTTTTGTTCTTCCGGATCCGAATAGGCCGGCACGCCAAAGCGTACTCGGTCCTCGGTTTGGTCCATCGCGTCGCCGGGACGATAGAAATTCAGCGTCAGAGCCTTGCGCCGATACGGAGCCTCGTCGCCTTCGCCGTCTTGCTGGAATGCATTCGTCAATCCGAACACGTCGATTGAGAAGAAATCCAAACCGGGTTCCACATCCACCCAAGTCGCCACGCCCCAGACTCCCGGAGCGTTCTCGTCCGTGGTCCGAGGGATTTTCACGGTGCTGATGTCCACCGAATTGTGCAGCGGAGCCGTGATTTGCTCACGGACCGCGATTCGCTCTTTTGCAATCGGCAGGATCTGATCGACGTATTTGCGGTCAGATTCATGATCCTTCAGGACCAACATCGGGAAGAATCGGCGTGAGCTGTAGCTGACCGATTCGATTCGTTGGTAAATCGGATTCTTGGGATCATCAAATGCGGGACGTAAATCGCCCCCCCGATAGCGAACTCGATACACCATGTAGTGTACCAACTTCCGCTGCATCCGACCGTCAGGACGAGGAACGTCCAAGTACATTTGACGCAAAGGTTTGAACGAAAACTCAAAGCAATAAATTTCGCGACGCAAAATCACTTGCTTGGCCATTTCGGCCAGCGTTCTTGAACGAGGATCGAAATGCGGCTCCCCGTCGGGATGATCGTCGGTTTGCCAGCTGATTTCCGGGTGACTGTCAGCCAACGACTGCAGCGTGAGCGGTCCGTCGAAGGTTTCCTTCGGGTCGGGAGCGGGTGGAATGACGGTCACCACTCCCGGTGCAAACTCGGTCTGAACTTGCGTCGAGGGATCCGCATCGGATTCTTGCGAGAAAACAGGGCTGGGGCAGAAAATGCTCGCCCCCCAAACGACCATCGATGCCACAACGAGGGCGGAAAGTCGGCGGTGCACGCGATCACCCAAGGAAACCCAGGCTCGTTCGGCGCCACAAACGCATTGAAAGCGTTTGGCGGAACCGGCGCTGGATGCGGAAGCGGTGGCAAAGGTCAACATGAAAAGCCGTTGTTAACGTTTGGACGAGGGGAGATCACTGGCTGAGATGATATGCTCAGGACCATTGTTGCCCGGTCCAGACGATGCAGCCGGACTTAATCTTAATTGCTGCTTGCCCGAGGAAGCTGTTTCCGTTCCCTCGCGGCCCAATTTTTCTGTGGCTTCTTCGGAATCCAATGCTCCGGGACGATCCCACTGCAGCGAGGCTGCCAATTGAACGTCGGAACCGTCCAATTTGTTCACGCTTTCGCTGTCCATCGTCAGTGTGGCCTGGATTCGGCGGCCGGTCTCGTCGCTGAAATGCATCACGATCCACTGGATGGGGATTCCCTGCACCTCACCAGTGGCATTCACGTGCAAAACGCGCAAACCGGAATCGGATAGCTGCTCCTCGGATCGAACGAGCTGGCCAAACTGCTTGCCCAGCGTCCTTTGCACGTCAGCTTCGAAGGCCTCCAGCGACAATTGGTTTCCGGCGGGATACTTCGGAAGCGACCGCAGATTGCACTGCGCAATGCTCTGTTCGTTTTCAATCATTCGCAAAACCGCTTGGCCGGCGCCGTCCTGCATGATCTTCCAGCGACGATCCAGTAGCGCTGAAACACCAATTTTCTCGCAATCGATGGCCATCAGCAGCCGATCAGCCGGCGGTGGTGCATCGAAATCCACGGCGACGGCGTTCTTCGACAGAAACTGAACCGACGGAAGCGGTTTGCGGATCATTCGAATCGTGGCGGTGACATCAAACCCAGGCTCTGCCATTCCGATTTCACGGGTCTCGTGAATCGCGACGGCCGCCCAAGTCACCGCACGTTCGGAGTGTTGATAGGTCAGCTTGCCCAGCACTCGCAGTTGTGTCGGGACACCGTTGGCAAAGCCGTCGATTTTGCCCTGAAACTGCAACTTCGCATTCTTCGAATCGTTGGAGACCAAGCTGATCTCCACGTCGCTTTGAGCAACGCCGCTGAGATTGAACGCGGAGGCCAGGACGTCCTTGTCGAGTTCCACCTTTTCATTCAGACGAAGCGTTTGCGTCGGAACCAATCGGTCCACGACAACGCTGGCGAGTGGCGTTCGCAACAGGTCCAACTCATCGTGCGTCAGGTAATCATCCGTCGCGTAAATCGCCTCGGGCAATTGATCGCGACGTGCGACGATCGTCCCCAAGCCACCACGCAACTCAGTGCGTTGATCCAAGCGACTCAATCGGCTGACACCTTCGGCGGTGTGGTAATGTCGTTCCACCGCGATGATGGGTGATTCGCGATCGACTTGTTCCGGACGCAGATAGCGTTCTTCGAAGTCCAACGCCACCTTGGCGGTGATCGGCAACTGCTGCTTGGTCGGTTTGTCGGCCGTTTGAGCCAGCAACGGATCCTTGGTCAGGTTCACATTGCCTTTGACATCCATTTCCATGCGGACTCGGAACAAATCCCGATCCAGATTGGGACGCAGAATCGCGTCTTGTTGTCCCGGCCTCGCGGCGTGAACTGATCTGTCCAGTGCCACTGGCCCCGCCGCAACGGCGGCCCCGGTGGCGAGCATTCGAGCGAAGAAAGCGCGGCGGCTTCCGAGACAGGAATTCGAAAGATCATGATCGGGAGTCGAATTCGTCATGTTCAGTC